>JAFANN010000197.1 GCA_019232665.1 Caulobacteraceae bacterium | reverse complement strand
ACAATGCCGGCGCCATAGATGCGCAGGCCGGCTTGCGTTTCCATCAGCCCGAACTCGACGGTGTACCAGTAGAGCCGTGCGAGGTGGTGCAGGTGCTCTAGCTTTCCGGCGCGAAGGCCGCCTTCGCCATAGGCCTGCATGTAGTCGGCGAATACCGGGTCGGTCAGCATCGGCACATGGCCGAACACGTCGTGGAAGATGTCTGGTTCGCTGAGGTAGTCCAGCTGATCCGGCTTGCGGATAAACTGTCCTGCCGGGAACCGCCGATTGGCCAGATGCTCGAAAAAGACCTCGTCCGGCACCAGTCCGGGTACAGCGACCACGTTCCAGCCGGTCAGGCGCTGCAGTTCCGGGTTTATTCGCGCGAAATCGGGGATGCCTCCGCGGTGAAGGTCGAGCGCCTCGAGACCGCGCAGGTATGCGTCGCAAGCGCGTCCGGGGAGAATGTCCTTCTGCCGCTCGTAGAGGGTCACCCAGACCTGATGTTCGGCGGCGCCGTAGTTTGCCCAGCCCTGGTCGATAACCCAATCGGGCGAAGGGGCTACGCGCGCGGCAGTCGCTACGCTCATGGCTTACTCAACGCTCCTGGACCACGCCTGGCGCCATTGTACCCACCTAGTGGGTGATGCGAGGCCGGAGCCGATAACGGCCCTCGGCGAACTCGGAGAATATAAGGGCTGTATGGGGATGGCCGACAGGCTCGTGGCTGTCGTCTGGCAGGAGATTCTGTTCCGAGACGTAGGCGACGTAGCTCGATTTTTCGTTCTCCGCGAGCAGGTGATAGAAGGGCTGGTCCTTCCTTGGTCGCACCTCCTCGGGGATCGACAGCCACCATTCCTCGGTGTTGGCGAACACCGGATCGACGTCAAAGATCACCCCACGAAAGTGGAAGACACGGTGTTTGACCACTTGGCCAAGGGCGAATTTTGCGACTTTCGTGGTCATAGCAGGATGCAGCCTGACGGCTTCACTTTGAACGGCCCCTGAACGTAGAGCGTTCGCCGCTCGCGACAAGGGCTGCCTTTTTCCGGCGGTCGAGCGTTGCTAACTTGCGTTTTCAAAGCAGGCGCCGTTGTCCGGTTCGGGGGCGCGGCTGTCTCGCAGTGTGGAACGATTGGGATGGACGAGGCGACATCGGCGCTCGAGTTTCCGCGCGGCCTCATGACATTGTCTCCCAGAGCGCCGGTGTTCGCCGCCCTGGATCTCGGCACGAACAACTGTCGGCTGCTGATCGCCAAGCCCAGCCTGCGCGGTTTCCGGATCGTGGATGCGTATTCCCGCATCGTTCGCCTTGGCGAGGGCGTCTCCCACACTGGACGCCTGGCTGAGTCGGCCATGAACCGCGCCATCGAAGCCCTGCAGGTCTGCGCCGAAAGGATCGAGCGTCGCGGCGTTTCCTGCTTTCGTGCGGTGGCGACGCAGGCCTGCCGGGTTGCGGCCAACGGACCTGAATTCCTCGAGCGGGTCGCCGAGCGGACCGGGCTGCAGTTGCAGATGATCTCACCTCGCGAGGAGGCCGAGCTCGCGGTGATCGGCTGCATGGACCTGCTCGACCGCAAGGCCGAAGCGGGTCTCGTGCTGGACGTCGGCGGCGGCTCGACCGAGCTGTCGTGGCTCGACATGCGCGCCCCGGGCTTGTCGGAATACGCGAGCGGACGGGAGCGCGGGCCGCCCCCAATCGCCGCCTGGTATTCGGCGCCGATTGGCGTGGTCACCCTGGCCGAACGGTTCCCCGAGGCGCCGGGCGATCCGGCCTGGCGGCGCGCGATGATCGAGGCGTTCAAGGTCGAGCTTGCGAAATTCGAAGGAGCCGACGGCCTGCGCGACCTCTTCGAGTCCGGGCGCGGCCATATCGTCGGCACCTCGGGCGCCATCACCAGCCTCGCGGGGGTCCATCTCGATCTCAAGCGATACGAACGGCGGCGAGTCGACGGCTTGTGGATGACCCGCGAAGCCTGCGAGGGCGCCGCCGACCGCCTCGCCGCTCTGTCTGTCGAAGCGCGCGCCGTGCAGCCCTGTATCGGGCCCGATCGCGCCGATCTGGTGCTTGCGGGCGCAGCGATACTCCAGGCGGTGCAGGAGCTTTGGCCTGCAGCGCGCGTCCGCGTGGCTGATCGGGGTCTGCGGGAGGGTCTCCTGCTGAGTCTCCTGGCTTCTCACCGGACGCGTCGCCAGCGCGGAACCGCATCGTGAGCGAGCCGCCACGCAAACGGATGGTTCGACCGCCCGCCGGCGGCGATCCATCCGGCCGCGCAACCCCCGCGCGTCTGAAGACTGCAAAGAGCCGAACCGCGTCGTCGCAGGCGTGGCTGGAGCGGCAGATCAACGATCCCTTCGCCGCCGAGGCTCGCGCCCGGGGCTACCGCTCCAGGGCCGCCTTCAAGCTTGCGGAGATCGACGACCGCTTCGGACTGATCCGCCGCGGTTCACGGGTGATTGATCTCGGTTGCGCCCCTGGCGGGTGGATCCAGGTGGCGCTCGCCCGTCGCGCCGGGGTCGTCGTGGGCGTGGACCTGCTTCCTGTGGATCCGCTGCCCCCTGCGGTGATCCTTCAGGGCGATTTCACCGATCCGGTCATCGGGCCCCGCCTGCTCGAGGCGTTGGGCGGCGCGCCTGATCTCGTGCTCTCGGACATGGCGCCGAACACTACCGGTCACCGGCAGACCGACCATTTGCGGATCATGGCCCTGATCGAGGCGGCGGCCGACTTCGCGGGGACGTGCCTCAAGCCAGGCGGGGCTTTCGTCGCCAAGGCGTTCCAGGGCGGGGATACCGGTCAGGTCCTCGAGAGTCTCAAGCGGCGGTTCTCTGCGGTGCGGAACGTGAAGCCCAAGGCGAGCCGCGCGGAAAGCTCGGAGGTCTATATCGTCGCCACCGGCTATCGGGCCCCGAGCAACTAAACCGCAGGCTTAGCCAGCCAATAAGGCAACGCTTTATCCAGGCAAGCTTCACTTTTTGTAAAGAGCACGCGAAAAGTGCTCAACCTCCCGGAACGCATGAGGTAATTGCCCGTACGACACATCCTTGTTGTATTTTGGAAGATTCAAGAAGGGCGAAAAAAAGCCAGAAAGTGGACGTGTTAACTTGACAATTCCACATAATTGTCACGAAATTGAAACGCTCCCTCGGCGGGGAGATAGGCGCCGGGAGGAAGCACACGTGAGGCCGTCCGGCCGACGGACGAGGGAGGTTCAGACATGACATCCGTCGCACCCGTGTGTGTCCTGGCGTGCGCCGCCGCCCTGGCGGCGAGCCCCGTCGTCGCCGATCCTTTCCTGAACAACATGCCGCACTCGGGCATCATGGGTAAGGGAACCCTGATCGAGGGATCGGGCCTCGCCACCTACTCGATCGACGTGACGAACCCGAACAAGATCGATCCGATCGTCCTCGACTTCGCCCTCGTCACGACGATTCCGGTGAGCGGCGATCCAACCGACGTGATTTCCTTTCCCACCGTCGTGTCGTTCCCGGCCACCATTGCGGCCGGCAAGACCGCCACCTTCACCTACACGGTTCAAACCGGCGACAGCGCCTTCGACGGCGCCGACTTCGGCGTGACGGACTTCAGCTTTTCCACCGAGTACAGCGTCATCAAGAACGCTCCCAATACGCCCACCGTGTACCTTGGGACGAACGGCGGCGCGCTGATCATCGGCGGACAGCAGTCGACCATGCAGGATCCGGCGACGTTCGCGACTTTGGTCGCATGCCTCGCCAATCCGGTCGCCTGTCCGAACCCGCCACCCAATTTCCTTTATCCGCCAAGCCTTAATGGCGGGAACCCGGCGTACGGAGCCTTCACTTTCAAGTTCGTGACAGTCAATGACGTACCCGAACCCTCCGCCTGGGCGCTGATGTTGGTCGGCATTGGCGGACTGGGTTGGGCATTGAGGCGGCGGACGTCGGAGAGGACTCTTCGGACGATCGTGTGAAGCGACGACCCTCTAGGTCCGGGCCGGCTCCAGCAGCCCGGCCCGCCGGTAGTAGCGCGACAGCATGACCGTCATCACGACCAGCCCCGCGAGCGGGGCGAGCAGGGCGACGCTCATCGGCGCGCCCAACCGCAAGATCGCCGCCGCGGTCAGGCAACCCGCCGCGCAGCCCACGTCGTAGCCGCCCTCCGCCGCCATGTGGAACCTGAAGGGGCAGGGCGAGAGCTTGGCCTGGTTGTAGACGGCGGTCATCAGGGTGGGGATGTAGAGGGCGGCGCCTACGGCGCCTGCCGCGCTGCCGATCACCGCCAGGACAGGCTGGCCGAAGGCGAAGGCGCGGAACGCGAGGACCGTCGCTGTCCAGCCGAGCGCCAGCCCCACGGCGCGTCGGCCATGGCCACGATCGATCCATCTGCCTAGCGCCATGCCGCTGATCGCGCCGACGAGAGCTGCGAGCGCGAGAACGCCGCCGAAGGCGGTGTAGCTACGGCCCAGCGAAACGAAGAGCGCGATCTGCCAAAGGATGTAAGAGCCCGCGCCGATCCATCCGTCGACGGCGAAGAACCAGGCCCCCGTCAGCAGCGTCCGTCGGGAGCCGGGCGGCGCCTCGGGGGCGACCGCCGCGTCCGGCGTGCGCAGCAGGGGCAGGGCGGACACCGCCTGCACCGCGCCCGTCACTCCGAACGCGACCATCGGGCCGAAGACGTTGAGGCACCAACCCGTCGCCAGGGGTCCGACGATGCCGGTCAGCGCCGAGATCGCCTCACGGGCGCCGATCTGGTGGCCGCGGTGCGCCTCGTCGCCGAGCGAGGCGAAATAGGCGTGGTAGCATGTCCAGTAAACAGCATCGGCGACTGCCGAAACTGCCACGAGGGCGTAGAGCCAGGGCCCCACGTCCGTGACCAGCGCCAGCAGCGGATACTGCGCGCCCACCAGCACCGAGCCGGCGATCAGCATGGGCCTCAGGCCGAAACGGATCGCCAGCGGCAGGACCGCGGGCCTCACGAGGAACCGTCCCGCCAGGATTGCGGCGAGGGCGGTGAGCACCGTCGGGATCGGCAGGCCCCTCTGGAGGAGGAAGGCGCAGAAGAAGGCGTCCCCTCCTGTCCGGACGAGGGCGCTGATCGCGTAGTGCAGGTTCAGCCAGTTGACGCGGTCGTTGCGGAAGAACGCCATATCCGCGCTCTAGCGCCGGCGGCCGCCGGTCCCAAGGCCTTCTGTTGGAAGGTGGCTTTGGGTCGCCTCGCGGACGGCCCGGCGCCCAGGGATCGATCGCTTCGACGGCCGGACACGCCGTCGCACCCCTTGCGGCGGCGGAGGAGCGCGGCTATCTCCGCCGCGCAAAACGGAGAGTCTCATGGAGATTCGCGAAGGGCTCACCTTCGACGATGTTTTGCTCGAACCCGGTCCGTCCGAGGTCTTGCCAACCAAGGTGAGTACGGCGAGCCGGTTTACCCGGCAGATCAGTCTGAACATCCCGCTCGTTTCGGCGGCGATGGACACCGTCACCGAGAGCCGACTGGCCATCGCCATGGCCCAGGCGGGCGGCATGGGCGTGCTCCACCGCAACCTGACGGTGGAGCAGCAGTCGGATCAGGTGCGCGAGGTGAAGCGCTTCGAGAGCGGCATGGTGATCAACCCCCTCACCATCCACCCCGACACGACCCTCCGCGAGATCCGAGAGATCAAGGCGCAGCGGCGCATCTCCGGTTTTCCGGTGGTCGAACGCGGCACCGGAAAACTGGTGGGCATCCTCACCAATCGTGACATGCGCTTCGAAGGGGGCGCCGACGTCCCGGCTTCGGCCCTGATGACGAAGGAAAACCTCGTCACGGTGCGCGAAGGCGTGAGCCAGGAGACCGCCCGAGGCCTGCTGCGGCGGCACAAGATCGAGCGTCTGATCGTGATCGACGACGACTACCGGGCCGTGGGGCTGATCACCGTCAAGGACATGGAGAAGGCCGAGGCCCACCCCGACGCCGCCAAGGACTCGCGCGGTCGGCTGCTGGTCGGCGCGGCGTCCACCGTCGGAGACGCCGGCTTCGAGCGGTCGATGGCCCTGATCGACGCCGGCGTTGACGTGGTCGTGATCGACACCGCTCACGGACATTCGAAGTCCGTAGGCGACGCCGTCCGTCGCCTGGCCCGCGAAACCAACCGCGTGCAGATCGTGGCCGGCAACGTCGCCACCTACGACGGCGCTCGCGCGCTGGTGGACGCCGGCGCCGATGCGATCAAGGTCGGTATCGGCCCTGGGTCGATCTGCACGACCCGCATCGTCGCCGGCGTCGGCGTGCCTCAGTTCACTGCGATCTCCGAGGCTGTCCGCGCCGCGAAGGAGGCCAATGTCCCGGTGATCGCCGATGGCGGCATCCGCTACTCGGGCGACCTCGCCAAGGCGATCGGCGCGGGCGCATCGAGCGCCATGATGGGCTCGATGTTCGCCGGCACCGACGAGTCGCCGGGCGAGGTCTTCCTTTACCAGGGCCGCAGCTACAAGTCGTACCGCGGCATGGGCTCCCTGGGTGCCATGGCCCGCGGTTCGGCCGACCGCTACTTCCAGAAGGAGGTGGAGGACACAATGAAGCTGGTGCCGGAAGGGATCGAGGGTCAGACGCCGTACAAGGGGCCGATCGCGCCCGTCATCCACCAGCTGGTCGGCGGCCTTCGCGCTGCGATGGGCTATCTGGGCGCGCCGGACATCGCCGAGTTCCAGACGCGCGCGCGGTTCGTGAGGATCAGCGGTGCCGGCGTTCGCGAGAGCCACGTGCACGACGTCATGATCACTCGCGAGGCGCCGAACTACCCGACCAGGGTCTGAGGTCCCTTGCGCGACGGCGGCCGGATCTCGGCGGCGATCGAAGTCATCGAGGAGATCCTCGGCCGCGGCCGCCCTGCGCGCCTCGCGCTCAAG
>JAFANN010000157.1 GCA_019232665.1 Caulobacteraceae bacterium | reverse complement strand
GAGGGCGAAGCGCCGGAACGGGCGCTGGTGGACGCTGGCGTCAACCGTCTGCGCCCGATCGCCATGACCACGCTCGCCGCAATCCTGGCCCTGGCGCCGTTGGCGCTCGCCCTGGGAGGGAGCGCGTCGATGGAACGCCCCTTGGCGATCGCCATCATCGCCGGCCTGTTCGCCCAGGGACCGCTCGTGCTGCTCGGAATGCCGGCGATCTACCGTCTGATCGGTGGGGCGCGCGCCGATGAGGCACGGGCCGGGCCTACGCAGTAGAGGTCTGACGCGCCTCTTCTTTGCGCCATTCGAGACCGGTTGGAGGGTTGGGAATAATCAATCCGAGGGCGCGAGACAGCGTTCCTGAAGAGGACTAGATGAGCAGAGACTTCGCTGCTGCGCTCGATGGCCTCAACCTGGACGCCGATGGTTCCGGCGCAGGCCGACCGCAGGGGGCGTGGCAGGTGTCCGAGTTTGCGCCCAGAGCCGAGCATCGATCGGCCATGCAGGAGGGATCCCGACATGAAACGAAATATGGCTGCGCAGATCGCTGCGCTCATGCTGCTGCCTTCGGCTGCGTTTGCCGCCCCGGCCTATACACTTGTCAAGACGGTCCCGCTGGGGCCTCCCGACCGCTGGGACTATGTGGTTTTCGATCACGACTCCGGGCGGGTCTATGTCGCCCACGCGGACAGGCTCTCGGTGGTGGACAGTCGCTCGGCGAAGGTGATCGGCGAGGTGACCGGTATTCCCGGCGGGACCCATGGCATCGGCGTCTCACACGTGACCGGCAAGGGGTTCACTGACGACGGCAAGAACGGACAGGCCGTCGCCTTTGACCTGAAGACCCTGAAAGTGACCAAACAGATCCCCACGGCGGACGACGCCGACGCCATCGCCATGGAGCCCGTGACGGGCCACGTCTTCGTCATGGACGGAGATGCGAAGACGATTTCCGTCATCGATCCGCATACCGACAAGGTCGTGGCGTCCATCGCAGGCGGCGAGAATCTCGAATACGGCGCTGCAGATGGGAAGGGCTTCTTCTACATCTCGGGCGCCGGCAGCCGCGATCTGATCAAGATCGACGCGCGCACCAACACGGTCGTCGCGCACTTCCCCACCCCCGACTGTGCAAGTCCGCACGGATTGGCTATCGACTCGGTGAACCACCGCGCCTTCATGGGCTGCATCAACAGCCAGCTGATGGTGCTGGACACCAACTCGGGGACCGTGGTGACCAAGCTCCCGATCGGTCGCGGCAGCGACGCCATCGCCTTCGATCCGATGCGCAAGCGCGTGTTCAGCACCAATGGCGTCGACGGCACGATCAGCGTCTATCAGCAGGTGTCGCCGGACAAATATGAGCCGCTGGAGACCGTGAAGTCGCAAATCACCGGTCGCACCATGTCAGTCGATCCGAAGACTGGTCGCCTATTCGTGGCGGCGATGGAGGTCAGCCCGCCCGCCACACCCGGCGGCGCTCCCCAGCGCAAGCCGGGAACCCTCAGTCTGTTGATGTTCGACCCAACGAAGTGACCAGACTCCGGCTCGGGTGCGGCGCGCATCGCGTCTGAGCGTTCGATCCATAGCCTCGAGGCGTCCAGCACGCCTCGGCTCTGTTCCTGCAACCGGCGCCGAGACCACACGACGCACGGGCTGGAATCCTGTGCTCAAACATATTGAGAAACAAGGACGTCAAGGCCGTAATCCCGCATCTGCCGATTAGTGCTCTCAGATTCAATCTGTGTATCCAGGCAAAGATGTCGCAAAACATCCATGCGAACTTCACGCGCCTGTCATCTAACTGAGGTCTTAAGGCGTCCCGCGGGGACGGTATTTTCGCGAGAGCACATCGCGCCGGGTCCCTGAACGAGGGACCCTCCATGACCAGGATAACGCGCGCCGCGCTTCTGCTCGGCTCGACCGCCCTTCTTGCCGCCACGCATGCTGTCGCCCAGGACCAACCCGCACCTGGGACGCCGGCGGCTGAGCAGGGCGCGCCGAACGCCGCCACGAGGAGCAGCGCCGCCGAGTTGACGCGGGCCGGGAACACGACGTCGCTGTCCGACGTCATCGTCACTGCCGCGCCCCGGGAGGAAGTGGTGGCCCGCCAGCGGCAGTTCGAGGCTCCCAATCTCGTCTCGATCCAGCCGGCGGAGGTGATCCAGACCTATCCCGACTTCAATGCCGCCGAAGCGCTCGGCCGCATGCCTGGCGTGTCGCTGTCGACCGACACGGGGGAAGGCCGCTTCGTCAACATTCGAGGGATCGACGGCAACCTCGCCGGATCCACCTTCGGCGGCGTGCCGCTCCTCAACACCTATCCCGGAGGCACCTACTTCGGCGGCGGTGGCCGGGCTGTCGAGTACGACACCGTCCCGATCGGCTCGATCGACGGCCTGGTGGTCACCTACACGCCTTTGCCCGACCACGAGGCCGAGAGCCTGGGCGGCACGATCGAACTGACGCCGCGCAGCGCAGCCAACATCTCCAAGCCGTTCTTCGATGGTCTGTTCGGATGGGGCGACGAGCCCATGCACGGCCATACCGGTCCGTCGAATATCCAGGCCGCCGGCGGGGTGCGGTGGGGCTTCGAGAACGGCCACCTCGTGATTCAGGGCGAAGGCGAGGATCCCGTTGCGCCCGGCGGCTTCATCACCAATCCCACGCCGTTCTCGCTGGTTCTCACCGCCTCCACGATGCAGGACCGCCGCGGCTTCGACGACATCGAGGAAGACTACGACTCCCCCGGTACGGACCGGCAGTACGACGACATCCAGCTTCGGCAATACAACTATCACCGACGTCGCTTCGGCTTCGGCGGCGAGTTCGAGTTCAAGCCCAACGAGGACCACGAGTACTACATTCGCGCCAATATGGCCGGGTACACGGAGGCCGTCGCCAAGAACCGACTGACCTACACCTTCGACGTGCCCAACGCCGTCGCGCAGACCAACGGCGGCTATATCACGGACGCCACGGCCGACATCGCCAGCACCGAGGAGCAAGAGACCCACCGAAATCAGGTCTACGTTATCGGCGGCGTCGATCGCTGGGGTAATATCGTCCTCGACTATCGCGCATCATACAGCCGCGCGACCTACCACCAGAGCTACAACTATGGCGCCGACTGGCAGGGGCCGACGATTGGAAGTTTCTACTACAACAACACAGCGAACAACGGGAACTATCCGGTCCTCCAAGGCGATAATGCGCTCGTCAACAATCCGGCGAACTACGCGCCGCTGACGAGCGTGTCGAATTCGGCCGAATTCGACGTCGACTACGAGTGGGCCTACGCGGCCAATCTTACGATTCCCTCTCCGTTCAAGGACAGCGACCGGATCAAGGTCGGCGCGGAAGTGCGCCTGAGGACAAAGGACTCGACGCCCTTCGCGTACGACTCGGCGATCACGCCCCTCTCGTTCACGACGGCTTCGACGCCGGCGAACACCAATTTCTACGGGCAATACACGAATGGACCGCAGGTGTGCCTAGTCTGCGTCCATAACGCCTACGCAACTGGCGTGATCACCAGCAACGGCACCCTGCCTGATGGGCAGGACCAGAGCGCGTCGTTCCACGATCACGAGAACATCTATGCTGGATATGCCGAATATCTCGGCGAGTTTGGCAAGTTCAGCTACGTCGTCGGCGTCCGGGTCGAGGCGACCGATGCCCAGTACGGCGCCTACAGCGACGACAACCCCGCCATGACCTTCGTCTTCGTCAACCGGCCGGAAAGCTACATCAACGCCTTCCCGTCACTGCAGCTGCGCTATCAGATCGAGCCGAACATGCTGGTGCGTGCGGTCTATTCAACAGGCATAGGGCGGCCTGGCTTCCTGCAGAATACGGCGGCGACGAGTTCCAACTTCGACCCGACCCAGCCAGCGATCACTCAGGGCAATCCGAACCTCAAACCGACCACTGGGCAGGACTTCGACCTCGACTACGAATGGTATCTGCCCCAGGGCGGAATCGTTCAGGCGGGAATCTTCGACAAGCAGTTCTCCAATTATATTGTTACCCAGGTCGAACACCGACTGTACACCGGCAGCTATCCGCCATTCCAAGGGCTCTTTGCGACATATACGACTTTCGCCAACCGTCCGGACGCCTACGCCCGAGGCATACAACTCACGTACCGCCAACAGTTCCTCTTCTTGCCCGGCGTATTCAGCGGCTTCGGTGTTGACGCCAACGCCACCTTCGTAGACTCGCGCATCGAGGAATATGACGCGGCGACGTCCGGCACGGGGCAAGCGGAATACGGGCTTTTGCCGGGAACGTCTCACACGACGTGGAACCTGTCGGGCTTCTACGACAAGTACGGTCTGCAGTTCCGTATCGCGGCGGAGTATGTGAGCAAGGAGCTGTTCTCGCTTGGAGGTTCGAAAGCCGCCGACTCCATCCAGGACGACCGTCTGACGCTGGATTGGACTTCGTCCTATCAGATCACGCCCAACGTCGGTCTCTACTTCGACGTGAAGAATATCACGAACACGCCGCTTCGCTTCTTCGTCTACAATCCGTCGTATCCAATCCAGCGGGAGTATTACGAGCAGACCTACGAGTTCGGGGTCCACGTCAAGTTCTGACGCTCCGTCAGCCGACCAGCAAGCGAGCCGCGAGGGCGAGGCCCAGGGCCGGCGGGGTGACGACGATTCCAACCTTCAGGAATCGCACGAATCCGACGTCCGCGCCCTCGCGGCGGATCGCGGTCAGCCAGAGGATGGTCGCCAGGGACCCTGTGACCGAGATGTTCGGTCCCAGATCGACGCCGATCAGCAGGGCGTCGGTCACCGATGGCGGCGGCTTCGCCTTCGCGAGCGTGGAGGCGGCGACGAGACCCGCAGGCAGGTTGTTGGTGAGGTTGCTGACCAGAGCGATCGCGCCGCCCGCAGCCCAGGCCGTGACCTCGACGGATGCGCTCACGCCGCGTGAGAGAAGCCGCACGAGGACGGCGATGACGCCGGTGAACTCCAGGCCCTGGACGAGGACGAAGAGGCCCGCGACGAGAAAGAGCACCTGCCAAGACACGCTCCTGAGGGTTCGCCCAGGCGAGCGGCGGCCACGCACCCAGACGATCGTCGCCGTGACCAGGCCCATGACGAACGTCGGCAGGCCAAGGTGGACATCCAGCGCGGAGACAGTCAGCAGGACCACGGCGGTGAGACCGATGCCGAGAACCGCGGTCCAGGCTCCGGCGGTCATGGGCAGCGCCTCCACGCCGGCCGCGCACGGGCCTTCGAGCCCACGCCGCTCGACCCAGCGCAGCGCCAGGAAGGTGGCGCCGATGGACACTACCGACGGGAGAAGAAAGGCCTTCAGCCACGGCCACAGTGGCGGCGTGTGGTCGCCGTAGAGAACGATGTTGGCAGGGTTCGAGATCGGCAGGACGAAGCTGGCGGCGTTGGCGATGAGCGCGCAGACGAACAGGTGCGGCAGGGGATCAGCCCGGGCGGCCTTGGCGGCCGCATAGACGGCCGGCGTCAGCACGACCGCTGTGGCGTCGTTGGAGAGCAGGGCCGTGATCACCGCGCCAGCGGCGTAGACCAGCGCGAAGAGGCGTCGCGCGGAGCCTGCGGCATGGGTCACGGCAAAGGACGCGACGCGGTCGAACAGCCCTTCCTCCCGCGCAACTTCCGAGAGCAGCATCATGCCGGCGAGAAAGAGATAGACGTCGAGGCCCTTGCCGACGGCCGCCCATGCCGTGACAAGGGGAAGAAGTCCGGCGGCAACCAGCGCGACGGCGCCGGCTATTGCCCACGTGGCCTCGGGCCAGCGGAATGGGCGCACGATTACGCCCGCCGTGGCCGCGGCGCAGATGATCCAAGTGATAATGTGCGCGGCGATCACGGCAGGTCCCTGGAGGAGAGCCAGGGCTTTGACAACAGCCGGTCGGTGCGGCCATCGCTCAGGACGTTTGCGGTCAAGGGTCCGGTCAGTCCGGCTTGCGCGCCTCCTCACTTGGGCGCCTGATATCGGCCGAGCGGCCCCAGCCAACGTGGGCCACCGGAGGAACACCCCGATGCGCTTTGGCGTCTTCTACGAGCATCAACTGCCCAAGCCGTGGAATGAGGGCGACGAGGCGCGCCTGTTCCACCATGCGCTGGAGCAGGTCGTGCTGGCAGATCGGCTGGGCTACGACTATGCCTGGGAGGTCGAGCATCACTTCCTCGAGGAATACTCCCACTCGTCGGCGCCGGAAGTGTTCCTGGCCGCCGCGGCGGCGCTGACCAAGACGATCCGCCTGGGCCATGGCATCCGCCAGGTCATCCCGAACTACAATCATCCGGCGCGGGTCGCCGAAGGTCTGGGAACCCTGGACATCGTGTCCAACGGGCGTGTCGATTTCGGCATCGGCGAAGGCGCCACGCGGCTGGAGCTCGGCGGCTTCAAGATCCCGGCAAAGGAGAAGCGGGCGCTCGCGCTGGAGGCCGGCGAGCAGATCGCCAACATGATGGTGATGACCCCCTATCCGGGCTTCGAGGGGAGGGGGTTCTCCTTCCCCTGCCGCAACATCGTGCCCAAGCCGATCCAAAAACCGCATCCGCCGATGTGGATGGCCTGCACCAACCGCGACACCATCAGGGTCGCGGCCGCCAACGGGATCGGCGCCCTGGCCTTCTCCTTCGTCAATCCGGAGGAGGCGCGCAGCTGGGCCGAAATCTACTATGGCATTATCAAATCTGATGAGTGCGTTCCGCTTGGCCACAGCGTCAATGCCAACATCGCGATGGTCTCCAACTTCTCGGTGCATCACGATCGGGCCGAGGCGATACGGCGAGGGCAGGAGGGCTTCGAGTTCTTTGGCTATGCGGTCAACGCCCTGGTGGCCCACGACACCGTCCCTGGGCGCTCTCGCCTGTTCGAGGACTTTCAGAAAGCTCGCGCAAAGCAGGACGATGAGATCATCGCCGCGATCCAAAGGGCGGAGCGCAACGTCAACGGCATCGGCACGCCGGGCGACATCCGGGACCATATCCGCGCCTTCCAGGAGGCGGGTGTCGACCAGGTCATCTTCCTGCAGCAGGCCGGCCGCAATAGCCACGAGCACATCTGCCAGTCTTTGGAGCTGTTCGCCTCCGAGGTGATGGGCGAGTTCAAGGCGCAGGTCGCCAAGCGCGAAGCCCGCAAGGCGCAGGAACTGGCCCCGTTTATCGCCGCCGCCATGGCGCGCAAACGCATCTTGCGTCCGATGACGGACGACGAGATCCCGGTGGTCAAGGCTTCCGTCGTTCGTGCCCAGATCAATGAAGCCGCCGGCTGAGGTGCGCCTGCTCAGCGGAACGGATCGACAATGGCGACGCCGTCGATAACCCAGCCGTGGCTCAGGTCCTCCGTGTGGAGTTCGCGGCAGCCCAGCGCCCGCGCAGCAGCAATGATTGCGCTGTCCTAGTAAGAAAACCCGTGTGCGGCGCTTATCTCCAGGGCGCCCGCGAGGACTGCTACGGTAGTGTCCTGGACCTCGAAGCGCAGCCAAGTGCGGATGAGCCCGGCGGCAAGTTCGTGGGGTAGGGCGTCGGCGCGGGTGGACCTGGTGGCCTGGACAGAGAATTCCTGCAGCACCTGAACCGACAAGCCACAATCGCTGCGGTCGAGGAGGGCAATTGCACGCTCACGCTTTGCCCTTTCTCGAGGATCGTTGCTGATCGAGTACAGAAGAATGTTGGTGTCGAGAAAAATCCGCGTCGTCACTTGTGACGCTCGTGGATGCCGTCCCTGGCGACCCGGTCCGCAGCCCGGAAAGCGACGATCCGATCTCGCAGCAGGGCCTCCTCGCGTTTCAGTTGCTCGACCCTGGTCTCGCCCCGACCCAACTCGGTCAGAAATTCCCGACCAGCGCAGAGACGGACGTCTCCTGTTCGGCGGCTCGCAGTCGCGCGCGGCGATAGGTGTCATCGTCCACAGAGACTGTGATGTTCTTCATAATCTCACAGTGCGCTCGCTAGCGCCGAACGCAAGGAAGGCCCTCGCCATGGTGGTCGAGGTCATCGCATAACCGTTCGACCGCGGCGGGAAGCGCGGCCTGCGATGGCTGGAGGTGCGAGGGTGACGTTCGAGGAGATCCTCTACGAGGTCGACGGGCCGCTGGGCGTCATTACGATGAACCGGCCGAGATACCGCAACGCCCAGGGTTATCGGATGCTCGACGAGATCGACCGGGCGTTCGCCCTGGCCCGCGAGGACAAGGCGGTCAAGGTCGTGATCGTGCGCGGCTCCGGAGGACATTTCTCCACAGGCCACGATCTCGGCACGCCCGAAGCGAGCTCCTATCGCGAGGGCCTGGGCGCCCGGCCCGGCATCGAGGTCTATGACCAGTTCAAGAAGTACAACCTCGATCTGCTGCTCGGCTGGCGGAACTTCCCCAAGCCGACAATCGCAATGGTCGAGGGCTATTGCATCTATGCCGGCTGGATGCTCGCGGCGGCCATGGACCTGGTGTTCGCCGCCGACAGCGCCGAGTTCCTCGCCGGGTTCGTCGAATACATGTCGATCCCGTGGGACATCGGCGTACGCCGCGCCAAGGAACTGTGCTTCGAGAGCCGGTTCATCACCGCCGCCGAGGCGGAGCAATACGGCTTCGTCAACCGCGTCCTGCCCGCCGCCGATCTGGAGCGGGAGACCTACGCCTGGGCCCGCCGCGTGGCGGAAAACAGCCCGGACGCGCTGCGCTTCGCCAAGATGGAAATCAACAAGGCGCAGGATGCTCAGGGCTACACCGGCGCGCTGGAAGACTCCTTGGGCGACTATCAGGCCATGTACTACCTGCCGGGCATGCCGCACCGTGTGGAGGGCGAACGCCGCCTGCTGACTGTCGACTTGGCCGTGCGAGGCAAACAGGGTCGGCGGTTCGGGCTCGATCAGCAGACCAAGGACGAAAACGGATGAGCGAGACCTTCCGGGCGATCCGCCTGTTCAAGACCGACGGCGGTCAGGAGGCACGCATCGTCGATCTCGCCGACTCGGATCTGATGGCCGGCGACGTTGACGTCCGCGTCGACTACTCGACCGTCAACTACAAGGACGGCCTGGCCATGACTGGCCGCGCCCCGGTGGTGCGGGTCTGGCCGCTCACGCCAGGCGTCGACTTCGCCGGCACAGTGGAGCGGTCGGCCCATGCTGGCTTTGCGCCGGGCGACAAGGTGGTCCTCAACGGCTGGGGTGTCGGGGAGACGCACCACGGCGGCTATGCCCAGAGGGCGCGTGTCAAAGGCGACTGGCTGGTGAAGCTCCCGCAGGGCCTGTCGACCGCCCAGGCGATGGCGATCGGCACGGCGGGCTACACAGCGATGCTGTGTGTGCTGGGCCTCGAGCGCGAGGGGGTCATGCCCGACAAGGGCGAGGTGATCGTCACGGGCGCCGCCGGAGGCGTTGGCAGCGTGGCCGTGGCCCTGTTGTCGAAGCTTGGTTATCGGGTGGTTGCCTCGACCGGCCGCAAGGCAGAGGAGGGCGAATACCTTACTGGGCTTGGCGCGGCGGACATCATCGACCGGGCCGAACTCTCCGGGCCGGGGCGGCCGCTCGGCAAGGAGCGGTGGGCAGGCGCGGTCGACGCTGTGGGCAGTCACACCCTCGCAAACGTCCTGTCGCAGACCCGCTACGGCGGAGCCGTGACGGCCTGCGGCCTCGCCCAGGGCATGGACCTGCCGGCGTCGGTCGCGCCGTTCATCCTCAGGGGCGTCACGCTGGTCGGGATCGATTCGGTGATGTGCCCCAAGCCTCGCCGCGAGGAAGCGTGGATGCGCCTCGCTCGCGACCTCGACCTTGGCCTGCTCGAGACCATGACGCGTAGGGCCGCGCTGTCCGACGTCCCCCAACTGGCCGAGGAGATCCTGGCCGCGAAGGTGCGCGGTCGGGTGGTCGTCGACGTCAACGCTTGAGCGCCAGCCGTTGGCCGGCCTTCCCATGGCCCCACAAACGAGCTTTGCTGCCGCAAGGCCGAGATGGGGGCGACAGTGAGATCTGGTGTTCTTTTTGGGATTTCGGCGCTTGCGGTGTTGGGGCTCTCCCGCGTCGCCTGGGCCCAGGAGCCGTCGACTGTCGTCGGCGTTAGTTTGACTGTCGCTGCGGCGTCCCTGACCGCCCCCGACGTCGAGCGCGCCGCCCGTTTCTATGAGAGCGTGTTCGGGTTCTCCGAAATCCGCCGGATCGACGCGAGGGCCGAGTTCCTGGAGATCGTACTCAAGCCCGGCGCTACCTCCAGCGCGGCGCGCGCAACGACTGGCGC
>JAFANN010000152.1 GCA_019232665.1 Caulobacteraceae bacterium | reverse complement strand
AACGCTCTTCAGTAGCCCGTGCATGACGCTATTGTGGTGGCGCACGGCGTTGTCTCCTCTCGTGTCCAAATCACCGGCAAGTGTTTGAATCCGAGTAGAATCAGCGTCGTGCGCCTCGTCCAGCAAAATGAACCGGACAGCCGTGGCACTGACGGCCGGCCATGACGAGAGATTTTGGGATTGTTTGGAATGAAAGATCCCGCATGACCCCCCTGGACGACGCTGCCCTTGATCGCCTGTTCCGCACGGCGCGGACGCACAATGCGTGGAAGGCGCAGCCGCTGCCGGAGGGGGCGCTGGAGCGGATCTATGAGCTGGCGCGGATGGGGCCGACCTCGGCCAACTCCAATCCGGGGCGGTTCGTCTTCTGCGTCAGCGAGGAGGCCAAGGAAAAGCTCGCCTCCGCCGCCTCGAGCACGAACGCGCCCAAGATCAAGGCCTCGCCCTGCACCGCCATCGTCGGCCACGCCCTCGATTTCCACGAGCACATCCCGCGGCTCTTCCCGCACAACCCGGGCATGAAGGACGTCTTCGCCAAACCGGAGTTCGCCGAGACGACGGCGTTCCGCAACGGGACCTTGCAGGGCGCCTACATGATCATGGCCGCCCGCGCGCTCGGCTTCGACTGCGGGCCGATGTCCGGCTTCAGCAACGCCAAGGTCGACGAGCTCTTCTTCGCCGGGACCAACATCCGCTCCAACTTCATCTGCTCGATCGGCTATGGCGAACCGGCAGGCCTCTTCGGCCGCCTGCCCCGCTTCGAGTTCGACGAGGCGTGCCGGGTTCTGTGAGGCGCGGGGACGTGTTGCAGAAGAACGTAGGACGTAGGACGGAGGACGTAGGACGGCGCGCCAACGGCGTTGCAGGTCGCCAACCCGGGCGCTCGCTACAGCCGACTAAGCCCTGTGTCCTACGTCCTACGTCCTACGTCCTACGTCCTCTCTTCGACCTCCTACGTCCTACGTCCTACGTCCTACGTCCTCTCTTCTCATGCTCATCCTAGCCCTCGACACCTGCCTTGGCGCCTGCTCGGCGGCGGTGGTCCGGGGCGAGCAGACCCTGGCTGCGATCAGCGAGCCGATGAGCCGCGGCCACCAGGAGCGCCTCGCGCCGATGGTTCGCGAGGTGATGGCCGAGGTGCAGGCGCCGTTCGCCGCCGTCGATCGAATTGGCGTGACGGTTGGCCCGGGCTCTTTCACCGGCCTTCGCGTGGGGCTCGCCTTCGCCAAGGGCCTGGGGCTGGCGCTCGGACGGCCCGTGGTAGGGGTGGGCGTGCTGCACGCCCTGGCCAAGGCCGCGGCGCCGCAGGGTCCGGCGGCGGCGGCGATCGACGCCGGGCGGGGCCGCGTCTACTTGCAGCTCTTCGAGAGCGCCGAACCCGTGGGGGCGCCGGAGGTGCTCGACCTCGACGAAGCCCTGGCCAAGCTCGTCCAGTCCTTTCCGGCGGGGGAGTTCACCCTGTGCGGTCCCGGCGCCGCCATGTTGTCGCCAACCTGGCCGGCCGCGCAGGTGGTCCAGGCCGAGGCGCCCGATCCGGTAGTGGTGGCGCACTTGGCGGCCGCCGGTCCGCCCGGCCCGGCGACGCCGCTCTATCTTCGACCGCCCGACGCCATCCCCAAGGCCCAGAGGCGCGTGTGATCCAGCTGATGCGCGCCTTCGCCTCGGCCGCGCCGGTGCTCGGGGCCCTCCACGCGGCCGCCTTCGAGACGCCCTGGAGCGCCAAGGTCATGGCCGAGCTGATCGAGACGCCGGGCGCCTTCGCCTGGGTCGCGGCGATGGATGACCAGGCGACGCCCGACGGCTTCGTCCTCGGCCGCGTCGCCGCCGACGAGGCGGAGATCATCACCCTGGCCGTGCGTCCCGAGGCCCGGCGCTCAGGGATGGGTCGAGCGCTGATGGCCGCGGCGATGGAGAGCGCCATGGTCGCCGGCGCCGAGCGGATGTTCCTCGAAGTCGCCGACGACAACGCCGCCGCCCACGCCCTCTACGGCGCGCTCGGTTTCACCGAAGTCGGCCTGCGCCCCCGCTACTACGAACGCGGCGACGGGACCTGGGCGGATGCGAGGATCCTGAGTTTGGCGCTGTGAAGAGGACGTAGGACGTAGGACAGAGGACGTAGGATTAGGTGATTGTGTCGAGCGCCTTGGCTCGCGACCTCCAAACGCCCGCTCGCGCGCCTCCTACGTCCTACGTCCTACGTCCTACGTTCTGGATCGCCCGCCTCCCGAAGTTGAACTTAACACCGACCGCCCGCCGCCTTATGTTTGGCGCGGAGCCCCCGACAGGAAACCTGACGTTTGGATCGATTGGAGAAACTCTGCATCGAAAAGGGGATGCGGATGACGGAGCAGCGGCGCGTCGTCGCGCGGGTGCTCTC
>JAFANN010000027.1 GCA_019232665.1 Caulobacteraceae bacterium | reverse complement strand
TCTTCGAGCGCGGGGAGGAAATCTACAATTTCCGCGGCGTTCGCCGATACAAGGACAAGTACGACCCGGTCTGGGCGCCCCGCTACATCGCCGCGCCGTCGAAGTGGTCGATCCCGTTCCTGATCGCCGACGTCGGCATCCTCACGTCCGGCGGGATCAAGGGCGTCGGCATCCGTCCCCGCAAAGGCCCCCGCGCCCGCCCGGCTCCGACGCCGGCGCTGGCGGAGTGATCGTCGTCCGCTTTTGCCATCCACCCCGGCGCTGGGGAGATCACTGCGAAATTCTCAATTTCTCCGTCATCCCGGGTCGTCGCTTCACCCGGCTAAAGCCGGGTTCGCTACCGCCCGGGGATGACAGGGAAATAACGGGGCGAGATTGCGACAGCCCGGCGCGCGCCGACCTACCGCCCGCCCGCAGGCTTGTCCGCCGTCGGGTCGTCGAGGATCGGGCGGGGCAGGGGGGCTTCGGTGGAAACGGGCGGCTTGGTCTGAGGACCGACGTCGATCGCCTCTACCGCTCCCTGCCAGGGCACGCCGCTGCCGCGCTCGGCTTTTTTCAGGGACGCCGCAGGATCGAACAGCGTGACGCCCGGCGTGATGAAGCGAACTTCTAGCACGCCCATGGAGGCCAACAGGGCGGCGCGCGCGGCGTATTCGTCGTGGCGGCTGTTCAGCAGCTGGACCCGGGCGTTGGCGAAGTCGAGCTCGATATTGACCAGTTCGAAGACGCTGCGGCGACCGACCCGCTCCTCCGCCTCGTTGCCTTCGACAGCGACGTTTTCAGCCTGCACCTGACGCGCCGACAGGTCCGCCGTCTCGTGAGCGGTAGTCCAATCGCCCCAGGCCTGAGCGACCGTCTGGACCGCCGTGCGACGCGCCGCGTCGACTTCGATCAGCGCCTCGCTGTCGCGGTCCGCGGCTTCGCGCACCTTTGAGCCCCGCAGTCCGGACGTGAAGATCGGCTGGTTCACGAAACCCGTGACGGTCACGTTGCGGTCGTAGATGCCGGGGATATACGGCAGCACCGGCTGAATTCCCGCGTCGACCCGGACACCGATTGTCGGACCGTAGGCGGCCTTGGCCGCATTCACCTTCTCGCGCGCCGACTGCTCGGCGTTGATCGCAGAGCGGATGCGAGGGTTGTTCTGTTCGGCGGTCGTGAGCGCCTCGTCGATCGTCGGCGGTACGCCAGGCAGATCGGGCTCAGGGGCCAGTTCGCCGGGATTCTCGCCCACGACGGCAAGGTACTCGGCGTTACTGGCCGTGAGGCGGCCTCGCGCCGCCTGCAGCTGGGACTGGGCGGCCAGCAGATGCGCCTCGGCTTCCGCCTCATCGGTCCGGGTCAGCTGGCCCAGCTCGCGTTTGGCTTTCGTCTCATCGAAATCGTGACCGAGATGATTGACCTCGTCACGGAGGATGGCGATCACCTGCCGGTCGCGCCGGACGTCGATGTAGGCCTGGATCACTTTCTGGATCGTGTCGCTCTCGGCCTGCCGCAGGTCCTCGCGCCCCGACAATACGTCATCCTTCGCCCCCCGCACCTTCGCCCTGTTGGCGCCGAAGGTGTAGAGCGGCTGGACGAACGACACGTCCGCCGTCCCGGTAGCGCCGCGATAGGTGGTGTCGGTGGAGGGGGTGAATGGGCCCGCCGCCTGCTGCACGCGGGCGATCGAATAGCCGCCTTCTCCGTTGAGATTGACCTGCGGTCCCAGGTTCGACTTCGCCTGGACATAGCCTTCGCCCACCGCCGCCAACTCCGCCCGCTGCGCGCGCAGCGTTGGATTGGTCTGGTAGGCCATGCGGATGGCGTCCATCAGCGTCGTGGCGCCTACCGGAGGGGCGACGGCGGCGAGGGCCAGAATGAGAGGCCCGGCCGTCGCGCCCCTCCGTAGGTTAACGCTCATGAAGGCTGTCCTGGGTCTTCCTGGCTAGGGGCGAGAGCAGGTAATCGGCAATCGAGCGGCCGCCGGTGCGAATCTCTGCGGTCACGCTCATCCCAGGTTGCAGAGGTCGGCGCACGCCGTCCACCATCATGCTCGTCGCACCCAGGGCGATCCGGGCGATATAGGCAGGCGAACCGCCAGATTTCGCGGAGGTCGCAGCCCCCGACGCGCTCGCGCTGGCGGGCGTCGTGTCCGCGTCGACGACGTCCGGGCTGACGCTCAGCACCCGCCCCTCGACCATGCCGTAGCGGGTGAAGTTGAAGGTTTCGATCTTGACCTTCACCTTCTGGCCGGGTCGCACGAAGCCGACATCGCGGTTGGCTATGCGCGCCTCGACCGTCAGGTCGTGGGTGTCGGGCACGATGATCATCAGGCGCTCGGCGGGCATGACCACGCCGTTCACGGTGTGCAGCGCCACCTGCTCCACCCGGCCGTCGACTGGCGAGCGGATCTCGGTCTGAGCTGTCTTGTTTCGCGCCTTTGCGAAGTCGGCAGAGAGCTCGTTCACCTGCTCCTGCGCCTTGGCGAGGTCCGCAAGGACGCCGGTCTCATAGGTCGAACGCACCTCGTCGCGCTGGTGCTGCAGCGACGCGCGCTCGGCTCGGGCCTCGTCAGCGCGACGGCTGGTGATGGCGAGGTCGTTCTTCGCGTCGGTGACGGCCTGCTGGGCGTCGAGAGAGGCGAAGGTCGTGCCGAAGCCGCGGGCGACCAGCTGCTGGTTCATCCGCTCCTTTTGCTCGAGCATCGGAAGCGTGGCCTCGATCTTTTGCGATTGGGCGGCGACCTCGGCCACCTCGGCGGACCTCTGGGCGATCTGCTGGGAAAGCTCGCCCATCTTGGCGCCCTCCTCACCAGCCTGGGCGCGCAGGGCGGCGCGAGCCTGGTCGACGAGTTCCGGCGGTGCGCCGGGGGGCGGCACGAACTCGGTCGATCCACCGACGAACGCCGCCTTCAGGGACGTCAGTCGCGCAACGTCGAGCTCGGCCTGGATCAGGTCCCGGCCGGACTTGCCCTGGTCCGCCCAGGCGTCCGTGCGGTCCAGGCCTACCAGCACCTGGCCTGCGCGGACATGGTCGCCGTCCTGGACATTGATCGACTGGACGATCCCCGAGTTCAGCGACTGGATCGTCTTGACGTCTCCCGCGGGCAGAATCCGACCTTCGGCGGTCGCGTGCACATCGATCTGGCCGAGAAAGGCCCAGGCCACCGCGATCGCGAAAAAGCCGATGATCAGCCACGCGGAGAGGCGAAGGGTGGGGGAGGCTGGTGTCTCCACCACCTCGAGCGCTGCGGGGAGGAACTCACGCTCGTCCCGCGGTTCGAATACGGCGAGCGCCCGCTCAACGGATTGCGAGAAGCTCATCGTCACACCACCGCATGAACGGGAGAGAAGTCGGCCGTCTGCAAACTCCACAGGCGTGCGTATCGCCCACCTGCGCGCAGCAGCGACTGATGGTTTCCGTCTTCGACGATCTGCCCGTTTTCGATGGTGACGATGCGATCGGCGATGCGAAGCGTCGAAAGGCGGTGGGCGATCAAGATGACCGTCCGGCCCGCGCAGATGCGGCGCATGTTCGCCTGGATCGCCGCCTCGCTCTCGTAATCGAGGGCGGAGGTCGCCTCGTCGAAGATCAGGATCCGGGGATTGGCCACCAGCGCGCGAGCGATGGCGATCCGCTGTCGCTGGCCGCCGGAAAGGGAAGCGCCACGCTCGCCGATGATGGTGTTGTAGCCTTCCGGCAGGCCGGTGATGAATTCATGCGCCCCGGCCAGTTCCGCCGCTTCGATGACGCGCTCCATCGGCATCGACTCGTCGGCGAGGGCGATGTTGTCGCGCACAGACTGGTTGAACAGGATGTTCTCCTGCAGGACGACGCCGATCTGGCGACGCAGCCAGGAAGGGTCGGCCAAGCCAAGGTCGTTGCCGTCGATCGCGATCCGGCCGGCCTCCGGGATGTAGAGCCGTTGGATCAGCTTGCCGAGCGTGCTCTTGCCGGAGCCCGAGGAGCCGACCACCCCCACGACCTGTCCCGCGGGGATATCGAGCGAGACGTCCTGCAGCACGACCGGACCGTCGAGGCGGTAGCGGAAGCTGACGTGCTGGACCGAGACGTGCCCCGTGATCGGGGGCAGCCGAACCGCCGTCGAGGCGCCGGGTTCCGGGGTCGTGTTGAGGATGTCGCCGGTGCGGTCGATCGAGATCCGCACCTGCTGGAAGTCCTGCCACAGCTGAGCGATGCGAAGCACCGGGGCGGCGAGTTGGGAGGCGATCATGTTGAACGCGACCAGCTCCCCGACCGTGAGATGGTCGGCGATCACCAGGCGAGCGCCGACGAACAGGATCAGGACCACGGTGACCTTGTTGATGATGGCCGCGGTCTGGCTGCCGAAGGTGTTCAGGGTCACCACGCCGAAGGCCGATTTCACATAGGCCGCCAGCTGCTCTTCCCACCGGCGCTGCATCACCGGCTCGACCGCCATCGACTTGACGGTCTCGACCCCGGACACGGCCTCGACGAGGAAGGACTGGTTCTCCGACCCGCGGCGGAAGCGCTCGTCGAGCCGCCGCCGGAAGGCCGGGGTGAGCCCCAGGCTCAGCAGCACGTAGAGGGGCAAGGCGCCGGCGACGATCAGGGTGAGGGTCGGGCTGTAGATCAGCAGGACCGCGAGGAAGACGACCGAGAAGAGGAGGTCGATCGCCAGGGTCAGGGCTGACGAGGTCAGGAATTGACGGATGTTGTCGAGTTCGCGGACGCGGGCGATGGTGTCGCCGACGCGCCGGACCTGGAAGTATGACAGGGGCAGGGCGAACAGGTGCTTGAACAGCCGCGCGCCGAGCTCGACGTCGATCCGATTGGATGTGTGGGCGAGCAGATAGGCGCGGATCCCGCCCAGCAGGACTTCGAAAACGCCGAGGCCGATCATGCCGATCGAGAGCACCTCGAGGGTCGAGAGCCCGCGCTGCACGAACACCTTGTCGATGATGACCTGGAAGAACAGCGGCGTCAGCAGAGCGAAGATCTGCACGAAGAACGAGCCGATCAGGACTTCCGTCAGCGGCTGTCTGTACTTCTGGATGGCGGCGATGAACCAGGCGATGCCGAACCGTTGGTATGGGTCGGTCAGGCTGGCGCGCCGGGCCATCAGCATGACCGTGCCGTCCCAGATGGCGCCGAACTCGTCCAACGGCAGGAGACGAGGCGTCCGCTCGAAGGGGTTCTGGATCAGGATCTTGCCATCGGCCACCCGACCGGCGACGAGCCAGGAGCCGTCGCGCATCCGAACCAGAGCGGGCAGCGGCGTGTTCGGCAGTCGCGCGATGTTGCTCTCGATCAGCCGGGCCTTGATCGGCTGCGTCCGGGCGAAGCGGACGAGGTCGATCGCCTCCAGCCGGCTCTTCCCCGACTGGTGCAAGATTTCGGCCGCGTCGACGGGAAGACCCAGGACCTGCAGGCCAAGAGCTAGCGCCGCCGCTCCCGGATCGGTGAGCGCGATTAGATTGGTCATGTGAACTCTACGCTGCTCCCCCGCCCAAAGGGGGGCGGTCCAAAGTTCGGCTTAAATCCGTCGCGGTACAAGTCGCTTTAGGCGCGGCTCGATGACGCTGTCCGGATCAGTGTCCCTTCGACGCCCTCCAGGTTTGAGACTGTCGTATGTTCAAAGTTTAACCTTATGTGACGGTCTGAAACCGACAGTCTAAAGTCTATAAGCTGAACCATTAACTCTTTGTTCTTCAGACCAACGCTTTTCCCACCAACTCCCTCACGTTCTTTGACAGCGCCTCGACGGCGGCGATCCGCTCTAGCTGAGCGCGCATCTCTTCGCCAAGGCGCGGCACATAGCGGCGCCAGCTCGTGAGCGGCTCGATGAGTCGTGATGCGGTCATCGGGTTGAAGGTGTCGACAGACAGGATCTGGTCGGAAAGGAAGCGGTAGCCGGCGCCGCTGGCGTCGTGGAAACGCGCCGGATTGCCGCTGGCGAAGGCGCCCACGAGGCTGCGCAGGCGGTTGGGATTGCGCGGATCGAACGCGGGATGGGCCGTGAGGCCGAGCACGCGGCCAAGCGCGCCCTCGGCGGGATCGAGCGCCTGGACCATGAACCACTTGTCGACCACCAGCGGTTCGTCACGCCAGCGCGCGTAGAAGGTCTCCAGCGCGTGGTCCGCCTCCGGGCCGCCAAGCATCATCAGGGCGGTGAGTCCGCCGATCGCGTCGGTCATGTTGGCTGACGCTTCGAAATGACCCTTCGCACGGTCCCGATCGATCTGGTGGCCGCCTGCGGTGAGCATGGCCAAGGCGGCGTTGCGCAGGGCGCGCCGACCGGCCGCCTCGGCGCTTGCGGAGAACTCTCCGGCGTCCTGCAGCGCGCCGTGGAGATAACGGAGCGGATCGGCAAGGTGTCCGGCGATGCGTACGCGCAGCGCCTCGCGCGCCTCATGGATCGCGGCAGGGTCGGCAGGCGCGGAGATCACCGCAAGGTCGGACTCGGAGGGGAGGGCCAACTGGAGGGCCTTGAAGGCCGGGTCCGCCGAAGGATCGGACAGTCCGCGACCGAGCGCGTCGGCGAAGCGCTCCTCGCCCACCTCGTCCGGACGGCCGGCGGAGCGCCCCAGGATCAGGGCTCGCGCGAGCGCCTGACCGGCCTCCCATCGGTTGAAGAGGTCGGTGTCGGCGGCCATCAGGATGTACGCGTCCTTCACGGGCGCATCCATGCGCAGGCCCACCGGGGCCGAGAATCCGCGCAGGGCCGAGATCACGGGGCGCTCGGGAACGCCTTCCAGCCTCACTGTCCGCCGGCTCTCGTCGAGCACGACGATTTCGGTCGGGCGGATCTCGCCGCCCTCGCCGTCGAGGAGGCCGAGCGCGATCGGGATCGGCAGCGCCTGCTTCTCCGGCTGACCGGGCGTGGGGTCGGTCTCCTGCGCCAGGCTCAAGTCGAGCGCCCGAGCCGTTTCGTCATAGACGGCGTCGATGGTCAGCTGCGGCGTGCCGGCCTGCTCGTACCAGGCGAAGAAACGGGAGAGGTCCCGGCCCGATGCGTCGGCGAAGCACTGGATGAAGGCTTCGACTGTCGTCGCGTGGCCATCCCAACGTTCAAAATACAGGTCCATGCCGCGCCGGAATTCGCCCTCTCCGAGGATCGTCTTCAGCATGCGGATGAGCTCGGAGCCCTTCTCGTAGATCGTCGCCGTGTAGAAGTTGTCGATCTTCAGGTACTGCGACGGGCGCACGGGATGGGCGATCGGCGAGGCGTCCTCGGCGAACTGCCGGGCGCGCAGCATCCGCACGTCCTTGATGCGCTGGACGGCGTGGCCGCGCTGGTCCGCGGAGAACGACTGGTCGCGGAACACCGTCAGCCCTTCCTTGAGACAGAGCTGGAACCAGTCTCGGCAGGTGATCCGGTTGCCCGTCCAGTTGTGGAAGTATTCGTGGGCGACCACCCCCTCGATACGCTCGTAGTCAAGATCGGTCGCGGTCGCCGGATCTGCGAGCAGCAGAGAGGAATTGAAGATGTTGAGGCCCTTGTTCTCCATCGCCCCGAAATTGAAGTCGCGCACGGCGACGATCATGAACAGGTCGAGGTCGTACTCGCGGCCGAAAGCGGTCTCGTCCCAACGCATGGCGCGCTTGAGGCTGTCCATCGCGTAGGCGGCGCGAGGCGCCATGCCTGGGTCGACGAAGATGCGCAGCGTCACCTCGCGCCCGCTCATGGTGACAAAGCGGTCCTCGAGGACGTCGAGCTCGCCGGCCACCAGGGCGAAGAGGTAGCAAGGCTTCGGATAGGGATCGTTCCAGACGGCGAAGTGACGGCCGTCATGTGTCGTTCCGCTCTCGAGCAGGTTCCCGTTGGAGAGCAGGTGCTGGAAAATCGTGTCGGCTTCGATGCGCACGGTGAAGCGGGACAGGACGTCCGGGCGGTCGGACCAGAAGGTGATCTTACGGAAGCCCTCGGCTTCGCACTGGGTGCAGAAGCGCCCCCCCGACATGTAGAGCCCGTCGAGCGCCTTGTTGGCGTCGGGGTCGATCTCCACCACCGTCTCGAGCACGAAAGCGTCGGGCACGTCGGGGATGGTCAAGCCTTCGTCGTCGATCGTATGGGCGTTTGGGCCAAGGGTCTCGCCATCGACGGCGACGGAGATCGCCTTCAGGCGCTCGCCGTTGAGCCACAAGGGCTCGTCGTGGTCGCCGTTGCGGCGCACCGACAGGCGGGCCTTCACTTGCGTCGCGTTCGCCGAGAGGTCGAAATCCAGCTTCACCTCGTCGATCAGGAAAGCGGGCGGGCGATAGTCCGCCAGGCGGACAGGCTGGGGGGTCTCGGTGCGCATTCCTATGGTTTAGCCGTTCGCGACGGCGGAGGGGAGCCGGGACGGGATTATTGCATTCGGGCCTTGGCGACGTCGGCGGGTCGAGCGGAGCCGTTCTGTCCCCCGAAGCGGCCCACGACATAGTTGGTCAGCGCGGCGATCTCCGCGTCGGAGTAGCCGGCGGCGAACGCGGGCATCGCTGCGCGTCCTTGCGGCGCGCTCACCGAATTGCCGTGCAGGATGGTCTGCATGACGTTCAGGCCCTTGGGGTGATTGACCGAGCGCAGGCCCGCCAGGTCCGCGAGCGGAGTGACCTGGCCCTTGCCGTTCCAGGCGTGGCAGCCTGCGCAGGCGCCTTGGAAGACACGTTTACCGATGGCGTTGGTGTGCGGATCGCCAGCGCTAGGCCAGGCCGGAGACGAGTTCGCGACGGCCTGTGGAACCACGCCTTCTAAGGGTCCGCTCGCCTGGGGCCGGACGGACGCAAGATAGACGGCGATGGCCTGGAGATCGGCGGTGCTGAGCTGGCTCAGGCTGTAGTCGATCGCCTCCTTCATTGGCCCCCCGGCCGCGCCAATGCCAGGTGCGTAGCCGTAGTGGAGATAAGCCACCACAGCGTCTGGACCACGCCCACCGAGCCCATGATGGGGATCGGAGGTGATGTTCCATGCGGTCCATCCCTGGACCGTCTCGCCGGCGAGCGCGCGGCCGTTGTCCACTCCGTACATCAGGTTCCGCGGCGTGTGACACTCACCGCAGTGGGCGACGGCGGTGACGAGGTAGGCGCCCCGGTTCCATTGCGCCGACTGGCGGGGATCCGCGGCGAACTCGTGGCGCGGCATGAAGAGCAGCTTCCAGAAGCGCATCAGCGGGCGCTGATTGAATGGGAAGGCGAGATTGTTTGGCCTGCTGGGCGTCGCTGCCGGCGGCAAGCTGAAGAGATACGCCTTCACTGCCAGTGCGTCGGCGTCGCTCATCCGGTGGTAGCTCGTATAGGGCAGGGCCGGGTAGAGCTCCTCACCGTTGTGGCCCACCCCCGCCTTGATCGCGCGGACGAACTGGGCGTCGGTCCAGGTCCCGATCCCGTGCTCACGGTCGGGCGTGATGTTTGGCGAATAGATCGTCCCGAATGGGAGAGTGAAGGCGCGGCCGCCGCCGAACGGCTCGCCGCCGGGAACCGTGTGGCACGCGATACAGTCGGCGGCGGTCGCGACGTAGCGGCCCTGGGCGATCAGCTGGGGGCTCTGCGCGGCGGCGGTCACGGTCCGAAGCGGCTGCGCGGGCCACAGCAGGACCGCCCCGGCGAAGACTAGACCCACGATCACGATAGCGACGATGACCCCGAGGATCCTCACGACAGCGCCTCCGGCTCATGGCCAAGGGCGGTCGCGAGCCCCGCCGCTGCGACGCCGGCGACGGCCAGGGCTGTGAAGGTCTGTGGCTCCTGTCGCGCGCCCCGCCGCAGGAGAGTCCGATTGATCGGGACCTCGCGCAGACGCACGCCCGTGGCGGCGAAGATCGCGTTGGTGAGGGCCGGCGCCGCGGAAGTCGTGCCAGCTTCGCCGATTCCGCCGGGTGGGTTGTCGGACTGAGCCACGATGATCTCGACAGGCGGGGTCTCGTCGATGCGCAGGGTGCGGTAGTCGTTGAAGTTCGATTGCTGGACGCGCCCGTCCTTCAGGATGATCTGCTGGAACAGAGCAGCGGAAAGGCCGAACAGGATCCCTCCCTCCAACTGCTGCTTGAGGACGTCCGGATTTACGGCGTAGCCCGGGTCGGCGACCGCGGTGATCCGGCGCAGAGAGACATCGCCCTCGTCCGCGACCTGCGCCTCGACCACCGTGGCGATGTAGGTTCCGAACGACTTCTGCACGATCACCCCGCGGCCGGTGCGGGGTGGAAGCGGCGATCCCCATCCTGAAGCCTGGGCTGCGCGATCGAGCACCGCCCTCGCTCGCGGGACGTTCGCGAGCAGCTCCCGCCGATAGGCGACCGGGTCCTTCCCAGCCGCATGGGCGAGTTCATCGATGAAGCTCTCGATGACGAAGATGTTGTGGGTCGGGCCGACGCCTCGCCACCACGAGACGATCACTCCCGGCGGCGGCTTCCACTGGACGAAGTCGACGCGCATGTTCGGGAACAGGCCGTAGACCGGATCCTCGGCCTCCTCCACGGCGTCCGGATCCACCCCGTTGGGGCGCATCCCTTCAGGCACCCATCGCGCCGTCACCGACGCGCCGGTGACACGGTGCGTCCAACCCGCCGGATGGCCGGCTGAGTCCAGCCCGGCAGACAATTCGTCGACGTACATCGGCCGATAATTGTCGTGCTGCATGTCCTCTTCGCGTGTCCACACCAGCTTCACCGGGAAGGGACACGCCTTGGCGATCGCCGCAGCCTGTTCGACGTAGTCGGTCTCAAGTTTCCGGCCGAAAGCGCCTCCGATCAGCTGGTTGTTGAACGTCACCTGCTCGACCGGGCAGCCGACGACCTTGGCCACCACGGCCTGAGCGCGCGTGGGCACCTGCGTTCCGCACCAGACCTCGGCCCCGCCGCCGCGCACGTGGACCACCGCAGCCTGAGGCTCCATGGGCGCGTGACAGAGGAAGGGTTGCCGATAGACAGCTGTGAGGCGCTTCTGGGCTTTCTCGATCGTCTGGTCCGGGGTCCCCCGCGTCATCGCGATCGCGGCCGGGCCATCCTTCGCGGCGCGGTCCATGCTGGCCCAGATGTCGGCCGTCGAAAGATTGGCGTTCGCCCCGGACGCCCAGGTTACCTTCAGGGCGTCTAAGCCCGTCTTT
>JAFANN010000116.1 GCA_019232665.1 Caulobacteraceae bacterium | reverse complement strand
ATGTCGTTGCCACCACCTGGGTGCCCTTCGCGCTGCTGGGCATCGCCCTGCTGATCGCGCTCGGCTTCGAATTCGTGAACGGCTTCCACGACACGGCGAACGCTGTCGCCACCGTCATCTACACACACAGTCTCACCCCGGTGGTGGCCGTCGTCTGGTCAGGCCTCTGGAACTTCCTGGGAGTCCTGTTCTCCAGCGGCGCGGTGGCCTACAGCATCATCACCCTGTTGCCGGTGGAGCTGATCCTGCAGGTCGGCAGCGTATCCGGCTACGCGATGATCTTCGCCTTGCTGATCGCGGCGATCATCTGGAATCTTGGCACCTGGGCCCTGGGCATTCCCAATAGCTCTTCGCACGCCCTGGTCGGGTCGATCATGGGCGTCGGCCTCGCGAACCAGCTGATGGCGCCAGCAGGCGCGGCGACCTCCGGGGTCGACTGGTCGCAGGCGGCGAAGGTGGGTCAGGCGCTCTTGTTCAGCCCCCTCTGCGGCTTCATCGCCTCGGCTCTGCTGCTGCTGGTGGCGAAGGTGCTCATCAAAAACAAGGCGCTCTATGAAGCGCCCAAGACCAATGCGCCGCCTCCCTGGTGGATCAGGGGGCTGCTGATATTCACCTGTACCTCGGTCTCCTTCGCGCACGGCGGCAACGACGGTCAAAAGGGCATGGGCCTGATCATGCTGATCCTGATCGGCGCCGCGCCGACCGCCTACGCCTTGAACCGAGCGATGCCGGACTCGGCGATGCCGGCCTTCATTCAGTCGATCGAAAAGGCCCATCCGGTGTTCGTCGCCCACTCCCAGGGAACGGCGCCCGTGACGTCGGCGAAGGCCCGTCAGATCGTCGGCGACGCCCTGCGCGCGCACAAGGTGAACAGCCCGGCGGTCTTCGGCGCGATGGACGTCCTCGCGTCGGACATCGAAGCGCAGGTGAAGCAGTACGGTTCGATCCGCCACATCCCTTCGGCGGCCGTTCCGAACGTGCGTAACGAGATGTACCTCGTTGGCGAGGGCGTCAGACTGATCGGCAAGCAGAAGGGCGTCCTGGCAGCGGCCGAAGCCAAGCCGGTCTCGGCGTTCGGCAAAAACCTGCAGGCCGGCACCCGGTTCATCCCCACCTGGGTCAAGATCTCCGTCGCCATCGCGCTCGGCCTCGGCACGATGGTTGGGTGGAAGCGGATCGTGGTCACCGTCGGCGAGCGGATCGGCAAGACCCACCTCACCTACGCCCAGGGCGCCGCTGCTGAACTGGTGGCAGCCGGGACGATCAGCCTGGCGGAAGTGTACGGGCTTCCGGTTTCCACCACGCACATCCTCTCCAGCGGCGTGGCTGGGACCATGGCGGCCAACGGGTCCGGACTGCAGTGGAGCACGATCCGCTCGATCGCCTCGGCCTGGGTGATGACCCTTCCTGCCGCGATCGCCCTGTCGGGCCTGCTCTACTTCGTGCTGCGGACGGCGCTCGGCGGCTGACGGCTCACGCCGCGGGCTGGCGAGTGTGCTGTCCGATCAGTTTGATGGCTTCCCGGTTGAAGTTCGGGAGGTCGTCAGGCTTTCGGCTCGAGACAAGATTGCGGTCGACGACGACGGATTCGTCTACCCATTCGGCGCCGGCGTTGGTGATGTCCGTCTTCAGCGAGGGCCATGACGCGATCCGGCGCCCCTTCGCGCAGCCCGCCTCGATGATCGACCATGGGCCGTGGCAGATGGCGGCGACGGGTTTGTCCTGCTCGAAGAAGGCGCGGACGAACGCGACTGCGTTCCTGTCCGTCCTCAGCTTGTCCGGGTTCAGCACGCCGCCGGGCAGCACGAGGGCGTCGAAGTCCTTCGGATCTGCCGAGGCCAGCGGCTTGTCCACCGGATAGGTCTCGCCCCAATCGGTGAATTCCCACGCCCTCACCTCGCCCTCCTTAGGGGACACCAGGACCGTCGTGGCGCCGGCTTCATCGAGGGCTTTCCGGGGCTCCGTCAATTCGACCCGCTCGAAGCCGTCAGTCACCAGCATTGCGATCTTCACGCCATCCAGTTCGCCCTTGGTCATGCCATGCTCCACTCACGCCCCCACGCCCCGCGCGGAAAGAAAGAGCGTGCCGCCGGGCCGGCCGTTCCTCTGTGCGTGACATTGGACAAATCGCGCCCGGCGGACCTAGAGTGTAGGTCAAAATACTGTGGGAGCAGCCCAATGGATCTTCGCAAGTGGGGAGCCCTTGGCGGCGCCCTGGCTTTTCTGACCCTCGCCTCGAGCGCTGGCGCGCAAGCCAACATAAAGGCGGCGGTCGCCGACCCGAGCCGCCCTGCCGCCGACACCGAGCGCGACGCCGCCCGCAAACCGGCTGAGACCCTGGCCTTCGCCAAGGTCCACACCGGAGAGACCGTCCTCGAGATCGCCCCTGGCGGCGGCTACTTCACGCGACTGCTCGCCAAGGCGGTGGGCCCCACGGGCCACGTCTACTCCGTGACGCCGCCGCAGTTCGCCAAGGCGGTGACGGCGATCGCCGCCGAACCCGGCTATTCGAACGTCACCGTCGTCGACCGTAGCGCCATGGCGTCCGTGCCCAAGGTCGACCTGGTCTTCACGGCCCAGAACTATCACGACCTGCACCTTCCAGCCGCCAATCTCGACGTCCCGGCGCTCGACAAGTCCTGGTACGACCAGTTGAAGCCCGGCGGCCTGTTCGTGATCGTCGACCACGTTGCGGCGACGGGAGCGCCGGTCGCGGAAACCGCCAACGCGCTGCACAGGATCGACCCTGCAGCCGTGCGCAAGGAGGTGGAAGCGGCCGGGTTCAAGTTCGACGGAGAAGCGAACTTCCTGCGCAACCCCGCCGACAACCACACCCTCAAGGTGTTCGACCCGGCGATCCGTGGGCACACAGATCAGTTCGTTTTCCGCTTCAAGAAGCCCTGAGCCGCGCCTCCATTCGTGGAGACGAATTCACGAAAAGGTGAGATTGAGCGCAACCGTCGGGCGGCGGCGACGTTCAGCCCGCGTCGCCTAAACGCGGCGCGAACTGCGCATCCACCAAAGGGATCAGCTGTATGTCGACTGCTATAATCAACAAGCTTCTAATCGCCGCGGCAGCGGCCGCTGCGATTTCCGTGGCGGCTTGCCACAAGCCGGCTGACAACGCAGCCAACGCGGCCTCCTCCGCGGCCAATGAGGCTGCCGCCGCCCAGTCGGACGCAGGCAATGCGATGAACGCCTCGGCAAGCGGCGACGTCAACGCCGCGGCCAACGCCTCCGCCGCCGCCGCCAACGAATCTGCGAAGGCCACAAAGGAGGCCGGCAAGGCTGAGAAGTCCGCAGCCAAGGCGAACTCTGAAGCCGGCAACCAGTAATCCAAGCTGGACTGTAACGGGAAGAGGGCCGTCCAGCAGACGGCCCTTTTTTCCACACCGTCTTCCTGGCTCGATCGGCGCCGTTACGAGAAAATCGCTTGCGCCCCGCGCCCAAGCGTTGCTCGTATCTCGGTGAGCGGGCAACCAAACCCCGCCAGGAGGACGCCCTCATGAGCGACGGCTCGATCGACATCCGACAGGAGTTCCGGGCGAAGATCTTCGCCGAGCCGATCGAATCCCTGAACCCGGCCCAGCCGGAGCTCTTCCAGAATGACGCGCACTGGCCGCTTTTCGAGCGCCTGAGGGCGGAATCGCCGGTCCACTACAGCCCCGCCAGCGACGCCTACGGCCCGTTCTGGTCGGTCAGCCGCTACAACGACATCATGGCGATCGACACCAATCACGAGGTGTTCTCTTCAGCCGACGGCATCACCCTTCCGAGCATCGAAGCCGAGGAGGAGATGAAGCGCAGGCCTCAGCGCAGCAGCTTCATCTCGATGGACCCCCCGCGACACGACGAGCAGCGCAAGACGGTCAGCCCGGTCGTTGCGCCAGCCAACCTGCAGCGGATGGAGCCGCTGATCCGTGAGCGCGCCGGCATAATCCTGGACGGGCTGCCGATCGGCGAGACCTTCAACTGGGTCGACAAGGTCTCGATGGAACTGACCGCCATGACCCTGGCGACGCTGTTCGATTTCCCATTCGAGGAGCGCCGGCGGCTCACCTACTGGTCCGACATGATGACCAATGCGCCAGGCTTTGGCCCGGTGACCAGTTGGGAACAGAAGCGGGCCGAGCTCGACGTCTGCTTCAGCGTCTTCGACGACATGTGGCGGGAGCGCGCGAAGGAGGAGCCGAAATTCGATCTCGTCTCGATGTTGGCCCACGGCGCGGCCACCCGCGACATGGACGAGCACGAGTACCACGGCAATCTCGGCCTGCTGATCATCGGCGGCAACGACACGACGCGGAACACCATTTCCGGGTCCGTCTTCGCCCTGAACCGGTATCCGGCCCAGTACGACAAGCTGCGGGAGAACCCGTCGCTGATCCCTTCGATGGTATCCGAGACGATCCGCTGGCAGACGCCCCTGGCGCACATGCGGCGAACCGCACTGCGCGACTTCGAGTTCGGCGGCAAGACCATCAAGGAAGGGGACCGGGTGGTGATGTGGTACGTCTCGGGCAACCGGGACGATACGGTCATAGAGGATCCGGATTCCTACCGGATCGACCGTCCGCGGCCACGCCAGCACCTCTCGTTCGGCTTCGGCATCCACCGATGCGTCGGAAACCGGCTGGCGGAGCTCCAGCTGACCATCATCTGGGAAGAGATCATGAAGCGCTTCCCCGTCATTGAACTGGCTGGGGAGCCACAGAGGACCCATTCCATCTTCGTGAAGGGCTACGAGGACCTGCCGGTGGTGATTCCCTACCGGAACTAGGGCTCGCCCGAGGAACCGATCCATGGGGCAAACCTGAACCGAATGCGTTGGCGGGAGGCCTTCTCTATGGAGACCTTCGCCCGGGGCGCGGCAAGGACGCATGAACAAGGCTCGGGCCGACCGTCAGCTCGTCCTTCCGAAGCGGTTCGCGCACGCCCCTATCCCTTCAGGCGGTCTAGCGATCTCCTTCTGAGCGTCGAAGGCGCCGGATCACAGGTCTTGCTGGCTGTCGGTCTCACCGCGGCCGCAGCCCTTATCCGCGTTCTCCTCGGAATGGTCGACCGCGAGGTCGTCCCCGCCGCAATCTATTTCCCAACGATCGTGATTGCATCCCTGCTTGGCGGGTGGCGAGCCGGCAGTCTGACGCTTCTGCTCTGTTTCGCGGCGAACTTCGGCCTGTTTGGTTCAGCCCTGGCCTCCCACGCCGCTCGGCGGCCGGTGAACATCCTACTGTATTTCCTGCTCTGCGTGAGCGCCGTGGCGCTGTGCCAGTGGCTGGGAAACCTGGTGCAGAACCTGCAGCAGAGCCGCGAGCGCCTCGCGCACCGGAACCTCAACTACGACGCGCTGTTCGGCGCGGTCGGAGAGGGCTTCGCGGTCTGCCAAGCGATCCGCGATTCCGCTGGGCGCCTCGTGGACTACCAGGTCCTGGAGATGAATCCGGCCCTGCGTCAGATGCTCGGCATTGGGCCCGAGCAGGCCCTGGGCAAGATGAGCGACGCGCCTGGCGATTGGTCCGAGTGGCTGGCGCTTTGTGATCGCGTCATGGCGACCGGCAAACCTGCAACGTTCGAAAGCGAGTCTCCTCAGGGGGACCGATGGTACGAGATCCGCCTGAGCCGGCTGACGGCCGAGACCATGGCGCAGGTTTTCATCGACGTCACCGACCGCAAGACCGAGCAACAGCGACAGGCCGGCCTGTTCGACGAACTCAACCACCGGGTGAAGAACAACCTCGCGATCGTCTCGAGTGTGCTGTCGATGCAAGCCAGGACTGCCGAGCCCGCCGCCGCCGAAGCCCTGCGCAAAGCGGTTGGTCGCGTCCACTCGATCGCCGACCTTCACGCCAGCCTCTACCGGTCCCATCGCACGGATGCGGTCGACGTGGGTCTCTACCTGAAGGAGCTTGGTGGCAATCTGTCGAGGTCGCTGCTGCGCGACGAAGACTCTGTCCGCCTTCGCGTGGAGGCGCCATCGGCGACCGTGGCGGTGGAAACCGCGCTTCCCTTGGGGCTGGTCGTGAGCGAGCTGGTCACCAATGCGGTGAAGTACGCCTACTCGCCTGGCCAGGCCGGCGAGATCCTCGTGGCGCTCGAGCGGCGCGGCGCGACAGCGGTTCTGACCATCGCCGACTGGGGGCAAGGACTTCCGACCTCGTCTCCCGACCACGCCGAGGGCCTGGGCATGCGGCTTGTGCGCGCGATGGTCGCCCAGGTGAACGGCGAGCTCACGATCCATCCGGGTCCCGGGGGTGCGCGGTTCGAAATATCCCTGCCGGAAGGCGCGCTCGGCTAAACCTCAGTCTAGAACTGCGGGAGCGGCAAGGCTCCCGCCTGCAGGTTGACTCGCGCTCTCGCGCGGGCGAAACATTATGGCAACATTACTGCCATTTTCATTGAATTTGGCCGATCTTGGAGGAGCCTGAGTGACACGGGCGCACGCGGTCGGCGTGGCCTTGATCGCCATTCTGGCGTTGGGCGCGACGGGGTTATGGCTCTCCCGCGAGCCGATCGCCGAAGGCGTCATGGCGCGAGCCTATGACCGGGCAATGGGAGATCCCTTCGCAGGCTTCCCCGACGGCCTGAGCGTAGCCCTGTGCGGCTCCGGCTCGCCTCTGCCGGACCCAACCCGCGCCGGCCCGTGCACGGCGGTGATCGCCGGGCGACGACTGTTCATCATCGACAGCGGTGAGGGCAGTGTGAGGAGCATGGTGCTGATGCGGCTTCCGCCGGCGCGAGTGGAGGCGCTGTTCCTCACGCACTTCCACTCCGACCATATCGCCGACCTCGGAGAATTGATGCTTCAGCGCTGGGCGGAGGGCGCAGCCCGCTCGCCACTCCCAATCTACGGCCCGACAGGGGTCGATCAGGTCGTCAGCGGCTTCGAACAGGCTTACCAACTCGATCGGGGGTATCGGATTGCGCACCACGGTCCTGAGGTGATGCCCCCCTCCGGCTTTGGCGCCAGCCCGCATCCCTTCGCCGTCTCGTCCGGGGGCCCCGACGTGGTGCTCATCGACGAGCCGGACCTGAAGGTGATCGCCTTCCCCGTCGACCACGGGCAGGTAAAACCTGCGGTAGGTTATCTGTTCACCTACAAAGGGCGGCGTGTCGTGATCAGCGGCGACACGACCCCGTCACCCCGCCTGCAGCGAGAGAGCGCGGGGGCGGACGTGCTCGTGCACGAGGGCCTTGCGCCCAATCTCGTGAACATCCAGCGTCAGGCGGCGATCGCCCATCATCGGGACAATCTCGCCCAGATCCTGCACGACATCCTCTCCTACCACACGACGCCCGAGCAGGCCTCGGCCATCGCTCAACGTGCGGGGGTGAGAGTGCTCGTGTTCACCCACATCATCCCGCCGCTGCCGCTCCGCACGCTCGAGGACCCCTTCCTCGGCCGCTCTCGACAGATCTTCCACGGCAAGGTCATCGTCGGGCGCGACGGCGACATGGTCATCCTGCCAGCCGGGACGAACCACATCCTCTATACCAGCCGAACTCTCACGCTGCTGTGAGTGCGGGCCAGCGGATCGGGCTCTTGGTGAAGGAAGACCGCCATGGCTGAACCGATCGCCCTGATGGGCGCGCCAGGATCGCCCTACACCCGAAAGATGCTGGCCGTGCTTCGATACCGCCGCATCCCCTATCGCTTCCTTTCGCGCGCCCAGGCGGCCGCCGAGGGGATGCCGACCCCGCGTGTGAGCCTGTTGCCGACCTTCTACCTGCGCTCCGCCGACGGCGCGCTGGAGGCCGTCACGGACTCCACGCCTTTGATCCGGCGGTTCGAACGAGAGGTCGCGGGGCGCAGCGTCATCCCGCCCGATCCGGCCCTGGCCGTCCTCGACGAGCTCATCGAGGACTACGCCGACGAATGGCTGACAAAGGCCATGTTCCATTACCGATGGGCCCATGCCGAGGACGCCCGGCAGTCGGCGCGCATCCTCCCCCTGTGGGAGGCCTATTCGATCTCGGACGAGGCCCTGGCCGAGCGCGCCGAGTCGATCGGGGAACGGCAGATCTCGCGCCTGTACGTCGTCGGGTCGAACGACACGACCGGTCCGGTGATCGAGGCTTCGTACAGGCGCTTCCTCGAGGCGTTCGAGGCGCACCTGTCGGGGCAGACCTTCATCCTTGGCGCGCGTCCCACGGCAGCGGACTTCGGTGTGTTCGGTCAACTGACGCAGCTCGCGGCCTTCGATCCCACGCCGACGCGTTTGACGCTCGAGATCGCGCCACGCGTCTATGCGTGGACGACCCTGATGGAAGATCTCTCCGGCCTCGACCCGCCGCAGGGAGACTTGATCTCCCTCGCCGCGCCGCCTGAGACCCTGCGCGCTCTGCTGGCAGAGATCGGGCGGACTTACGTCCCCGTGATGCTGGCGAATGCCCGCGCTCTGGCGTCGGGCGCGAGCGAAGTCCTGAGCGAAGTCCAGGGACTTCCCTGGCGCCAGCCTCCGTTCCCCTACCAGGGCAAGTGCGTGAGGTGGCTGCGCGAGTCGCGCGCGGCCCTTTCCCCAGGCGACAGGTCTCGCCTCGATCAGATCCTTGCCGGTACAGGTTGCGAGGCGCTCTTCGCTTGACGTCGACAGTCCCCGCATTCGCTGTCAGGACGTCGATTCGGCCTGCAGGATGTAATCCCGTCGCAGGGTCTCAGGAGCCCAAGAGCTGAACTCGAACGGAAGGTGCGACGCTACGCCGCTCCTCCTCTACGGGCGCCCGCAAACTCTTGTTGCACTCCCGCTATTCACTCAGGCGTGATCGACGAAAGCGTACCACGACGGAACTCGCTCTTCGCACTAGGGCGGAAACCTGATTTTAAGGGTCAGGGGGAAGACTCAGCTCAACCATCAGGGAATCGCCTAGCGTGCCCATCGACCGCCGGACCTTTCTTGCGTCCCTCGCAGCCGTTGCCCCCGCCCTGTCCCTCGCCCGCCCCGCGTCCGCTCAGACCGAGTCGGTCCTGACCTTCCTTGCCCAGGCGGAACTGCTCCGGTTCGGCAATCGCATTCCGAACCAGGACGTCGTGGGCATCGCGAATTTCGCCCGTCCATCTAGCGAGCCCAGGCTGCACCTGATCGACATGCGCACTGGCGCGATACAGAACTTCCTCGTCGCCCACGGCCGCGGATCCGATCCTGAACACAGCGGCTGGCTGCAGACCTTCTCGAACGAGTTCAACTCCGAGTGCAGCAGCAGGGGCGCTTTCCTCACTGGCAACTACTACTATGGCCATCACGGCCACTCGATGCGCCTGGTTGGCCTCGACCCCACCAACTCGAACGCCGAGGCGCGCGAGATCGTGGTCCATTCGGCGCCCTATGTGTGCCCCCAGATCCTTCGCGAACGCGGCGTGCTCGGCCGCAGCGAAGGCTGCTTCGCGGTTGACGTAGCCGTCCTGCCGACGGTGACCGAGCGCCTGGGGCCCGGCCGACTCCTCATTTCGACGAAGATCTAGAACTCAGGCCAGACCTAGGGTCCGCACCAGGACCAGGGCCAGGGCCGCGATCAGGACGAGCGAGAGGGTCACCACTGCACTGGCCCGCGCGCCAGCGTGGGCGAGCGCCCGCACGTCCACGCCGAGACCCAGCGCCGCCATCGACACGATCGTAAGCACTCGTGCCATCGCCCCGGCCGGGGCGGCGATCGCCGTCGGCGTCCATCCCAGTGACCGGGCGGCGACCAGGGCGAGGAACCCAACGATGAACCAGGGCGCCAAGTGGCGCAGCGGCGGCAGGCTCGCCTTGCCGCCGTGCGGCGTCGCCGCTTCGGCCGACCGGGAAATGAGCGCCAGGACGACGACCACCGGCCCAAGCATCAGCACGCGCACGAGTTTCACCAACGTGCCGACCTGGACCGCCAAGGCGCCGAGCGGCGCGGCCGCCGCGAGCACCTGCGGCACGGCGTAGACCGTCAGGCCTGCCATGATGCCGTATCCCCGAGCACTGAGAGACAGGCAAGCGCCCAGGATCGGCAGACCCAGCACCACCGCGACGCCCAGGATGGCCGTGAAGGAAACGGCTGCGGCGACATCCTCGCTTTCGGCGCCGATCACCGGGGCCACAGCCGCGATGGCG
>JAFANN010000075.1 GCA_019232665.1 Caulobacteraceae bacterium | reverse complement strand
GCGGCCTCTGCGGCCTCATTGAGGGCGGCGAACTCAGCGTGACCGAAATAGACCTCGCCGCGGATCTCGATCGACTGCGGCCAGCCGCTCCCCTTCAGCCTGGCCGGGATCTCGCCCAGCGTGCGCAGGTTTGGCGTCACGTCCTCGCCGACCCGCCCATCGCCGCGGGTCGCGCCGCGGACGAACACTCCGTCGCGGTAGAGGAGTGAGGCCGAAAGACCGTCGATCTTCGGCTCCGCTGTATAGGCGACCGCCTCGTCGCCCAGGCGCAGGAAGCGCCGGATACGGGCGTCGAACTCCAGGGCGTCTTCGTCGGAGAAGGCGTTGTCCAGCGAGAGCATCGGCACGCCGTGGGTGACCGGCGCAAAGGACGCCGATCGCTCGGCGCCCACGCGCAGGGACGGCGAGTTCTCGCGCACCAGGGCCGGGAAGCGCGCTTCGATGGCGGCGTTGCGCTGCTTGAGCGCGTCATACTCCGCGTCGGAGACGGTCGGCGCGTCGTTCCGGTAATAGCGCACGTCGTGCGCGGCGATCTCATCCGCCAGGCGAGTGAGCTCTTCGAGGGCCTCCGCCTCGGTCAGAGCTTCAGGGGCCTTGGGCGCCGGCTTGGGTTCACGCATGCATCAGGGCCCGAGCGGCGGCGCGGGCGGCGTCGGTGACCTCCGCCCCCGCCAACATCCTCGCGATCTCCTCCTCTCGCGCGGCGGGAGCGAGCGCGTCCACCGCCGCGTGGACCCGATCGCCCGATCCGTCCTTGCGCACGCGCCACTGGGCCTCGGCCCGGGCGGCGACCTGCGGACTGTGGGTGTCGACCAGGACCTGGGCCCCCGCGGAAAGGCGCTTGAGGCGCAGGCCGATGGCGTCGGCCACCGCCCCGCCGACACCCTGGTCCACCTCGTCGAAGATCATCAGCGGCTGCGGTCCGGCGCTGCGCTGGGCGAGCGAGGCCTTGATCGCCAGGGCGAACCGCGAGAGCTCGCCACCCGAGGCGATCGCGCCCAGTCCCTGGAACGGCGCGCCCGGCAGAGTCGAGATCTGGAACTCCACACGGTCGGCGCCCGACGGCCCGGCCCGATCCTCCGGCAACGGATCGACGGCGACGCGGAAACGGGCCTTGTCGAGCTTCAGCGGCGCGAGCTCGGCTTCCACGGCCGCGGCAAGGCGATCTCCGGCCGCACGCCGGGCGGCGGTAAGGGCCGCCGCGGCCGCCAGATAGGCGCTCCACGCCTCGCGTTCGCGCGCCTGGGCGATCGACACGGCCTCGTCGGCACTCTCCAGGCCCAGCAGACGCGCCGCCGTCTCCGCCCTTGCGGCAGGAAGGTCGTCAGGCTCGATGTTCAGCTTTCGGGCCATGGCCCGCAGGGAGAACAGGCGTTCCTCCGCCTGCTCCAGGCGCTCCGGATCGAGATCGAAGGCTTCGGCCGCCGCATCGACCGCAGCGGAGGCTTCAGCCGCCTCGATCATGGTCCTGTCGAGGGCTTCGCAGGCAGCGATGATGCGTCCTGCCGCCTGGCTGGATGACCCCGCTCCTAGCCCCTCCAGACGCGATTTCGCCCGCTCCAGGGCGCGCAGTGACTGGCCGAGCCGAGTGGCGAAGGAGTCCCCGTCCAGCAGATCCCGCGCCTGGGCGATGTCGGCAAGGGTCTTTTCGGCAGCGCCCAGAAGAGCGCGCTCTTCCGCCAGGGCCGCCGCCTCGCCCGCTTTGGGGGAAAGCCTGTCGAGCTCGGCAAGGCGCGCAGCGAGCTCCTCCGCCTCGGCCGCCGAGCGGTCACGCGCTTCGACGAGGCTGTTCGCGGTCCCCGCCGCGACCCGCCAGGCGCTCCACGCCTCCATGCAGACGCGCCCCAGCGGCTCGCAGCCGCCGACCCGGTCGAGAAGGCCAAGGTGGGTGCGCGGATCGAGCAGGCCGACCGTCTCGTGCTGGCCGTGCACTTCCACCAACAGCGCGCCCAGGTCGCGAAGCACGCCCACCCCAACAGGCTGGTCGTTGACGAAGGCGCGCGAGCGCCCGTCGGCGGCGAGAGTGCGGCGCAGAACAAGGTCTTCGTCCCGCGCGTAAGCCAATTCCTTCTCGTCGAGGTACGCCCACGCGGCGGCGTCTGGGGCCGGGGCGAAGATAGCCGTCACGCTGGCCTGCGTCGCGCCGAGGCGGATGAGGGAGGCGTCGGCCCGCGCTCCCGTGGCCAGGCCCAGTGCGTCCAGGATGATCGACTTGCCGGCGCCCGTCTCGCCTGTGAGCGCCGTAAGTCCAGGACCCGGCGCCAGGTCGAGGCGCTCGATGAGCACGACATCGCGGATGGCCAGGCCGATCAGCATGGCCGGCACAATGGCCGAGACTCAGGCGCCGTTCAAACGGCCCTTAGAGCACGTCCCATTCAGGCGGAATGAACGGGGCCAACGTGCTCTAAATTCAAAAGCTTGAGCGCGTTCTCATCGCAAAACCAGTTCCCACTTTTGCGGAACGCGCTCAGAGGCCCAGAACGCCGTGGACGAAGTCCTTCTTCGGCTTCTGCTTGGGGGGCGTCGTCGGCTGGGCCGCAACCGAGGTCCCCACGGCTTCCGGCGGGGCCGCGTCTCGCTGCTCCGCCACGTCGACGGGCGGCGGCACGATGTCGCGAGACGGCGTCTTATGCGTGAAAGGCAGGTGCGGCAGCTCGATCGGCGCTGGCTCCAGCGACGGGCGTTCGCCGCGAGAGGTCAGCAGCTTGTAGGCCTGCTCGTACCAATAGTCGCCCGGATAGTTGTAGCCGAGGACGGCGCCGTTTTCCTTTGCCTCCCGGACCAGGCCCACAGTCAGATAAGCTTCCACAAGACGATAAAGCGCCTCGGGAGCGTGAGTCGTGGTCTGATACTTGTCGACCACATCCTTGAAGCGGCCGATGGCGGCGATGGGATTGCCGTTGCGAAGGTAGTAGCGGCCGATCGTCATCTCCTTGCCCGCCAACTGGTCCTGAACCATGTCGTACTTGAGCTTGGAGTCGACCGAATACTGAGTGTTGGGATAGCGCTTCATCACCTCAGACAGGGCGACGCGCGCCTGTTCGGTGGAGGCCTGATCGCGACCGACGTCGACAATCTGTTCGAAGTAGCAGACGGCCTTGAGGTAGTAGGCGTAGGGCGTAGCGGCGTTACCGGGATAGAGCGCGATGAAACGATTAGCCTCGCTGATCGCCTCGGCATAGTCGTTAGCCTCGTAATGAGCATAGGCGGTCATGAGAATCGCCCGGCGCGCCCATTCCGAATACGGGTGCTGGCGCTCGACTTCACGGAAATAGTTCACCGCGTCATTCCAGCGGTGTTTATCCAACTCATTCGCGCCGGTGTTGTACAGCAGCTCAACCGGCCGTTCCTCATAGGCAAGGGTCGGCTTCTTCTTTTGGAACATCGAGCAGCCGGAAATGGCGATTGGCGCGATGAGAGCCAGAGCGACAACGCCCCGGAGGCCGGGTTTTACGGACACGATCTTCGAGAACCTCTTGAACCCCAGCCATCCGCGAGGGACCGGCGCAACTTCTACATCACCCGCCAATTCGCGCCAACGCCGCCCGGAGCCGCACCATCGCCTGCGAGCGCCTGGTCCAGAAAGCGACCCTAGCCGACTGCGGCAAGTCGTCGTGGCGCACACACCTCGCGCCAGGCGTTCGGCCGGGCCAGAAGCGCCCTCGCCAAAGCGTTGTTCATGGCGTGGCCGGCGTAGCGGCCCTCGTAGCGGGCGAGCAGCGGCCCCCCGAGGAGGGCCATATCGCCGATCGCGTCCAACATCTTGTGGCGGACGAACTCGTCCGGCCGCCGCAGCCCGTCCGAATTGAGAACCTCACCGCGGTCGATCACCACGACGTTGTCCATCGACCCTCCGCGGGCGAGGCCCGCCGCCCGCAGCGCCTCCACCTCGTGAAGGAAGCCGAAGGTGCGCGCCTCGGCGAGCTCCTGGCGGAAGGCGGCTTCGTCGATCGGAATGTCGAGGCTCTGGCAGCCGATCGCGGGGTCGTCGAACAGGATCTCGAAAGCGACCTCGAAGCGGTCCGACGGCGTCAGGGCGACACGCTTGTCGCCGTCCTCGACCACGACCGGCTCCAGGATTTCCAGATACCGACGCGGTCGGGACTGCAGGCGCCGACCCGCCCTGTCGAGGAGGTCGACGAAGGGACCGCAGGAGCCGTCCATGATCGGGACTTCCGGCCCGTCGATGAAGACGACGGCGTTGTCGATGGCGAGGCCGCTGAGAGCCGCCATGAGGTGCTCGACCGTCGACACGCTGACCCCATCGGCGTTCGCGATGACCGTGCCCAGGCGCGTCTCGCTGACGCGATCCGCGCGCGCCGGAATCTCCGGGTCGAGCTCGGCGATATCGGTACGGACGAATGAGACACCTGTGTCCGGCCGCGCCGGTTCGATCCGCCCGCTGACCGGGCGGCCGGTGTGGACGCCTACGCCCTGAAACTGCACGGCGGAGGCGAGCGTGTGCTGGAGCTCTGGAGTCATTCTAGGAATCCGGAAAGCCAAGGGCCCAAACGGCACGCAAGCGAAGCGCCGGCGAAGCGTGCCGGCGGCGCTTAACTATCGATTAACGGGCCCAACGGAGGCCGGCAACACAACTCGTGTTTCCGGCACACTCCGTCGCAATGACAAGCTTGCGCTAGTTGGCCAAGCGTCGCAGGAAGGACGGGATTTCGAGCTCGGCGGCTTCCTCGTTCTCCACCTCGTCAGGCAGTTCCAGAGGCTGTGCGCCTCCGGACGAACGAGCCTGCGGCATTCGCCGGCCGTTATCCTTCCGTGGACGGCCCCCGAACATGGTCAGGAAACCTCCCCGCTGCCGGCGCTCCTCGGAGTGGTGAGCCGGCGCAAACAGGGGCTCATCGTCCTCGTCGGCCATCGCCGGCTCGGGCATCGGCCTGGGCGCCGGCGCAGGCCGGCGGGTCGTCGGCGCATCGAACAGCAGGTCCGGCTGAGCGGCGGCGGGCGCGGCCGCGACAGGTTGCGGCGCTTCCGCGGTGGCGTAGGCCGGCTCCAGCTCGGGCTCCGGCGGGGCCGTCACCACCAGCTCGAGAGCGGGCTCAGCTTCGACTTCCGTGGCCGGAGCGTCGACGCGGCCCGGCTTCCGGCGGGGCTGCTCGTAAGGCTCGATCGCCGCGATCGACGCGCCGTCCATGCCGGTCGCGACCACGGAGACACGGACCATTCCGTCCAGCGCCGGGTCGAAGGCGGCGCCGAAGATGACATTGGCCTCGGCGTCGACCTGGCCGGTGATGGCGTTCGCGGCTTCGTCGACCTCCAGCAGGGTCATGTCGAGGCCGCCGGTGATGTTCACCAGCACCGCCTTGGCGCCCTTGAGCGTGGTCTCGTCGAGCAGCGGATTCTGGATCGCGTTCTCGGCGGCCATCAGGGCGCGGCCCTCGCCGCTCGCCTCGCCGGTGCCCATCATCGCCTTGCCCATCTCGGTCATCACCGTACGCACGTCGGCAAAATCGAGATTGATCAGTCCCGGGAGGACCATCAGGTCGGTGATCGAGCGGACGCCCGCGTGCAGGACCTGATCGGCCATGGCGAAGGCCTCGCTGAAGGTCGTGCGCTCGTTGGCGACGCGGAACAGGTTCTGGTTGGGGATGACAATCAGAGTGTCGACGTAACGCTGCAGCTCCGAGATGCCGGCGTCGGCGAGACGCATCCGATGGCGTCCCTCAAAGTGGAATGGCTTGGTCACGACGCCAACGGTGAGGATGCCTCGCTCGCGCGCGCACTTTGCGATGATCGGTCCCGCCCCGGTGCCGGTGCCGCCGCCCATGCCGGCGGTGATGAACACCATGTGCGCCCCGTCGAGGTGTTCGCCGATCTCGGGCGCCGATTCTTCCGCAGCGGACATGCCGACTTCAGGATGAGCGCCCGCGCCCAGGCCTTGGGTGACGTTCATCCCCAGCTGAATGCGCCTCTCCGTTTTAGAGAAGGCTAACTGTTGCGCATCTGTATTGGCGACGACGAATTCGACGCCCTGCAGACCCGTTTCGATCATGTTGTTGACGGCGTTGCCGCCGGCGCCGCCGACGCCGAACACGACAATACGCGGCTTCAATTCCTTGGTCTGGGGTGCAAAAACCTTGAACGTCATGGGAACTCCGTGGCCTCCGCCGTGCACTAGACCGTGGCTCCCGCCCGTGAATGGACGGCTCGGAACGGGAATGGCGTCAATTGAGCGCCCGCTCTCCTTAATCCGACGTTAACCGCATACGGTGAGTCGGCGCTTCGTCGAGGGCATTGTCCGGGATCGACCAAGAAAAAGAGTGGATGAAGCAACGTCCGGACAAACTTCTCGCTGTCGGCATCTTTGATCTCAAAGATTTTCGCGGAGCCAGGCCGCCGCCTTGGCCACCATCCCCGCGCTCGGATCGAGCGGCGGCGCGATTCGTCCGTTGACCGCCCGCCGCGGCAGGACCTCGCGGGGCCCGAAGGCGGCCCTCTGAAGCACGCCCGCGGCGGCGCAGAAGGTCGGCCCGGCGGCGGCGTCTGCCAAGTGCGGCAACCGGCGCGGCCGGCCAAGACGCGCAGGCCGGTCGAACACCCGGACGGCCACTTCGCGCACACCCGTCAGAAGACTGGCGCCGCCAATCAGGACAAGGCCGGCGCCCGGATCCACCATGGCGCCGGAGGCACGCAGGCGGTCGCGGAGGAGTTCCAGAGTCTCTTCCACCCTGGGGGAGATGATACCCTTGAGCAACGAGCGGGGGGCGGTGACCGGTCCGGCGCCCGGATCGTCGCCCCGCGGCGGGGCCTCAATCATCTCGCGATCCTCGTTGGCTGAGGCGATGGCCGATCCGTAGACGGTCTTGATGCGCTCGGCGCCGGCGATCGAGGTGGAAAGGCCTCGGGCGATATCCTGGGTGACGTGCGCGCCGCCCACGGGAAGGCTGTCGACATGCACCAGCGCGCCGCCGGAGAAAACCGCGACGGAGGTCGAGCCGCCTCCCATGTCGATGCAGATGGAGCCGAGCTCCATCTCGTCCTCCTCCAGCGCGGCGAGGGCCGAGGCGTAGGGCGAGGCGACGACTCCTTCGAGATGCAAGTGGGCGCGCTCGACGCAGAGGCTCAGGGTCTGCCAGAGCGCCTCGCTGACGCTGACGACCAGAAGGTCGAGGCCGAGCGTGCGGCCGGACATCGCCGTAGGATCCTGCACGTGACGCCCGTCGATGGTCCAGGCGATCGGGCGCAGGTGAACCGGCTGACGGCGGGTCAGGCGCAGGCTGGCCAGGGCTTGGGCGACTGCACGCGAGGTGTCGGACTCGGTCACTGGCTTGCCGGCGATCGGGATGCGCACTACCGCGCGATGGCTGACCGGCTGACCCAGCGAGGTGGTGACAGTGATGCCGTGGACGTCGACGCCGGCCATGGCCTCCGCCTTCTCCACGGCCTGGCCGATCGCCTGCGCCGCCTCGTCCATGTCGACGATATTGCCGCCCCGCACGCCTCGGGAAGCGACGTAGCCGACGCCCGCCGCGTTGAGGATCCGTTCGGACTTACGCAGTCCGTCCGGTCGCATGATGAAGCAGGCGACCTTGCTGGCGCCGAGGTCCACGGCGGCGACGAGCGGCGGCCGTCCGAGCGGCAGCTTCAAGCCTTCCCGCGACTCCCGCCGAGCCGTCCGGGCCGTCGTCCGGAACGCCGCGCCACTGCGCTCGAGAACCATTTCCGTCATTACGCTCCCCCTGAAGCGGCCGGAGGCGCGCTCGCGCCCTTCGGCCGTACGATCACCATTTCCGGGTCCCGAAGATCGATCCGCTCGAGACCGAGCCCGAGGACGCCAATCCTCTTGTCCAGCCGGTCGAGACGCTGCAGCGCCGACTCTTCATCGGTCTCTGGAAGAAGGACCACGCCGCCGTCAGCCAGTTGCAGGTTCCAGCGGCGACTATCCACGCGAACCAGCGCCTGAAGCCGGCTCCAAAGCCGCGGCCTGCGGCTGAGCGTCGGCAGGATCGCCGTCGCGGCTGTGTTGGCGCCTTCGCCGACAACCAGGGGCAAGGTCTTGAAGTGGGCCGGATCGACATTGCTGACCACAGCTCCGTTCGAGGCGATCACGGCCACCTTGCCGTCATGCTCCCAGAGGGCGACGAGCGGCCTCTGGTCGACCGCGATCACCACGGTGTCCGGCCACAGGCGCATCACGCGCGCATGTGCGACCCAGCCCACGCGCTCGACGCGCTCGCGCACGGCCGGAAGGTCGAGAGCGGTGAGCGACTGGCCCGGCCGAACGCCAGCGGCTGCGAGAATCTCGTCCTGCGCGGCGGGGGAGGCGCCCTGCAGGTGCACCTGCCGGACCTTGATTCCGAGGTTTTCGACACCGCCAGCGAGGAGCGGCGGCGCGGCGGCGAGCCCGCTGGCGACGGCCGCCCCGCCTGCCCGGCCCAGGGCCAGGACCTGTTCTCCACGGCCGCCGGTGGCGAGACCCGCCGCCACCCCCATCAGCACCACCAAAGCGGCTGCTGCGCCGGCGACGGGCGCGCGCAGACCCACGGCCTGCGCCGCCCTCAGCTTGGAGGGCTGCGGGACAGGCGCAGCGACGCCCCGGCTTCGCGCGCGCCCCCGGGGCGGAGCGGAGCGGGCGCCGGCCCTACTCCGCCCTGTCTCGAGCGCCGCGGCGGGCATGTGCGTCCTCCGTGATCCAAAGAACAAGCTGGTCGAAGCCCATTCCCGCGTGAGCAGCCTGCTCGGGCGCGAGGGACGTAGGCGTCATCCCGGGCTGGGTGTTGACCTCCAACAGGACCATAACGTCGTTAACGGGGTCATAACGAAGGTCGCTGCGGGTGAGGCCGCGGCAGCCCAGCGCCCGGTGCGCCATCAGGGCCTGCGCCATGGCTTGCTCGCTCGCCGCGGGAGCGATGTCGGCCGGCAGAATGTGGACAGATCCGCCTTCCGCGTACTTGGCCTCATAGTCGTAGAAGCCAGTCCGCGCCTCGATCTGGGTCACGCCCAGAGGCCGCTCGTCGAGCACCGCCACCGCGAGCTCGAGTCCCGGGATATAGGGTTCGACCACCACCTCATCGCCAAAGGCCCAGTCCTCAGCCAGCAACTCGCTAGGAGGGCTGTTGGCGCCCTCGAAGACGCGGAACACGCCCACCGACGATCCCTGGGCGTTGGGTTTGACCACGTAGGGTGGCTTGAGGACGTGTTCGCGACCTGCGTGGCGGCGGTCGAACAGGCCCCCGGCCGGCACGGTCACGCCAGCCGCCGACATCACGGCTTTCGCCCGGGTCTTGTCCATCGCTAGAGCGGAAGCGAGCACGCCCGAGTGGGTGTACGGAAGGTCAAGGGTTTCGAGCACCCCCTGGACGCAGCCGTCCTCGCCCCAGGCGCCGTGGAGGGCGTTGAAACAGACGTCTGGTCTAAGCGCGGACAGGCGAGCGGAAAGATCCCGCCCGGCATCTATCTGGGTCACGCGCGCGCCTAGCCGCTCGAGGGCGTCAGCGCAGGCGCGGCCAGAGGTGAGACTGACCTCGCGCTCGGCCGATAGTCCGCCCATCAGGACGGCGACATGTCGGCCGTGAAGTGGAGAGGTCATGAAGGCTCCGGCCAGATGGGCTGAGGGAGCCTCCGAACATCGCTGACTCGCGCGTCCCTGTTAAGGGCGCCGGAGTCGAAACTCCGCTACATCAGCTGGTAGCCGAGAAGATTGACTGTCGCGACGCAGAGCGTGCTCAGCATCACCAGAAGAGCCAGTGTGAAGAGATAGCTGCCACGCGGCCCTTTCTCACGGCTTGGGCCGAGACGGGCCTGTTGGGACTCACGGTTCCAGTCGTCATCGTACCGAGACATGAGACGCTCCCTGTGTCGGTTAGCGAACCGTCACTGTAGGAGAATGTCAACAACTATTGCGGGTTAGGCTAGCCAGCGGGAGTCGGACGAAATGCCGCAGGCAAAGCTTGGCGCCGAGGTCCGCCCCCGCCCTCACGACCTTCCGATCCGTCGGATCTCCCATTCGAGCTCCACGCCGGAGCGCGCCAGAACGTCGGCGCGGACGCGCTCGCCGAGCGTCTCCAGGTCGCTGGCGGAAGCCTCTCCGGTGTTGATCAGGAAGTTCGCATGCACGGGCGAGACGATGGCGCCTCCAACACCGCGTCCCCGCCATCCGGCCTCGTCCACGAGCGTCCATGCCGATCGCCCGGGAGGATTCTTGAATGTGGAGCCGCCCGTCTTCTCGCGAATAGGCTGGGTGGCTTCGCGCCTGCGGGTGATGGCGGATATCGCCTCCTCCACCGCATCCGGTTCGGACGCACGGCCCTGTAGGATGGCGCCGGTCCAGATCAGCCCTTCGGGAACGGCGCTGTGGCGGTAGCTCAGGGACAGATCGGCAGGCATCACGACTTGCCGCCGCCCGGAGCGATCCACGCCCCATGCCACAACTAGGACATCCGCCGTTTCGGCGCCGTAGCAGCCGGCGTTCATGGTGAGGGCGCCGCCGATCGAGCCAGGGATGCCCGCGAAGAACTCCAGTCCCGCAAGGCCCGCTTTCGCAGACGCCCGCGCCACCGCCGCGTCGAGCGCCGCCGCGCCGACGATCAGCTGACCGGCAGGGGCGTCATGCGCCACCTCGCCGAAGCCGCGCCCCGCGAGCCGCACCACGACGCCTTCGATCCCACCGTCCCTGACTATGACGTTCGAACCCGCGCCAAGCACGGTGACGGGAATCTGCGGCGGCAGAGCCTCGAGGAGGGCGGCCAGATCCTCCTCGTCGGCAGGCAGGTACAGGACCTCGGCCGCGCCTCCGACGCGGAACCAGGTGAAAGGGGCGAGGCGCTCGTCGAACAACAACCGTCCGCGGACGGTCGGCAAGTCGTCGCGCCAGCTCATGCCGCGCTCCGCCTCATCTCTTCGGCGAGTTTCTCCGGGAGCGCGTGCGCCCAGGCGGTGATGTCGCCGGCCCCCAGGAAGATCACCATGTCGCCCGCCCTCACCTCCGAAGCGAGAAGGCTCGCCAGGTCATCAGGCGTCTCCAGGCTCGCGACCTGGCGATGACCATGTCTGCGCAGGCCTTCGACCAGGGCGTCGCGATCCACCCCCGCAATCGGCGCCTCGCCCGCCGGATAGACATCGGCCACCCACACTGCGTCCGCGTCGTTGAAGCAGCGGCAGAAGTCCGCGAAGAGGTCGCGCAACCGCGAGAACCTGTGCGGTTGGACCACCGCCAGTACGCGCCCGTTCGTCATCGCGCGCGCCGCCGCTAGGACGCTGGCGATTTCGACGGGATGGTGCCCGTAGTCGTCGATGATGCGCACGCCTTCGACCATCCCCGTGGTCGTGAAGCGGCGGCGCACGCCGCCGAAGCCGGCGAGGCCGCGCCGGATGTCCTCAGCCTGGACGCCCAGTTCGCGCGCCACGGCCACGGCCGCCAGCGCGTTGAGCACGTTATGCCGGCCCGCCATCGGCAGGGTCACCACTCCAAGGGACTGGTCCGAACCGTCCTGCCTCGTAACCAGGATCTCGAAGCGCGCGCCCTCCGGCCCCATCACCAGTTCCGACGCGCGAATTTCCGCCTGGGGATGAGTTCCATAGGTGACCAGCCGACGGTTCTGGATTTCGGCCGCCATCTCCTGGACCACCGGATGATCCGTGCACAGGACGGCGAAACCGTAGAAGGGAATATTCTGCACGAAGTCGCGGAAGGCGCGCTGCAGCGTCTCGAAGTCGCCGTGATGATCCAGGTGCTCGGGATCGATGTTGGTGACCACGGCCACGGTCGAGCGCAGACGCAGGAATGTCCCGTCGCTCTCGTCGGCCTCGACGACGATCCACTCTCCTTCGCCCACCTTGGCGTTGGCGCCGTAGGCGTTGATGATCCCGCCGTTCACCACCGTTGGATCGAGGCCGCCCGCATCGAGCACTGCGGCGATCATCGAGGTCGTCGTCGTCTTTCCGTGCGTGCCTGCGACGGCGACCGAATAAGAGAGCCGCATCAGTTCCGCCAGCATCTCGGCGCGGCGAACCAGGGGGATTCGCGCGGCCCGTCCTGCGATCATCTCCGGGTTCTCGGGACTGATCGCGCTGGAATAGACGATGACCGAGGAGTCCTCGACGTTCTGCGCCGCGTGGCCGACGAAGACCTTGGCCCCCAGATCGCGCAGACGCGCGACGTTGGCGCTCTCGCGGGCGTCGGAGCCCTGCACCTCGTAGCCTTCGCGCAGCATGATCTCGGCGATGCCGCTCATGCCGATGCCGCCGATGCCGATGAAGTGCACAGGGCCGATGGGGAAGGGAGAGGTGCGGGCGCGCATCGCGGGCGACTAGCGCGGAACGCGGGGCGGGAAAAGCGTAGCCGCGCTCCCCCAGAGCAAACCCCGTTCAGACGGTATAGTCTGAACGGGGAGAGTTTACTCTGGATTCAAAAACATAGAGCCTAATTCACCGCTCACATCCGTCCCGTGCGAACGAATCAGGCTCTCGCGCCGCCCGCGGTCCGTTCGACGAGATCGGCGAGGCGCTCCGCCGCGTCCGGCCGGGCGAGGCTCGCAGCCGCCGCGGCCATCCGCGCGAGGCGGGCCGGATCGGAGAGAAGCTCGCTCAACAGACCCGTCGTCGATTCCAGGTCCAGGTCGCGTTCGAGGCGAACCTCGGCGCCCCCCGCCTGCGCGAGAATGGCCGCGTTGCGGCCCTGGTCGTTGTCGAGGGCGATCCCGAGGGGAACCAGGATAGCGGGGCGTCCGGCCGCCATGAGCTCGGTCACGGTCGAAGCGCCCGCGCGGCCGATCACCAGGTGCGCCCGTTCGAGCCGAGCCGCCATGTCACGGAAGAAGGGCGCGACCTCCGCCTGGATCAAGGCGTCGGCATAGGCGCGGCGGGCGCCCTCCAGCGACTCCTGCCGAGCCTGCTGTTCCACCCGTAAACGAAGGCGAAGGGGCTCCGGCAGCGCCGCCAGCGCGGCGGGGATGAGCTCGGAGAGCAGGCGGGCGCCCTGGCTGCCCCCAGTGACCAGGACCCGGATTTCGCCGGTCGGCGGTGCGTAGCCCTTGCCCGCGAGGCCGCGAATCTCGGGTCGGACGGGATTGCCGACCACGACCTTGCGCGCATCCGTGCGTCGGCTCGCCTTGGCAAGACCGGGAAAAGCGCAGGCGATCTGGGTCGCGAACGGCGCCAGCAGCCGGTTGGCGCGCCCCGACACGGCGTTCTGCTCGTGGATCACCGTCGGCCGGCGCTGGCTGAATGCTGCGATCAGGGCCGGGACGGAAGGGTAGCCGCCAAAGCCGACAACTACCGATGGATCGACCTCGGCCAGCGCCTTGCGCCCCTCCATCACACCGCGGAGGATGACGGAGGCGGCGTTGACCGCGCTTGCCGGATCGCCACGGCGGGCCGTCGCGGCGGGCAGTTCCACCACCCGCTCGGCGGGAAACGCCTGGGTCAGGCCGCCGACCCGCTCGTCCGTCGCCAGGACGATCTTCCAGCCACGGGAAATCAGAGCCTCCGCCAGAGCCTGGGCGGGGAACAGGTGGCCGCCTGTGCCGCCGGCCGCGATAACCGCAACACGACGGCGCTCAGTCGTGGTGTCAGCCAAGGGCGGCCGCGCGGGCGAACGGATCGGTCGGCAGATAGGCCCCTGGGCGCCGGCGCGTCAAAGCCAGCGCCATGCCCATGGTCAGCCCCATGCCGAGGAGGGATGAGCCTCCGTAGGAGATGAACGGCAGGGTCATGCCCTTGGTGGGGATCAGCGCCAGGTTCACGGCGACGTTGATGAACGCCTGCATCCCGACCAGGACGAACAGGCCCGCGGCGGCGATCTGCTCGAATGGATCCGACAGCCTCATCGCCTTGTACAGCCCCCGGATCACCAGCAGCGCGAAGACGAAGATGATCATCAGCGACAACCACAGCCCGTACTCCTCAGCTGCCGCCGAGAAGGCGAAGTCCGTGTGCATGTCGGGGATCTGCAGCTTCATGATCCCCTCCCCCGGCCCCCTGCCGAACGCTCCCCCCGCGGCGATCGCCTCGGCGGCGGCGTGCACCTGGGTGGGTCCGCTGGACTTGTCGTGGTGCAGGAAGACCTGGACGCGTGAGGAGACGTGAGGAAAGGCGAAGTAGGCCCCGGCCAGACCTGCGACCGAGAAGCCGCCAAGCGCAAGGACCCAGAGGGTCGGCACCCCGGCGACCCAGAAGGCCGCCCCGAACGCTGCGGTGATCAGGATGGTCTGGCCGACGTCCGGCTCCATCAACAGCAGGGCGACGGCCAGGAAATACAGGAAGAAGGCGATCGACACGCCGGGAATCACGCCCTTGCGGGCCTCGGCGAACATCCAGGCGACGAGGACGATCAGGGCCGGCTTCATGAACTCCGACGGCTGAAGCGTGAAGCCGGCGATGTCGACCCACCGGCCCGCGCCCTTGGCGACGTGGCCGAAGAAGGGAAGCAGGACCATCGCGGCGATGGAGACGAGGTAGACGCCCAGCGCCACCCGCCGCACCCCGCGCGGCGAGAGCAGTGAGACCGCCAGCACAGCGATCGCCCCCATGGCCGCGAAGACGCACTGGCGCGCGGCGAAGTGGAACGGCCAGGCGATGCCGAGCCGGACCGCCGCCGCCGGGCTGGTGCCGAACTGGAGGATCACGCCCAGCAGGATCAGCACCACGGTCGCCCCGAGGAGCAGGTGGTCCGTCGTCCACCACCACAGGCCGAGGGCCGAACGATCCGTCCGCTGGAAGGCGTGCTGCTGGCTCATTCAGCGGGCTCCGCAGGCTGTGGGGCCAGGGCGTGGACAGCGGCGCGGAACGCCTCCCCACGCGCCTCGAAATCGGCGAACTGGTCGAAGGAGGCGCAGGCCGGCGAGAAGAGAACGATCGCCGGCTCTCCCGCCGCCGAGGCGTCCTCCCAGGCGGCGCGGACCGCCCTCTCGATGGTTCCGGCCTCCACCGCAGGGGCGCGTCCATCCAGAGCGCGGGCGAAGTCGCCCGCCGCCTCGCCAACCAGGTAGGCCTTGGCGATGCGGGGGAAGAGATCGGCGAGGCCCTCGATCCCCGTCTTCGGCCGGCCGCCCGCAATCCAGTAGAAGCGCGGATAAGCGCTCATCGCCTGGCGAGCGGCGTCCACGTTGGTGGCCTTGGAATCGTTGATGAAGCGAACCTCGCCGAGAGCGCCTACGGTCTCCATGCGATGCGCAAGTCCGGGGAAGCTCATCAGCCCAGCCTCGGCTTCCGCGGAGGTGAGTCCGACGGCGCGGACCGCGGCGTATGCGGCGGCCGCGTTCTGCCAGTTGTGCCGCCCGGGAAGCGAGCGCGCCTGGGCGAGGTCGGCGACCTTGATCACCCCGCGCTCGCCGGTGGCGTCGTAGAGCAATCCCTGCAGGGCGTAGACGCCACGGCTGATCGCCTTGCGCGCGCTGATCGGCCAGATCGTGCGGCGGTTGGCGGCGGTGATCTCGGTGCAGAACCTTTGGCCCCAATCATCGTCGACGCCGATGACAGCGGTGTCGCCCTTGCCCTGGTTGAGGAAGATGCGCCGCTTGGCCGCCGCATAGCCCGCCATGTCGCCGTGACGATCGAGATGGTCCGGCGTGATGTTCAGTAGGACCGCCGCGTCGGGCCGCAGCGTATGGGTGAGATCAAGCTGATAGGACGACAGCTCCAGGACGTAGATCGATCCGCCGTGCATCGGCGGCAGTCCCAGCACGCCAACCCCGATATTGCCGCCTACGTGCGCTTCCCGCCCGGCCTGGTTGAGGACGTGGGCGATGAGGGCGGTCGTTGTCGACTTTCCGTTCGTGCCGGTGATCGCGATCACCGTGGGGCGGCGGTGGTCGGGCGCCGCGGCGACAGCTCGGGCGAACAGCTCGACATCGCCGATCACTTCGACGCCGGCGGACTTCGCCATCCGCACCGTCCAGTGCGGTTCGGGATGGGTAAGCGGCACACCCGGCGCGAGCACGAGAGCCGCCAGGCCCGACCAGTCGGCGTGGCGCAGATCGGCGAGCTCGAGGCCTTCCGTCGCCGCGGCGGCCTGGGCCGCAGGTTTCTCGTCCCAGCACAGAACCCTGGCCCCGCCAGCGACGAGCGCGCGCGCGGCCGTAAGCCCCGAGCGGGCCAGGCCGAACACCGCGACCGTTCTTCCAGCGAAGGCCTCGACAAGGATCATCGGCGGGCCTGACCCCTCATCGCAGTTTGAGCGTGGACAGGCCGAGCATCGCCAGCATGATCGCCACGATCCAGAACCGGATGACGATCGTCTCTTCCTTCCAGCCGAGGCGTTCAAAGTGATGGTGAATCGGGGCCATGAGGAAGACCCGACGTCCCGTGCGCTTGAAGACAAGCACCTGAACGATGACGGAGATGGTCTCGACCACGAACAGGCCGCCGACGATCGCCAGGACGATCTCGTGCTTGGTCGCGACCGCGACCGCGCCCAGGGCGCCTCCCAGCGAGAGCGATCCGCTGTCGCCCATGAAGATCTTCGCTGGAGGGGCGTTGTACCAGAGGAAGCCCAACCCCGACCCGACCATGGCCGAGCAGAAGACCGCCAGTTCCCCCGCTCCGGGGACGAAGTGGAGTTCGAGGTAGTCCGAGAACCGGAAGTTGCCGACGAGATAGGCGATGAGGCCGAAGGTGGCGGCCGCGATCATCACCGGCACCGTCGCCAGCCCGTCCAACCCGTCGGTGAAGTTGACCGCATTCGACGCGCCGACGATCACGAAGGCGCCGAAGATCAGATAGAACCACCAAAGGTCGTAAACGGCGTGCTTAAAGATCGGGAAGACCAGCGAGGTCGAGAGGCGCGCGCCCTCTGGCGAGTGCGGGGCGAACAGCACCATCAAAAGAACGGCCACCAGGCCGATCGATGCTTCAATGGCCAGTCGGAGCCGTCCGGAGATGCCGGCCGTGGTCTGTCTCGAGACCTTGGCGTAGTCGTCGGTGAAACCCAGCAAGCCATAGCTCCAGGTCACCAGCAGGACGACCCACACGTAGACGTTGGCAAGATCCGCCCACAGAAGTGTCGCGACGCTTATGCCGGCGAGGAACATCAACCCCCCCATCGTCGGCGTGCCGGCCTTTTCGGTGATGTGCCGCTCGATGCCGTCCGTGCGGATCGGCTGGCCGCGCCCCTGCCGGATCCGCATCCAGCCGATGAAGCGCGAGCCCATCGCAGAGATCACGAGCAGGGCGGTGACCACCGCCATCCCGCCGCGGAACGTGATGTAGCGCAGCAGGTTGAGGACAGGGATGTAGTGGTGGTGCTCCGCCAGACGCAGGTACAAAAGGTAGAGCATCAGCCATCGTCCCGGGGCGCGGCACGCTCGACGAGGGCCGCGACGATGGCGCTGGCCCGCGACGCGTGCGACCCCTTCACCATCACCACGTCGCCGGGCGCCAGCGCCGCGCCGATTTCGTCGATCAGCGCTCCGGCGTCCGGCGCATAACCTCCGCGACGAGTCGGATCGAGGGCGTCAAAAAGGCCGCGCATCAAAGGTCCGGCGCAGAACACCGCGTCGATCGGCTGGGCGGCGATCACCGAGGCGAGACCGCGGTGCGCGGCGAGGGCGTCAGCGCCCAGCTCCAGCATGTCCGTGAGCACGGCGACGCGGCGGCCGGCCGCCGGTCGTGCGCCAAGGGCGCGCAAGGCGGAGCTCATCGAGACCGGACTGGCGTTGTAGCTCTCGTCGACGAGCAGGATCTCTCCGCCCTTCCAGGGCAGACACAGAACCGAGCCTCGGCCCGCTAGCGGTTCGAAGGCGGCCAGCGCCTCGAGTCCCGTTTCGATCGTCACGCCCAGTTCGACCATCATCAGCAGGGCGCACAGGCTCATCGGCCCCCAGTGAGGCGCGCTCTGCCGCAGCGCGAAATTGACGGGACGGCCTAGGACCTCGGCCTCGACGCTGGCCCCCTCCGAGTTGGGCGAGAAGGCGGTGAGCCGTGCTGCGCAGTTGGGGGCTGAGCCGAAGGCGAGGATCCTCGCGCCGGCGCGGCTGGCGGTAGCGGCCAATTCTTCGAACCAGGGGTTGTCGGCGTTCAGAATCGCCCCGCCCCCAGGCTCCAGTCCTTCGAGGATCTCGGCCTTGGCGCGCGCGACACCCGCCGCGCCATCGTCGAAGTTCTCGACGTGAACCGCCTCCACATTGGTGATGGCGACAGCGTGCGGACGGACCAGGCGCGAGAGGGGCGCGATCTCGCCGGCGTGGTTCATGCCCATCTCGAAGACGGCGCGACGGGTGTCCGCCGGCATGCGCGCCAGAGTCAGCGGCACGCCGATGTGGTTGTTGAACGAGCGGACGGAGCCATGCGCCCCACCGGCGCGGCGCAGGCCCGCCAGCACGGCCTGGGTGACGCTGGTCTTCCCGACAGATCCCGTCACCGCGCCGCGGCGGGCGGCCGCGGCGCGATCGCGCGCGGCTCTGGCCAGGCGCCCGAGAGCAACCAGGGTGTCGTCCACCAGGACGTAGGGTTCCGCTACCGGCCGGCTCGCGAGCACCCCCGCGGCGCCCCGCGCCCGGGCCGCCTCCACGAACTCATGCCCGTCGCGCTCCGCCGTTAGCGCGACGAAGAGATCGCCGGGCGCAAGCTCGCGGCTGTCGATGTCGATCCCCGAAACCTGGAAGAAGGGACCGCGCCGAACCCCGCCGGTCGCCGTCTCGATCTCGGCCGACGTCCAGAGCGGACTTCGTCCCTGCCCTTCACTCATCATCGCGTCCCGATCGCGCGCCGCGTCTCCTCGACATCGTCAAAGGGAAGGACTTCGGAGCCGACGATCATTCCCTGCTCGTGGCCCTTGCCGGCCACGACGAGTATATCGCCCGCCTGCATCAGGGTCGCGGCGTGGCAGATGGCTTTGCGCCGGCCGGGGACCTCCTTCAGGCTGGGCGCACCAGCGAGAACCTCGGCGCGGATCTCGGCCGGATCCTCGCTCCGCGGATTGTCGTCGGTGACAATAGCGATGTCGGCGCCCTCTGCAGCCGCCGCGCCCATCAGTGGGCGCTTGCCCCGGTCACGATCGCCGCCGGCGCCGAACACAACGATGAGGCGGCCTTGCACGTGCGGACGAAGGGCGCCCAGGACGGTTGTCAGGCCATCGGGGGTGTGGGCGTAGTCGACATAGGCTTCTCCCCCGCGGGACCCGGCGCCCACGCGCTGCAGGCGCCCCGGAGCGCCTTCCAGATGCTCGAGCGACTCCAGCACAGCATCGGCGTCCTCGCCGGCGGCGATGCAAAGGCCGGCGGCCGCGAGCGCGTTGGCCGCCTGGAACGCGCCGGCGAGCGGCAGGCGGATCTCGTGACGGCGTCCGAACGCCCGGATGGTCAGTCGCTGTCCGGCAGGGTCGGCGGCGCGCTCGA
>JAFANN010000340.1 GCA_019232665.1 Caulobacteraceae bacterium | reverse complement strand
AGATGTCGAACGCGCGTTCGCCACGGCTCGATTGCTCCACCACCATGGGCACGAGATTGAGAGAACGGGTCAGGGGGTCGTACATTCGGGTAGGCCTCTGAGAATGAGATCCTGATATCTGGGGACCGTAGGGCGGAAGCAAGGCGCCGGCTATTCGCCACCGCCGCTCTCGCCACCTTCTTCCGCGGCCGCCTTCGCGCGCGGCTTGCGAGGTTTCTTGGCCGGAGCCTCCGCCTCGGCGTCGCTCGCCGGAGCTGCGGCCTCGACCGCCGGCTCGGCGGCGGGAGCGGCTTTCGCCTTGGCCTTTGCCGGCTTCTTGGCAGGCTTCTCGCCATCGTCGTGGTCGGCGGCCTCGGACGCAGCCTCCGGCGTTTCGGCGGCGGCAGCGGACTTCGACTTGGCCTTCGCAGGCTTCTTCGCGGCCTTCTTGCCATCCTCGCCGCCGGCTTCGCCGAACCCTTCCGGGAGGTCGTCGTCGCGCAGCAGCTCTTCCTTGGAGACCGACTTGTCCGCGACCTTCGCCTTGTCGAGGATGAGGTCGACGACCTTGTCCTCATAGATCGGCGCGCGCAGCGTCGCCTGGATGTTGGGGTTGTTGCGCATCAGTTCGAAGACTTCGGCCGCCTGATTGCCGTAGCGCATCGCCTCGGCGCGCATCGCCTGGCCAAGCTCTGCTTCGCTGACCGTGACGTTGGACCGGCGGCCGATCTCGGCAAGCACCAGGCCAAGGCGCACCCGGCGCTCGGCGATCTTGTGATACTCCTGGCGGAGGGTCTCCTCGGACTTGCCCGCGTCCTCGGGCGGAATCGTCCCTTCGGAGCGGTCCTTCTCCACCTGTGACCAGATCTGGGCGAACTCCGCCTCGACCATCCGCGGCGGCAACGGAATGTCGTGGCGAGAATCCAGGGCGTCCAGCAGGGCGCGCTTCAGCTTGAAGCGGGACGCCGACTTGTACTCACGGCCGAGGTTCTCGCGCAGGGCGTTGCGCAGGCCTGCGAGGTCGTCGAACCCGACGCTTTTGGCGAGCTCATCGTTGGCTTCGGCGGCCTTGGGCGCGCGGACCTCCTTCACCTCGACGGCGAAGATGGCTTCCTTCCCCTTCAGGCGATCCACCTGATAGTCCGCGGGGAAGGTGACGGTGACCTCGCGGCTGTCGCCCGCTTTCGTCCCGACCAGCTGCTCCTCGAAGCCCGGGATGAACTGGCCCGATCCGAGCACCAGTTCGGCGTCGTTGGCCGTGCCGCCCTCGAAGGCTTCGCCGTCGATGCGACCGACGAAGTCGATCAGTACCTGGTCGCCGTCCTGCGCCGCGGCCTTCTTTCCCGTGCGGGGCTCGAACGTCCGACTCTCGGTGACGAGGCGCTCCATCGCCTCGTCGACTTCGGAGTCCTCCGGCTCGTAGACGAGACGCTCGAGGCTGAGCTCGGCGACGTCGGCAGGCTCGAATTCCGGCATCACCTCGACGTCGAGGTCGTAGGCGAGGTCCTCGCGGCCCGCGATCACCTGGTCCATGTCGGAGACCGGCTTGACGTCGGGCTGGGCTGCGATCCGCAGCTGATTGTCCGACAGGACCTGTTGAGAGGACTCGTTCAGGGCCTTCTCGACCACTTCGCCCATCAGGGCCTTGCCGTACATCCGGCGCACGTGCGCGGCCGGCACCTTGCCGGGGCGAAAGCCCTTGAGGTTGAGCGTCGGGAGGATCTCGGCGATCCGCGCGTCCAGCGCCGCTCCAAGGTCGGACGCAGGGACCCGAACGGCGTAACTCCGGCTCAGGCCTTCGTGTGTTTTCTCGACGACTTCCATGGCTGCGCTCTAAAGTGTTGGGCGCCGATGCCGCCCGCGGGCGCCGGCGCAAACAAAAAAGGCCGCCGCCAAGATCCGTCTTGGCCGGCGGCGCGAACGAGCGGTCCTTATGTCACGCCCCTTCGCGGCCCTCAAGTGTGCGGCCGGACACGCGGCGCGCCCCGCTTCGGCCTACCCTATGCCATGAAACGAACAGACTGTTCAGAAATCGCAATCAAGATCACAGTCTTGTTATCTCTGCTTCCGGGGCTTGTCATGATGGCGCCACCGCCATTGACACCTATCTTCTTCCCGAACGCTAAGGTCAAAACCTTACGAGACTTTAATCTTCTATTCGCAAGGAAGGGCGAATGTCAAACATCAAGACGAAATCATTCATTTTAGGCGCTGGGGCCAGTCTGGCGGTGCTGGGAGCCGCGGTGGCGTGGGGGCAAGCGAGGCCGGGCGCGCCGGTGAACCCCGCGCCAACGCCGGCCGCGGCGGCGCCGATGGGCGCGCCCACCTCTTTCGCTCCGATCGTCCAGAAGGTGTCGCCAGCCGTGGTGTCGATCGACATCGTTGGCCACGCGAGCCCGAGCCAGGTGGCCGAGATGCGGCAGGACCAGGGGCAAGGTCAGGGCCAGGGCATCCCGTTCTTCTTCGGCTTCCCCGGTTTCCCAGGCATGCCGGGAATGGGTCAGCAGGTTCCACATACCGGTGACGGACAGCCCCTCCCGAAGTTCCGCGCCTCGGGATCGGGCTTCTTCATCTCTCCCAGCGGCTACATCGTCACCAACAACCACGTCGTCCAGGACGCGCAGGAGATCACCGTCCACACCGCCGACGGGCGTAGCCTGAAGGCCCGTCTGGTCGGCCGTGACCCGGCCACCGACATCGCGGTGGTCAAGGTCGAAGGCAGCGCCTTCCCATATGTGAGCTTCGAGGACTCCGCGAAGCCCCGCGTTGGCGACTGGGTGGTCGCCGTCGGCAATCCGTTCGGCCTGGGCGGCACAGCCACGGCCGGGATCGTCTCGGCGCTCGGCCGGGAGAACGTCGCCGACAGCCCGTTGGTCAACTACATGCAGATCGACGCGCCGATTAACCGCGGCAACTCGGGCGGTCCCACCTTCGATATTTACGGGCGCGTCGTCGGCGTGAATACGGCCATCTACTCGCCCAGCGGCGGCTCGGTCGGCATCGGCTTCGACATTCCCGCAGACACGGTCAGCTCCATCTCCAAGGAGCTGATCGAGTACGGCCACGTCAGCCACGGATACCTCGGGGCGACGATCCAGCAGATCACGCCGGACCTCGCCGAGAGCCTGGGGATCAAGACCACGAACGGCGCGATCGTCGATCAGCTCTCCCCCGACGGCCCCGCCCAGCACGCTGGCCTGAAGGCCGGAGACATCATCGTCTCGGTCAATGGGCAGACGGTGAAGTCGCCGACTGAACTCACCCAGAAGGTCGCATTCGCCCGCCCGGGCGATGTGCTGCGCCTCGACGTGCTGCGCAACGGTCAGCCGCTGCAGATCACGGTCCACGCGGGCGTACGTCCCTCCGAGCCCACCGTTGCCCGGATGGAGCAGCCTCAGGGCGGTGACCAAGGCGACGACGGCGATGGCGAATAATCTCCGCGGCGACCGCCTTTAGCCGCGGTCTCTCCGGGCGGCGCACTCCTCCGGGCGCGCCGCCCTTTTCTTTGTCTATCTAAGGCCTTGGCGACCGCAAGTCCGAGGGATGGGCAAGGCGGCGCGTGGGGCGGTACACCTCAGCCAGCGACTCGCAGGGGGATCTGCATGCACTGGAAGGCGATGTTGGCGCTGGGCGCCGCGGTGGGACTGATTACCGGCGCCGCAGAAGCCCAGTCCTCCCCTCCGCGCCTTCTGCAGCAGCCGGCGATCAGCCATGGCCTGATCGCCTTGTCCTATGCGGGCGACATCTGGACCGTTCCGCAGGGCGGCGGAAAGGCCACGCGCCTGACCACGGGCGTCGGAGTCGAGAGCGCGCCGATCTTCTCACCCGATGGCCAGACGATCGCCTTCACCGGCGACTATGACGGCAACACCGACGTCTACACGGTCACTATCGGCGGCGGGATCCCGCACCGTGTGACCTATCATCCCGCGCCCGACGCGGCGGTAGGCTGGTCCCCGGACGGCAAGCGTATCCTCTTCCGCTCCAACCGTGACGCGGCCAGCCGGTACACCCAGCTCTATTCCGTCGCAGCCGAAGGCGGCGCGCCGACGCGACTGCCGCTGCCGATGGCGTACGACGGACGGCTTTCGCCCGACGGAGCCGAGATCGTCTACAACCCCCTGGCGCCGGCCTTCTCGTTCGATTTCACCAACTATGTCGCCTGGGGCAACTACCGCGGCGGGCGCGCTGGAACCATCTGGCTGACCACCCTCCCCGGCTTGAACTCCACCGAGATCCCACACGAGCAGGCGGCGGATTTCTCGCCCGTTTTCCTGGGCGGCAAGGTCTATTTCCTGTCTGGCCGCCATGGGCGCATCGGCGTGTTCGCCTATGATCCGGCGACAAAGGACGTCACGGAAGTCTGGCATAACACAACCGACTCCGACGTTCGTTCCCTCGCCACCGACGGCCAGACCCTCGTCTTCGACCGGCTCGGAGAGCTCTACACCCTGACGCCGGGCGCGGCGCCTCGGCGCGTGCAGGTCGAGGTGGCGGGCGATCTTCCCGATGTGCGTCCGCGGATCCTGAACATCGCCGACGAGGTGGAGAACGTCGGCGTCTCGCCCACCGGCCTGCGCGCCGTGGTCGAGGCCCATGGCGAGATCCTCACCGTCCCGCTTAAGCACGGCTCGATGCGCAACCTGACTAATACGCCTGGCGTGATGGAGCGCGAGCCCGCCTGGAGTCCCGACGGGCAGTCGGTCGCATACTTCTCGGACGAGAGCGGGCTCTACGCCCTGCACGTCGCCTCCCAGACCGGCGCGCGGGAGGACGGCCCGATGGCGGTCCGCAAGTACAAGCTGGCGGCGGATCCGGCCTACTACTTCTCGCCCGTGTGGGCGCCAGATTCCAAGAAGATCGCGTTCACCGACAACCGCCTGAACACCTACGTCCTCGACCTCGCCACCGGGAAGCTGACCCACGTGGGCGAGCCGGATGCGTTCGGCGGCTTTACCGCGGCCGCCCACGCGATGGCCTGGTCGCCGGATTCCAAATGGCTCGCCTACCAGCGGTTCGGGGACAACCACATGCACGTGCTGATGCTCTACGGCACGGCCACGGGCTCGGTGACCCAGCTCACCGATTCCATGGCCGACAGCACCAGTCCGGCCTTCGACAGGGACGGAAAGCGCCTCTACTTCCTGGCCAGCAACAACGACGGGGCGGCCCAGTCGTTCATCGACATGACCTCGGACCTCTACCGGCCGACGTCGTCGATCTACGCTCTCGCCCTGACGCGTTCGACACCCTCGCCGACCGCGCCGGAAAACGACGACGAGAAGACGCCTGCAGAGGCGATCGCCAAGGCCAAGTCGGGCGAAGACGTGACCCCCGCCGGCCAAGCCGGCGAAGCCAAGGCGGAGGCCAAGGCGCACCCGAAGGCCGAGCAGGCCCCTCCGACGGTCAAGCCGACGGCGGTGGACCTCGTGGACCTGACCACCGACCAGATCGCCAGACGCATTTCGCCCCTGCCCCTGCCGGCGAAGCCCTACCGGGAGCTGCAGGCCGGCAAGCCGGGTGTGATCTACGCCCTGGCGCAGGAAGGCGATCCGGATCCGGACTCGGACACGCCCCGCGGAGGCAACCTCATTCGCTGGACGCTCGAGGACCGGAAGACCGACACCCTCGCCGAACATGTCCAGCGCTATCAGATCACCGCCGACGGCGAGAAGATGCTGGTGGGAATCGGTGCGCCGCACAGCCCTGACGCGCCGCCCGCGGCCCCGGGCGCGGAACCGAAAGTCGACTGGTACATCGCGCCGGCGGACAAGCCGCTAAAGACCAGCGATCCTGACGTGAAGCTCAAGCTCGACACGCTCGAAGTACGCGTCGATCCGCCTGCCGAGTGGAAGCAGATGTATCACGACGTCTGGCGGATCGAGCGGGCGTACTTCTATGACCCTAAGGCCCACGGCTACGACACAGTGGCCGCGGAGCGGCGGCTCGAGCCCTACCTCGACGGCCTGCAGTCCCGCGCGGACCTCAACTATCTGTTCCAAGAGATGCTGACCGGTTTCTCGGTCGGTCACCTGCGCGGCTCGGGCGGCGCCATCCCGTCCGGACCGAAGGTGCCAGGCGGCCTCCTCGGCGCCGACTACGTGGTCCGCAACCGCCACTGGTGCCTGGCCAAGATCTACACCGGCGGGACTTGGTCGCCCGAGGCCAAGGCGCCGCTGGCCCAGCCGGGACTGAACCTCGTCGAGGGCGACTGCATCGGAGCCATCGACGGTCAGACGATCAGGGGTGACGAGGACATCCAGAAGCCGCTCGAAGGGACGGCCGGCCGCGCGATCACGTTGACCATCCTTCCGGCGATCGGCGCCGCGAGCCGGGACGTCACCGTGATCCCTGTCGCCACCGAAGCGAAGCTGCGCAACCTCGACTGGATCGAGTCCAACCGCCGCAAGGTCGCCGAGCTGTCGGGCGGCAAGCTGGCCTATGTCTACCTGCCCGATACCGGCCAGGGCGGCTACACCAACTTCAACCGCTACTTCTTCGCCCAGACCAACCGCTCAGGCGTGATCGTCGACGAGCGGTTCAACGCCGGCGGCCAGCTCGCCGACTACATCGTCGAAGTTCTCGGCCGGAAGCTCGAGGGGTACTGGCAACCCCGCTACGGGGCGATCGATGTTTCCCCCCATGCGGCCATCTACGGACCCAAGGTGATGATCGCCAACGAGGTGTCCGGCTCGGGCGGCGACGCGCTCCCCTGGCTGTTCAAGCACAACCAGCTCGGCCCGCTGGTCGGCAAGAGGACCTGGGGCGGTCTGGTGGGCATCGGCCCCATTCCCGTGCTGATGGACGGCGGCCACGTCACCTCGCCGAGCGTCGGCTTCTTCTCCCCGGCGGGCGCCTGGGAGGTGGAGAACCATGGGGTCGACCCGGACTATCTGGTGGAGATGGATCCCAAGCCGGTCGCAGCAGGCCATGACCCGCAACTCGAGGCCGCAGTCTCCCTGGCGATG
>JAFANN010000290.1 GCA_019232665.1 Caulobacteraceae bacterium | reverse complement strand
AAGCCCTAGGGGCCGCTATCCCGCATCGACCGCACGAGGTCCACAGAGTCCTGCTTTTGCGGGGCATCGAGTGTGTCAGCATACGGAGCAGGTGCGGGTCGACAGGTTTGCGCGGCATTATTGCCGATAAGGCGTGTAACAGGTTTGCCGCGCCGAGTGCGCCACACCGATCGCGTCCTGCCGCGCTCCTGACTGCCTGCAAGACCGTGTTGGCTGAGTGTTCCACAGTTCCAGTCAAACAACCTCCGCTTGACTCTCGAACAAAACCGGAACAGAACGAACCCAGAACAGCGGAGGGTTTGCCATGCTTCGGATCACCAAGGACTCGCTGGCGCTTGCGTCGGTCGTCGGCTTCGTCTGGATGGTGTGTCAGGCGGCGCAGTTCGTCGCCTGAGTCGCGGCGTGGCGTCGGGCCAGCCGGGGCGGGCGAGGGATATGAGCGGGATCGGGACCAAAGCGGCGGATGTGACGGTTCTGGCGACGGAGGGGGCGAGCTTTCCCGCGGCCGAGGCGGGCTGGCGCGTCTTCCACGGCGGGCAGCGTCGGCGCTCCCACTTGGCTGTTCGCCGCCGGCAAATCCTCGCCATCCCCCATGCGAACGAGAATAGGCCCGGAGCGCCGTCGCCCGCCGAAAGGCCTCCGCGATGAGCGAGCCTGCCGCTCCTGACGGCGGCTTCATCCACCTCAAGGTCCGCTCCGCCTATTCGCTGCTCGAGGGGGCGATCAAGGCCGACAAGATCGGGGCGCTGGCGAAGAAGGCGGCCATGCCGGCCGTGGCCCTGACGGACCGGGCCAACCTCTTCGGCGCCTTGGAATTCTCCGTGACCGCGGCCGGGGAAGGGGTGCAGCCGATTGTCGGATGCGCCCTGCCGGTCTCAGGGATCGGCGGACGGGCGCCGGATCGTTGGGCCCGCATGCCCACGATCACTTTGCTCGCCCAGGACGAGACCGGCTACCGGAACCTCTGCGAGCTTTCCTCGGCGGCCTATCTCGAGGTCGACGGAACGGCCGAACCGCACGTCCCGTGGGGTATGGTCGTCGCTCACTCGAAGGGCCTGATCGCCCTTTCGGGTGGGACGGACGGACCCGTCGATCCGCTGTTCGCGACTGGCCGCACGGGCGATGCGCAGTCGGCGCTCGCTGAGATGCACCGGGTCTTCGCCGACCGCTTCTATGTGGAGCTGCAGCGCCATGGCCTGGCGGCACAGGCGGCGGCCGAGCCGGGCCTCGTCGCCTGGGCGTACGAGAGCGACGTTCCGCTGGTTGCGACCAACGACGTCTACTTCGCCGCGCCGGAAAAGCACCGGGCGCACGACGCACTGCTGTGTCTCTCAGACGGCGCCTATGTCGGGCAGGAAGATCGCCGACGCGTCACCCCCGACCATTGCTTCAAGACCGCTGCCGACATGCGCCGACTGTTCGCTGATCTTCCCGAGGCCTGCGACAGCACTCTGGAGATCGCCCGGCGCTGCGCCTTCATGGTCAAGAAGCGTCCGCCGATCCTGCCGCGCTTCCCCACCCGCGACGGCGCCTCCGAGGACGAGGAACTGGCCCGCCAGGCGCGCGAGGGCATGCGCCGGCGCCTCGACGCGATCCAGCCGCCGGGCGGGGAGGAGCCCTACTGGGCCCGACTGGAGATGGAGATCTCCGTCATCCAGAAGATGGGCTTCTCCGGCTACTTCCTGATCGTCTCCGACTTCATGAAGTGGTCCGTGGCCCACGACATTCCCGTGGGGCCGGGGCGCGGCTCGGGAGCGAGTTCCGCAGTCGCCTGGGCGTTGCTGATCACCGGCGTGGACCCGCTCAAGTACGGCCTCTTCTTCGAGCGCTTCCTCAATCCCGAGCGCGTCTCGATGCCGGACTTCGACATCGACTTCTGCCAGGAGCGGCGGGACGAGGTCATCGCCTATGTGCAGGAGCGATACGGCGCCGACCGCGTCGCCCAGATCATCACCTTCGGCAGCCTCCAGGCCCGCGCCGTGCTGCGCGATGTTGGGCGGGTCCTTCAGCTGCCGCTGGGCCTCGTCGACCGGCTGGCCAAGATGATCCCCAACAACCCGGCCAATCCGGTGACCCTGGCGCAGGCCATCGAGATGGAGCCGCGGTTGAAGGCGGCGCGGGAAGAGGATGACGCCGTCGCCGCGATGATGGACGTGGCCCTGGAGCTGGAGGGCCTCTACCGCAACGCCTCCACCCACGCCGCGGGCATCGTCATCGGCCAGACCCGTCTGACCGAGATCGTCCCGCTCTATCGAGATCCGCGCTCGTCCCTGCCGGCCACGCAGTTCAACATGAAGTGGGTCGAGAGCGCAGGCCTGGTGAAGTTCGACTTCCTTGGCCTTAAGACCCTCACGGTGATCCGGCGGGCGATGAAGCACCTGGAGCGCCGCGGCGCCGGCTTCGACCTCGAGCGTCTCGCGCTCGACGATGCGCCGACCTATGAGCTTCTCGCCTCGGGCGCGACCGTCGGGGTGTTCCAGATGGAAGGGCAGGGGATGCGCGACACCCTGCGCAAGCTGCGTCCGTCCACCGTGGAAGAGATCTGCGCCCTCATTTCGCTCTATCGGCCCGGTCCGATGGACAGCATCCCCGAGTACGTTGACTGCAAGATGGGTCGCCGGCCTGTGGTGATCCTGCCTGGCCTGGAGGAGGCGCTGGAAGAGACCTTCGGCGTCATCGTCTACCAGGAGCAGGTGATGAAGATCGCCCAGATCCTGGCCGGCTACAGCCTGGGCGAAGCCGACCTCCTGCGTCGCGCCATGGGCAAGAAGAAGAAGGAGGAGATGGACCAGCAGCGGGCCCGCTTCCTCTCGGGCGCCGCCGAGCGGGGCCTCGACCAGGCCGCGGCCGAGGACATGTTCGAGCGGATGGCGAAGTTCGCGGGCTATGGCTTCAACAAGGGCCACGCCGCGCCGTACGCTCTGATCGCCTACCAGACGGGCTGGCTGAAGGCGAACGCGCCGGTGGAGTTCTTCGCGGCCTCGATGAGCCTCGACCTCTCCAACACCGACAAGCTGGCGGTGTTCTACCAGGACGCCCGCCGTCAGGGCGTGGAGATCATGCCGCCAGACATCAACCGCTCGGGCGCCGACTTCGAGGTCGAGGGCGGCAAAGTGCTCTACGCCCTGGGCGCGGTTCGCAACGTCGGGCTGTCGGCGATGGAGCACGTCGTCGCCGTGCGCGAGTCGGGCGGGCGCTTCGCCGATATCTTTGACTTCCTCGAGCGCATCGATCCGCGCCAGGTGAACAAGCGCTGCCTGGAGAGCCTGGCCCGGGCCGGCGCCTTCGACTCCCTGCATCCTGATCGCGCTCAGATCGCCGAGGCGGCAGACACCCTGATCGCCTACGCCCAGGCCACCGCCGCCGACCGCGCCAGCGCCCAGGAGAGCCTGTTCGGCGAGGGCGCGCAGGCCTCGCGGCCCCGCCTGGCGCGGACCGCGCCGTGGGATCCGGTGCGGCGCCTGGATGAGGAATTGGCTGCGGTCGGCTTCTATCTCTCGGGCCATCCTCTGGGCGACATGACCGAGGTCCTTCGTCGCCGGCGCGTCACCTTCGTGGTCGACGCCCTTTCGCGCGCGGTCGGGGGCGAGGAAGCCTTCTGGATGTCGGGCATCGTGCGGCGCCGGCAGGAGCGACCGGCGATGAGCGGGGGCAAGTTCGCCTTCGTGACCATGTCGGATCCCACCGGCGAGTATGAGTGCCGGTTCCAGCCGGAAATCCTGCGCCGCTGCCGTGACATGCTGGAGCCGGGAAGGGCGCTTGTCCTGCGCGTTCGCGCCCGCGCCTCCGACGGAGAGGTGCGCTTCTTCGCCGAGGACGCCGAGCCGCTGGAGCGGGCGATCGAGAAGGTCCCCGCCGGCCTTCGCATCCATCTCTCGCCGACGATCGCCGAGGTCGAGGGGCTGCGCTCGAGACTTACCCCCGCCCAGACCGGCGGCGGGCCGGTGTCCTTCGTCGCCGCCTTCGCGGGCGGCCGCGAAGTGGAGATGCGCCTCCCCGGACTCTGGCGCCTCGACCCCACGACGCGTGGCGCCCTCAAGACCGCACCGGGGGTGACGCTGCTGGAAGACGTCTGAGCGCAACGGCGCCTGTCCCTCCCCTTCTGGGGCGGTTGTCCTCCGAAGCCCGCAGGGCGCAGGAGGACGGGTGGGGAACCCTCGGGAAGGCCGGAGAGTCTCGGGTTGACCCAAACTTCCCCACCCGGTCTCGCTCCGCTCGGCCACCCTCCCAGAAGGGGAGGGACACCCCCATCCTTGCCTTTCCGGCCCCGGCGCCCTATGTCGCCGCCCCATCACGCACGCGAGGCGTTCGGTTCCGCGCGGGGAGACATCCCGCCGGCGCCGTTCCGGTCCCCTTCAGGGGTCTGCTTCGCGGAGGCTCAACCGGAAGAAAGGATAGAAGGCCCGATGGCCCTGCCCGATTTTACTATGCGTCAGCTCCTGGAAGCTGGAGCTCACTTCGGCCACCAGACGCACCGCTGGAACCCGAAGATGGAGCGCTACATCTTCGGCGCTCGTTCCAACATCCACATCATCGACCTCTCGCAGACCATGCCTCTGCTGCACCAGGCGCTGGTGAAGGTCCGTGACGTCGCCGCCGCGGGCGGACGCGTCCTCTTCGTCGGCACCAAGCGCCAGGCTTCCGAGCCCGTCGCCGCGGCGGCCAAGCGCTGCGCCCAGTACTACGTCAATCACCGCTGGCTCGGCGGCACGCTCACCAACTGGCGGACCATCTCCGCCTCGATCGCGCGCCTGCGCGAACTCGAAGGCGTGCTGGACGGCGGCGATGCCGGTGGCCGCACCAAGAAGGAGCTGTTGCAGCTGACGCGCGAGCGCGACAAGCTCGAGCTGTCGCTGGGCGGCATCAAGGACATGGGCGGCATCCCCGACCTGATGTTCGTGATCGACACCAACAAGGAGGCGATCGCGATCCAGGAGGCGCGCAAGCTCAACATCCCAGTGGTGGCGATCCTCGACACCAACTGCGATCCAGACGGCATCACCTTTCCGGTTCCGGGCAATGATGACGCGGCTCGCGCCCTGCAGCTCTACTGCGACCTGATGGCCGACTCCGTCCTCGACGGTCTCACCGAAGGCCAGGCGGCGATGGGCGTCGACCTCGGCGCCTCCGAGGCCCCGGTCGAGCCCGCCCTGCGCACGACCGCGGCTCAGGAGGAGGAGCGGCCGATCCCGACGCCGCACACTGAACCCGATCCGGAGCTGGAGGCGGCCTTCAACGTCGAGCCGGCTGCAGCGGCGATCGCCGCCGAGCAGGCGGGCGCCGAAGAGGGCGAAGTTGCTGAAGCCGAGGCTCCGGCGGACGAAGTCGCGCCCTCCTAAGCTGCCGGCTTACTATATACTGAACTGAACGCGATCGAGCCGCCGGCCTGAACCTGGCCGGCGGCCGCAGACCCATAAGACCGAAGCGGAGAGAAGAGATGGCCGAGATCAGCGCCGCCATGGTGAAAACGCTGCGCGAAAAGTCCGGCGTTGGCATGATGGACTGCAAGAAGGCCCTGCAGGAGACCGGCGGCGACATGGAAGCCGCTGTCGATTGGCTGCGCGCCAAAGGCCTGAGCAAGGCCGCCAAGAAGGCCGACCGAGTCGCCGCCGAAGGCGTCGTGGCGCTGGCCGTGCGCCAGGACGGCGCGGGCGCCGTGGGCGCGGTGATTGAGCTCAACGCCGAGACCGACTTCGTCGCCCGCAACGAGCAGTTCCAGGGAACCGCCCGCAAGATCGCCGCCAAGGCGGTCGATGTGGCCGGTGATGTCGAGGCGCTGCGCGCCGCGCCGCTCGAAGGCGGCCAGTCCGTCGCCGACGCGGTGACGAACCTCGTGGCCACGATTGGCGAGAACATGATCCTGCGCCGCGCGGCCCGCTTTGCGGTCGCCAAGGGCGCCGTCGGCTCCTACGTCCACGGCGCGGCCGCTGGCTCGCCGGACCTGGGCCGCATTGGCGTGCTCGTCGCCGTCGAAGGCGCAGGCGACAAGGCCGCCCTCGCCGAGCTGGGCCGGAACATCGCCCTGCACGCGGCCGCGGCCGCTCCCTTGGCCTTGTCGGTCGAAGACCTCGATCCGGCCGCGGTGGAGCGCGAGCGCGCCATCTTCCGCGAGCAGTCGATCGCTTCGGGCAAGCCCGCGGCCGTGGCCGAGAAGATGGTCGAGGGCCGGATCCGCAAGTTCTACGAGGAGTCCGTCCTCCTGAAGCAGGCGTATGTCCGCGATCCCTCGATCACGATCGAGCAGCTCGTCGAGCAGACCGCCAAGGCCGTCGGCTCGCCCGTGAAGGTCGCCGGCTTCGCGCGCTTCGCCCTGGGCGAAGGCGTGGAGAAGGAAACCGCCGACTTCGCCTCCGAAGTCGCGGCGATGACCGGCGCCTGACGCCGGCGCTATCGACGTAGAACCTTCCCGCTCGGCGGCGCCCGGCGATGAGCCGAGCGCCGCCGTTTGCATATCCAGGCTAGATCATTTCGCCCGTCCGGACGCTGACAGACCGCAAGGAACCCGGCTCCGTCTGGACCCATGAGGCGTAAGGGGCTTCGTTTCAGGCCGGACGCGCACTAGAGGATGCGCCGGCCGTATTCTTTCGCCGGAACTCCACATGAAGCCAGAGCAACCGCCCTACCGACGCATCCTGCTCAAGGTGTCCGGCGAGGTCTTGATGGGCGAGGAGCCGTTCGGCATCGATATGGTCACGCTCGACCACGTCGCCGAGGATATCGCCGCGGTCGTCGAAGCCGGCTTCGAGCTCTGCCTGGTCGTCGGCGGCGGGAACATCTTCCGCGGGGTCCAGGTCGCCGGTCGGGGCATGGAACGGGCGAGCGCCGACTACATGGGCATGCTCGCGACTATCATGAACGCCCTTGCCGTGCAGAGCGCTCTCGAGCGCCGCGGTGTCGACACCCGCGTGCAATCGGCGATTCCAATGCAGGCGATCTGCGAGCCCTACATCCGCCGCCGCGCCCTGCGGCATCTGGAGAAGGGACGCGTGGTGATCTTCGCCGCGGGCCTGGGGGCGCCCTACTTCACGACCGATACGCCCGCGGCGTTGCGCGCCGCCGAAATGGGGTGCGACGCCCTCTTCAAGGGCACCAGCGTCGACGGAGTCTACACCGCCGATCCGAAGAAGGATCCGACCGCGCGCCGGTACGGCTCGATCGGCTATCAGGAGGTCCTGGCGCGCGATCTGCGCGTGATGGACGCCTCCGCCATCAGCCTGGCGCGCGACAACAACATCCCGATCGTGGTCTTCTCCATCCGCGAGCGGGGCAACCTCCTGAAGGTCCTGACCGGGGAGGGAACCCACACCACGATCGAGGATCGCACGGCGCGCGCCGCCTGAAGCGGCCGTGACCGAATAAGAAGGAGAACGACATGGCGACCGCCGAGAAACCTCAGATCTCCCGCTATCGTGAACGAATGGACAAGGCCGTCGCCGCGCTGAAGGAGGAGTTCGCCACTCTGCGCACCGGCCGCGCCAACGCCTCGCTGCTCGACCAGATCCACGTCGAGGCCTACGGCTCAAAGGTCCCGATCAACCAGGTCGGCGCCATCTCCGTGCCCGAGCCGCGGTCGATCACCGTCGCCGTCTGGGACCGGGGCCTGGTCGTGTCCGTGGAGAAGGCGATCCGCAATGCCGGGCTCGGTCTCAACCCCGTGGTCGAGGGGCAGAACCTGCGCATTCCGATCCCCCCCTTGACCGAGGAACGCCGCAAAGATCTGGCCAAGCTTGCCGGCAAATACGCCGAGCAGCAGCGCGTGGCGGTGCGGAACGTGCGCCGTGACGCCATGGACGATCTGAAGAAGGCCGAAAAGGACACCGTGATCAGCCAGGACGAACACAAGCGTCTTGAAGGCGAGGTCCAGAAGGTCACGGATGAGGCGATCAAGCGCGTCGACGAGGCCTTGAAAACCAAGGAACATGAGATCATGCAGGTCTGATCCGGTCGCCGAGCACAGCGGCCGGCGGCAGGATTCCTCGGCAGGCGTCGACCCGGTCCGAACGGCCCGAAATCGACCTTGTGCAGCGGAGCTGGGGCCCCGACGAGCATCTTGGACCCAAGGACGTAAGAAGGACCCGCCATGTCGCCGCCCATGGAGACGCTTGACTACCCCGGGGAGGCGCCCGACGGCCTGCACGTCGCGATCATCATGGACGGCAACGGTCGCTGGGCGAAGGCCAGGGGCCTGCCTCGCAGCCTCGGTCATCGAGCGGGCGTCGCAGCCCTTCGCCGGACGGTGGAAGGTGCGCGCGAACTAGGCGTCAACCGCCTTACGGTGTTCGGCTTCTCGACCGAAAACTGGAGGCGGCCTCGCGAGGAGGTGAGCGAGCTCCTGCGTCTTCTCCGCGCCTACTTCCACAGCGATCTTGGCCGACTGGAGCGCGAGGGCGTGCGCGTCCGGATCGTCGGGCGGCGCACCGGACTGGAGCCGGACATCCTCGAGATGATCCGCGACGCCGAGGCGCGCACGGCGTCCAACTCGAGGTTCCACCTGCAAGTCGCGTTCAACTACGGCGGTCGCGCCGACATCGTCGACGCGGCCCGCGCCTTTGCGGCGGCGGTGGAGCGGGGAGAAGCCAATGCGTACGATCTGGACGAGGCGGCGTTCGCCTCGCGCCTGTCGACAGCCGGCTCGCCCCCGCCCGATCTCATCATCCGGACCGGTTTTGAGCGGCGGCTGTCGAATTTCCTCCTGTGGGACTGCGCCTACGCCGAGCTGGTCTTCCAGGACATCTACTGGCCCGACTACGGGCCGGAACAACTGCGGGCGGCGATCGCCGAATATCTGACCCGTGAGCGCCGCTTCGGCGGAGTGCAGCCCCATGACATCCGCGCCGCCGTCTGAGAACAGACGGAGCAAGATCCAGGTCCCGCTCACCCGTTCAGCCGGCGTTCACCGTCCGCGGGCAACGGTAGAGCGTCGGGGCGTCTTATTCAGAGATCGGGGCCTTGATATGAGGGTCAATGCGCGCGAGGCGATGGCCCCCTTCGGCTGCAGCGCTCTCCGGCAGGGGAGGGAGGCGCCTGGGTGCTGATCTGACCACGACTGCGTCGTTCGACTGGAGGAACTTCGCGATTCGGGCGGCCTCGGGCCTCGTGCTTGCCGCCGGCGCCCTCGCGGCGGTCTGGGTCTACAACTGGCCCCATCCGCTCTGGCGAGCGCCGTTCCTCACTTTGATCTCCATCGGCGCCGTCCTGCTCTCGATCGAGTGGTCGGCGATGGCCAGTCCGCGCGCCGGCCCGCGGGTGACCACAGTGATGGCTGTTGCGGTCGTCGGAGTGGTCCTGCTGGCCTTCGTTGGCCAGTACGCCCTTGCCTGGACCCTGATCGGCGTTGGCGGCTTGGCCGCCGCGCTGGTCGCGGGGGTCGGCGGGGACCGCGCCATCGACGCCGCCTACGGCGTTCTCTACATCGCCCCGGCGTGCCTGGTGCTGGTCTGGCTGGTCGGCAGCGCCCAGGGCTCGGGATGGACATGGATGCTGTTTGCCTGCACCTGGGCGGCCGACAGCTGCGCCTTTATTGTCGGCAGCGCGCTCAAGGGTCCGCGGCTCTGGCCGAGGTGGTCGCCCAAGAAGACCTGGTCGGGGTTTGTGGGAGGGCTCATCGGTGCGACCGCAGCGTCGGTTGGGGTGGCTGCCGCTTTCATGCGACTGTCCCTTGCCGGAGCAGCTGTGATCGGCTTGATCGGCGGGCTCGCCACCATGGGCGGCGATCTGTGGGAGTCGATGTTGAAGCGACGTTACGGGGTCAAGGACACGGGGGCGTTGATTCCCGGCCACGGGGGGCTGCTTGATCGCGTGGATGGGTTGATGTTCGCCGTGATGGTCTTTGCGGTCGCCCGCCTCGTCGTCCACGTAGGGTTCCGTCACTGATGACCCAGCGCACCGTCGTCGTCCTGGGTTCGACCGGCTCGGTAGGGGTCTCCACCCTGGAGCTGCTCTCGCACAGCGAAGAAAAGCCGCGAATCCGTGCGCTGACGGCGGGGCGCAACGTCGCCCTACTTGCCGAGCAGGCCCTCGCGTGGCGCCCGCAGATGGCCGTGATCGAGGATGAGTCGGCCCTGCCGGAGCTCCGCGACCGCCTCAATGGTAGCGGCGTGGAGGCCGCCGCAGGGCGTTCGGCTATCGTCGCCGCGGCCGGACAGGGGGCCGACTGGGTGATGTCGGCGATCGTCGGAGCGGCAGGACTCGAGCCGACTCTGGCGGCGGCGCGCGCCGGTTCGATCCTCGCCCTGGCCAACAAGGAAAGCCTGGTGTGCGCAGGGCCCGCCCTGCTGCGCATAGCCAAGGCGGCTGGCGCGCAGGTGATCCCGGTGGACTCGGAGCACTCGGCGATCTTCCAGGTCTTCGCGCCGGACGACCAGGCCAAGGTGAGGCGCCTTATCCTGACCGCTTCGGGCGGGCCCTTCCGCGCTTGGACGCTGGAAGCCATGGCGGAGGCGACGCGCGAACAGGCTTTGAACCATCCCAACTGGAGCATGGGCGCCAAGATCACGATCGATTCGGCGACGATGATGAACAAGGGGCTGGAGACGATCGAGGCGGCCTATCTGTTCGGCATGGCGCCCGAGCAGGTCGACGTGATCATCCACCCACAGTCAGTGGTCCACAGCCTCGTGGAATATGCGGACGGCTCGACCCTGGCCCAGCTTGGTCCGCCCGACATGCGAACGCCGATCGCCTGCGCCTTCGCCTGGCCGCGGCGCATGGCGTGGCCGGCGCCGGGGCTGGACCTCGCGCGCGTGGGCCAGCTCACCTTCGAGGCGCCGGACGAGGCGCGCTTCCCGGCGCTGCGCATCGCGCGCTCGGCGCTGGAGACTGGCGGCGGCGCTCCGGCGGCCATGAACGCGGCGAACGAGGTCGCGGTCCATGCGTTCCTCGACCGTCGAATCCGCTTCCTTGAGATCTCCGCGGTGGTCGAGGAGACGCTCGAACAGCTCAACGATCGCGGCGAACTTGCCGCCGGCGACGACGCGGCCGCCGTCGACTGGGCGCTGAGCGTTGATGGCGCAGCGCGGCGACTCGCGGCCCAAGTGCTGTCGCGATTCGAGCGCATCGCTTGACGGTGTCGAAGCCCGTGCGCCCCGGCCCCAGCGACCCAGGGAGACCCGCCCGCCGATGACGGCCTTCCTCTATACCATCGTGAGCTCCACCATCCCCTTTGTGGTGATGATCAGCTTGATCGTGACCATCCACGAGCTTGGTCACTTCCTCACGGCCAAGGCTTTCGGAACGGCGATCGATCGATTCTCCATGGGCTTCGGCAAGGCGATCATCTCATGGCGCGACCGCGCCGGGGTCGAGTGGCGCGTCGGCTGGATACCCCTGGGCGGCTATGTGAAGTTCGCTGGCGACGAGAACGCGGCCAGCATGCCGGACAAGACCAGCCTCGATGAAGCTCGGGCGTCGATCGTCGCCCGCGAGGGTCCGGGGGCGGAGCTCAAGTACCTCGCGTTCAAGCCGCTCTGGCAGCGGACCCTGATCATCCTGGCGGGGCCGGCGGCCAACTTCCTGTTGGCGATCGTCATCTTCGCCGCCTTCTTCCTGTCGTTCGGCGCGCCGGTAACCACGCCGCGCGTCCAGGCTGTGGTTCAGGGCGAGGCGGGCCAGCAGGCCGGCTTCCATGCCGGCGACCTCATCGTTTCGGCGGATGGGCGGCCGATGAACACCTTCGAGGAGGTGCAGTTCTACGTCCAATACCGCCCAGGCGTGCCGATAGACTTCACGGTCCGCCGCCAGGGCGCTCTTATCCACCTCGTCGCGCGGCCAAAGGCCATTCAGGAGCCGAGCGCGTTCGGCGGGAGCCAGGCCGTCGGCCGACTCGGCCTGGAGGCGGCGGAAGGGGCCATCGTCCACGTCGGACCGGTTCGGGCGGTGAGTCTCGCTGTCCAGCGGACCTGGGACGTGGCGGCGACGACCGCCTATGCCCTGGGACGCATCGTCACGGGGCACATGCGTGCGGATCAGCTGCACAGCATCGTGGGCATGGTCCACGCTTCAGGGACGATCACCAAGGAGGCGATCACCGCCGCTCACGCGGCGAAGGTGAGCTGGATCGTCGCCGAAGCCTTCTTCATGAGCCAGCTTGCCGCGGTGATGAGCGTCAGCATCGGGCTCCTCAACCTGCTTCCCGTTCCGACGCTGGATGGCGGGCATCTGATCTTCTATGCATACGAGTGGGTGGCGAAACGCCCGGCCGCGGCGAAGGTGCAGGCGGCGGGCTATCGAGCGGGACTTGCTTTGCTGTTGGGATTGATGTTGTTCGCGACCTGGAACGATGTCGAGCGGCTGCGCCTGTTCCGCTTCATCGGCAGTCTATTTTCCTAAGGCGGTCGCATCCTGATGGCTGATACCACGACAGGTTCCCTGCCGGCTGCCGCCGTGCTCGCTGTTTCGAGCTTCGCGGTCTTGCTGGCGGGTGTAGCCTTGCCGGCCGCCGCCCTGGCCCAGCCCGCCGCTGTCCCGCCCCCTCCGGCGGCCGCGGGGCCTCCGGCCTCCGGCATACCGGCCCCGCCGCCCGAGACCGCCGCCGCTCCCCCCTCTCAGGGTCAGGCGGGCCTGCCCCCGCCAGCGGCCATTCCCGGGGCGCAGGCGGGCGTCGTCGGCCGAATCGAAATTCGCGGCGAGGAGCGAATCGATCCGGAAACCATCCTCGCCTACCTCCCCATCCACGTGGGCGAGACGGTCGATCCGGCGAAGATCGACGCTGCCCTCAAGGCGCTGTTCGCGACGGACCTGTTCTCCGACGTGAAGATCGACCTGCAGGGGTCGGACCTCGTGGTCCAGGTCGTCGAGAACCCGATCATCAACCAGGTGCTGTTCGAGGGGAACTCGAACATCAAGACGGACAAGCTGCAGGACGAGATCCAGATTCGTCCACGCGGGGTCTTCACCCGGGCGAAGGTCGAGGAGGACGTCGGCCGGATTGTTGAGCTCTATCGCCGCGAAGGCCGGATCTCCGCGGTCGTTACGCCCAAGATCGTTCAGCTGCCGCAGCGTCGTGTCGACCTGATCTTCGAGATTAAGGAAGGACCGAAGAGCGGGATCATCGAAGTCAACTTCCTCGGCAACAAGAAGTTCTCGAACAACGACCTTTCCGGCGTCGTCGTCACCAAGGCCAGCGCCTGGTACCGGTTCTTCTCCACGAACGACAACTACGATCCAGACCGGATCGAGTACGACCGCGAACAGCTGCGCAAGTTCTACCGCAATCGCGGCTACTACGACTTCCGGATCATATCGTCCGTTGCCGAACTGGACGTTCAACGCAATGGCTTCGCTGTCACCTATGCGCTCAGCGAAGGCGAGATGTACCGCTTCGGCAAGGTGACGGTCCGGGCGGAACTGAAGAAGCTCAATCCCGACATCCTTCGGGCGATCCTGCCCATCAAGCAGGGGCAGGTTTACTCCGACGACAAGATCGAGAAGGCGACCGACGCGCTTACGTTCGCCGCCGGGGCGGCGGGCTTCGCCTTCGTCGACGTGCGCCCGCGGTATACGCCCAACCCGCGCACCCACACCGTCGATGTCGTGTTCGACGTGAAGGAAGGTCCGCGCGTCTACATCGGGCGCATCGACATCGTCGGGAACACCCAGACGCTCGACTATGTCATCCGCCGTCAGCTATCGGTGGCGGAGGGTGACGCGTACAACCGCGCGCTGGTCGACCGCTCCAAGCAGGCGGTGAAGAACCTCGGCTTCTTCAAGGACGTCGACATCACCAACACGCCGGGCGACGCGCCGGACAAGACGAATCTGCTGGTGAAGGTCACCGAGCAGCCAACCGGCCAGCTGTCGTTCAGCGCCGGCTACAGCTCGATCGACAAGATCGTCACCGACATCGGCATCAGCCAAACCAACTTCCGCGGCCGCGGCGAAACGGTCTCGGCGCGCGCTTCGGTCGGCTATCTGCAGCAGCTGATCGATCTGTCGTTCACCGAGCCGCACTGGCTCAACCGGAACCTGACCGCCGGCTATGACCTCTACGCCCAGCGGTACGACTTCACGCAGTACGCCGACTACGTCTCCGAGTCGGTTGGCGCCACGGGCCACATCGCCTTCCCGCTGGCCCTGAACGCGCTGCTGACGACTCGCTATACGATCCGGACCGAGAACATCAGCATCAACCCGGCCCTTTGCATTCCGGGAGAGCAGACGGTGTCCGTGGCGCTCTGCAGTGAGGGCGGTTCCTATCTGACGTCAGCCATTGGTTACACCCTGGGCTATGACGGGCGGAACGATGCGCGAAATCCGACGCGCGGCTTCTACGTCAACGTCTCTCAGGATATCGCCGGTTTCGGCGGCACTGTGCACTATGTGAGTTCGCAGCTGCACGGCGGTTTCTACCACGGCTTCAGCAAGAGCTTCATTTTCGACTTTACCGGGTCGGTGAAATACATCGATGGCTGGAACGGGGACTCGATCCGGATCGGCGACCGCTTCTATGAGGGTGGCGACACCTTCCGCGGATTCGACCTGGCCGGCGTCGGACCTCGGGATATTCAGTATGGCGACGCTTTGGGCGGCAAACTTTCGGCGATCGGCACGATCGAGGAGACGTTCCCCAACGGTCTGCCTGAGCAGTACGGCATCAAGACGCTGCTCTTCCTTGACTTCGGCACCGTTGGACTGCTGGACAAGTCCGACCTGATCAACCCATACACCAATCAGCCGATCACCACGATCAGAGATGACCTGAACCTGCGCGCAACCGCAGGCATCAGCGTCTTCTGGAGGTCGCCGATGGGGCCACTCCGGTTCGATCTGAGCCAGATCATTCGCAAGGACAGCTACGACCAGAAGATGCTGTTCTATTTCTCCACGAGCACGAGGTTCTGATGTTTGCTCCTTCTCACCGAGTCATGATGGCCGGTGCGGCCGTCCTGGGTCTCGCCCTGGCCGCCACCGGCGCCACGGCGCAGTCGCGCGCCGCGGCCGCTCCCGCCCGCGCCGCCGCCGCTCCGGCCCCGGCGATCGCGCAGGGCCCCGCCATCCCCGGCGTCTGCACGATCTCGATCAACCAGGCGATCTCCGAGTCCCAGGTCGGCCAGTTCGTGCGCACCCGCCTGCAGCAGCTTGGCCAGCAGGTGAGCGCCGAGCTGACGCCGGAAGACACGGCGATCTCCAACGACGCCAAGGCTTTCCAGGCGAAGGAATCGACCCTCGACGCCACGTCGCGCCAGACCCAGGGTCAGGCGCTCCAGGCTCGCGCGAACGCGTTCCAGCAGAAGTACGAGCTGCGCCAGCGCGAAATGCAGGCGACGCAGGAAAAGGCGCTCAACCGCATCGCCCAGGAACTGGATCCGATCGCCCAGCAGCTCTACCAGCAGCACCGCTGCTCGATCCTGATCAACCGCAATGCGGTCCTGATCGGCAATCCGGATATGGACCTGACGTCGGCGGCGGTGACGCAGCTGAATGGCCGGATCCAGCAGTTCGCCTTCGACCGCGAGCACCTGGACACCACGCCGGCGCCCTCCGCTCGCTAACCCACTGGAGGCGCGCCGGTCATGAGCGGTCCGTCGGCCGAGGCGCCTCTGTTCCCGGATCGTCGTTTCTACGAGACGACAGGCACGGTTCCCCTTGGGGAACTCGCCGCCCTGGCGGGGGCGAGTCTCGCCGATCCTTCCGCAGCCGACCGGTCGGTCGCCACCGTCGCGTCGTTGACAATGGCCGGAC
>JAFANN010000222.1 GCA_019232665.1 Caulobacteraceae bacterium | reverse complement strand
ACCACGGAGGCGCGGAGGACACGGAGGGGCACGGAGGGGATGCGGCTCCATTGGGAAAGGTCCCCGAAGTCGTGTGTCGCGGTGCAATGGGGATGCGTGCGCCTTCGGCGCTTTTTCAGCTGCGCTGTCCTGGATGGCGACCAACGGGCCGAGCCGCTGCGCCGCGCCGAAGGCGCAATAAATCGATTACGCAGGGCGCCTCGCACTTCGCCGCAGATTCCCCTCCGTGCCCCTCAGTGTCCTCCGTGTCTCCGTGGTTAAGCCTACGTTCCGCTTCGGGATTGACGGGGACTAGCGCTTACCTGGGTTCGTCGTAGACGTGTCGTGACCCGGCACACGCCCCGTCCGGGCGATGTGGCCGAAGTAGGCTGCGCTGGGCTTTGGCTTGCGCTCGAAGGTCGTGCGGTCCACGGCGACCAGCCCGAACTTGGGCCCATAGCCGTTGGTCCACTCCCAGTTGTCGAGCAGGGACCAGTGGATGTAGCTGCGCACGTCCAGGCCGTCGGCCGCGCAGCGCCCCACGCCCGCGATCGCCCGGCGGATGAACTCGACGCGGCGGGGGTCCTGGTCGGTGGCGACACCGTTCTCGGTCACATAGATCGGCCGCTTGGTGAGGCTTGCGACGGTGCGGATCACCGCCTCCAGCGCCTCGGGCGCATAGGGGTAGCCCATCTGGGTCAGGTCGGCGCCCGGCTTGGGCGGCAGGTCCATGTCCGGACCGACCTGGTCGAACGTGTAGGTCTGCACGCCCACCATGTCCCCCGGCGCTTCCAGCCAGGGGGTGAGGATCTGGGCGCGCTTGGCGGCAAGGCCGCTGTCTGGCCCCGCCGGCTGGTCGTCGTTGAGCGCCAGCGTGACGCCCACCGGGAAACGCCCGCCGGAGGCGGTCTTGATCGCGTCGAAGGCGTGCTTGTGCGCCTCGAGCATGATCGGCTGTTGCACGCGGAAATCGCCGAAGATCGGGCTCGACCATTTCGGCGCCCCAGCACCGGCGGCGAAGGCCTTGCGGACCTTCGGCAGCTGCGGCTCGAACTGCCGGTATGTCGGCACCCAGTGCAGCAGCGCGTTCACGTTGGGCTCGTTGAGCGTGGCCGCAACGGCGATGAGGTCGCCCATGTGGCGGGTCACCGTTTCGCAGTAGCGCACGAAGGGCCCGATCCCGTCCGGTGTCTCGAATCCGCCGGCGGCGGCGAACCAGCGCGGCACAGTGTAGTGGTTGTAGGTGACCACCGGCGCCAGCCCGCGCCGCCGGCAGGATTCCAGGACGCGCCGGTAGTAGGCGATAGCAGCGAAAGAGATCTGGCCCGGCTCAGGTTCGATGCGCGACCATTCGATCGAGAGCCGGTGGCAGTTGAAGCCCAGGGAAGCGGCCAGGGCGAGGTCGCCCTCGACCCGGTTGTAGACATCGTCGGCGTCGCCGGAGGGCTCCTTGAACAAGGTGGGCTTCAGGTGCTCCAGCACCCAGACATCGCTGGCGACATTGCCGCCCTCGACCTGATAGGCGGCGCCCGCCGTCCCCCAGAGGAACCCCTTCGGCCACGTCGGCCGCGCGTTCGCCGCGCCCGCCCCGGCCAGCGCCATCCCCCCGGCGATCAGCGAACGACGATCGATTGGCGCCTGGGTCATGGAAGAGCGATGCTGCCAGCTTGACGCTGGCTTGTCTGCGGTCCGGCCAGGTCACGTACTCAACCGTGCGAACCTCTTTTCTTCCCCCTGAGCCACTTCCACGCGCCAAAGGCCGCTCCAGCCGCCCCTATCAGTCCGAGAACGCCGGTAAGAGCCGACTTCCAGATCGGCCAGGCGTAGATGAGCCACTGCCAGAGGGTTGCGGTGACGGTGATCGGAAACGTATCGAGGCGGTGATCGATCGACGCCTCGTCCTTGCAGTCCCGCACCTCATAGAGGTCGACGTTCAGATTGAACGTCTTTGTGGACGTGGGCGTCACATCCCAGTCCCACGTGGGATTGTCCGAGCCGGACACCCTCTGGCAGGGCGCGGACATCGGCTCGATGCGAACGAACGCCTTCGGCCCGGACATCTGCGCCCTGACGAGGGTGACCGCTGGGATCTGGCGAGTGTTGACGGGACCTGGCGCCCCTTTGAAGTCGCCGGGGCTAAGCGGGCGACCTGAGAGAATGATCAATCGGTAGGTCGTTGCGGAGCCGAGGGGGATTGTCGGCGGCGCGTTGTACTTCGTCTGAAGGTCCTTGATCTTCGACGCGGCCTGATCGGTCGCCGCAGGTCCCGATGCGACTGCAGGCGCCGCCGGCGCCGGTGTTTGGACAGGAGTTTTAGGCTTGGGGACTTCGTAGCCGGCAGCGGATACATTTCGAAACGTCTTGTCCCCGGTAATATTGATACCGCCCAACAGCTTCTCGAGTGTTTTTAGCGGTGGACTGGTTTGTGGAGACACCTCCGCTTCCACCTGCGCCAACTTCGGCTCGGAGCGCGGCGATGCGGTCAAGCTGACGATGTGCGAGGGCAGAGAGGGCCAGTTCGCAGCGATGACTCCCAGCACCAGGATCGCCCCCAGGAGCTGCCAAAGGCGCGCCGCCCTTCTTTCTGGGCCCTGAGCCGGAGACCCTCCTGGCTTGTCGGACATTCCATCCCCCAGGCGCTATTGCAGGAAATAGCACCGAGAGCGGCGTGCGCCCAACGGTCGGCATCACCGCTACTTCCTCGACGGCCCGACCAACCCCCCTCAAATTCGTCATCGCCGGCCGTCAGTGCCGGCGACCCATAGTCAGGCTCGACGCGTGCTGGCATTGACCGTGCCGGGCGGCGCGGTCATGCGAAGCTGGGGGCCACGCGGACGTCCGGCGCGTCTTGGCCGCGCCAGGAACGCGGCCATTGCCAACCGCTCGCCTAGCTCAGCCATGGGTCGCCGGCACTGACGGCCGGCGATGACGGGATAAAGAGGGGAGGTCGGGTTGGCCGCCAGCTTTCCGACCTAACCCGGAGCGCCGGCGGCCCCGCCGGCCCTTGCACAGCTGGACCCCGCCGACGACAGTCGGGCCGCCAATACGGAGGCGGCTTTGACTTCAAAGTTGGTCTTGCTCTTCGGCGGCCGGCCCGCGAACTCGCTGCTGGCGACGTTCATGCTCTGGGGATTGTGGACGTTGTCCTGGGCCATCGCCGCGGTCTGGTCGCGGCGAGCGCAGGTCCGCGCGCCAGCTCGCACGGAGGTGCTGAACCGAATTCCCACAGGCATAGGCGGCCTGCTGCTGTTTTTCGGATCCGGGTTCTGGTTCGGACCCCATCGCCACGTCTGGGGGGCAGTGCGGCTCTGGACGCTACCGTCGTGGGTCGGATGGACGATGACAGGTCTCTGCGCGGTGGGTTTTGCGTTCGCCTGGTGGGCCAGGCTGACCCTGGGCGATCTCTGGTCCGGCACGGTCAGCAAGAAGGTGGATCATGAGATCGTCGACCATGGCCCTTACGCCGTGGTCCGACACCCGATCTACACCGGCATCCTCTTCGCCGCTTTCGTGCTCGCAATTCAAATCGGCACGCTCGCGAGCCTGCTTGGGGCCGTTCTGCTCGCTATCGGCTTGTGGATGAGAGCGAAGGTGGAGGAGCGCTTCCTATCCGCCGAGCTTAGCGAAGGCGCCTACTCGAACTACCTCGGCCGCACGCCGATGCTCATGCCATTCTGGCCAAAGGGGCGCTGAACCCAGGAGAACCCCATGACCGACGTCGCCCAGCTCGAACCCTGGCAATGGCCGGAGGAACACTGGCGCGGCCTGGTCAACCACGTGCGCGCCGGTCAGGCGTATCGCCCCACCACCTGGAAGGACGGCGCGCGTTGCGCTTTCGCGCTCTCCTTCGATTCCGATCACGAGACGAACGAGCTGCGCGACGGCGGCAAGTCGATCGGCAGGATGGCGTGGGGCCAATACGGCGCCCGCGTCGGCGTGCCGAAGATCCTGGATCTGCTTGCCAGACACTCGGTCCCGGCGAGCTTCTTCGTGCCGGCGGTCACCGCTCTTCTCTACCCCGACGAGCAACGGCGCATCGTCTCCGAGGGTCACGAGATCGGGATCCATTCGTGGATCCACGAACTGAACTCGGTTCTCCCTTACGGGGCCGAGCGGGACCTGATGATGTGAGCCGCCGATGTGCTCGAGCAGGTGAGCGGCCAGCGGCCCGTGGGCGCCCGCACCGCCTCATGGGATTTCTCACCGCACACGCTGCGCATCACCAGGGAGATGGGTCTTCTCTACGACTCCTCGCTGATGGCCGACGTCGACTGTTACGAGCTGATGCTCGAT
>JAFANN010000206.1 GCA_019232665.1 Caulobacteraceae bacterium | reverse complement strand
CGACTACATGCAGGCCTATGGCGAAGGCGGCCTTCGCGCCGGAAAGCTAGAGCACCTGCACCACCTCGCACGGCTCTACTGGTACACCGTCGAGTTCGGGCTGATGGAAACGCAAGCCGGCCTGCGCATCTATGGCGCCGGCATTGTCTCATCCAGAACCGAGAGCGTGTTCGCGCTCGAAGACCCTTCCCCGAACCGCCTCGGGTTCGACCTCGAACGGTTGATGCGGACCCCTTACCGCATCGACGATTTTCAGCAGACCTACTTCGTCATCCCTTCGCTGGAAGCCCTGCGCGAGAGCACGCTGCAGGACTTCGGTCCGATCTATTCGCGCCTTGCCGGCGCAACCGACATCCCGATTGAAGCCGTCCTCCCCACGGACCGGGTGTTCACGCATGGGACCCAGGCCTATGCGAGGTCCCGCGAGGCCGCCCCCTCCTCCGCCAGTGAGACCTGACCCAAGCGGCCGCGCGGCCTACTTGCTCAGGGCGTGTTGCAGGGCCCAGACCAGCCAGACCACGAGGAAGTAGGCGCCGTAGAGGACAGAAAGGTCCTTGGCGCACTGGCCGATCTCGTCGAGCCACCAACGCAAGTCTCGTCTTTTCGACGACGGGCCGGTGTAACGAAGGGTCTGCCAGTCCAGCGTCGCCCTGGCTGGCGGTGGCGGGCGCGCAACGACTGCAGGCAGGGCGTCAGGCTTTTCATCCGGCCCGGGCTCGTCATCCGGGGCTGGGAGCGCCGGCGGCCGCTCCGGCGCGGAGATCTCGTCGATGAGACGACGGGCATTCTCCAGTTCCTCCGGAGTCCGCAGAATGATGTCGAAGTCCTCTTCGGCCCAGAACTCGTCTGCCCGCGCCAGGTCCCGACGCAAGGCACGCGGCCGAAACCGATCGGGGCCGTAGCGCTTGAGGCCGGGGCGCGGCGTCCCCTTTCGACAGGGCGAGCTCGCGGTCTTCCAACGATGGATTGGGTCGCCCGACGGCCAGGATGCCGCCGCTTCGATTAGCACATGGACGTGGTTTGGAAGCACGCGGGCGCGCAGAAGCCGGTAGTCCCGCCCGTTGCGGGCGCGCAGCGCGTCTTCGACAGACTTTGCAATCCATGGATACGCCAAGGCTCCGCTTCCCTTGAACTTGCGCAACTCCCTCAACGTCTGCGCCAGAGTCACCCGCTCCGGCGTGCGCTCCATCCGGGCGAGAAGCGCCTCATCGAGCGCGTCATCGAGGAAGAAAACGATGTGCCGGACCTCGACTGAGCTCTTCGTGCCCAATTCGGGAGGCCGCGGACGAACCGCGCGCATGGGTACGGGAAAAGGTTGGGGGGCGGGTTCGATGTCGACGGATTGCATTCGCAAATCGTAAACATACAATTTGCAAACCGTAAAGCGCTTGTGGTGCTCGGCGCCGACGCAGGCGCGCCGATTTCCAATCGATCAGTCGTAGACCGAGTTCTCCCGCCTGCATGGGTTGCCGCCTGTGGCGGAGTGAGAAACCCGCTCCCACGCAATTCCCGAAGTGTTGGCCTTGGCCGTCGCCTTGAGCCTCGCAAAGGTCGCATCCAGCGTGACCGAGGCCGGCGAGGCTGCGCCCGTCGGCAGTTCCACCACCGCCACGCTACACCGAAGCAGCGGAAAGCGTCGCACCGTGCCAAAGCGATCGTCGGACTCGATCCATCCCTGTGCGCGTTCGGCCTCGTCGTAGAGTCCTGCGACCGTGTCGGAGAACTCAGCGAGGAGAAGGCGCAAGAGACGGCGCAGGCTGTCCGAGTCATGGTCGGTCAATGCGCAGACGAAGTCGTCGCCGCCCAAGTGACCGACGAAGGCCCCGGGCAGAGCGCCGATGTGCCTTTGGACCGCTTCGGCGAACAGCACGATCACGCGGTCGCCCAGCCGAAACCCCTTGTAATCGTTAAAGGGTTTGAAGTGGTCGAAGTCGAAATAGCAAATGTGGCGCGTCGGCTGGATCGCCCCCGTTTCTGTAAGCACTTCCTGTATGCGGCCAGCCACCGCGTTGTTCCCAGGCAGTCGGGTCAGCGGGTTGCGGTCCAGGGCCTCGGTCAGGCGCCGCTCGTTCACCATTGCGAGCAGGGCCTCGGCGGTCAGAAGGCCGACGTACTTGCCTGCCTCGGTGACGATCACCCCGCGCGCGCCGGGATGAGCCATGAACACGTCAAGGACCTCGCCCGCAGTGCGTTGGATGTCGACGCTTGGGCAAGGTCTGATGAAGCGCGCCAACGAGCGTTGCTGCCCCTCGTTGCGCAGCAGGTCGCGGCCATACCGGTTGTAGGCGAAGGGGCGCAGGCTCAGTTGTGAGATGAGGCCCAGCGGCTCTCTGGCTGCGTCGACGACCGCACAATGGTCCATCTCGGGATAAAGACGGAAATGTTCGAAGACCGATTCCATCGGGTCGGTCTCATGGACCGGCTCATTGGAGATCATGGCGGCTGCGATCGGACCCTCGCGCCCGGCTTGCGTCCGGAGCCGCCGCAGCTTCATGCCGGTCTCGGCGATGTGGGGGTAGGCCGACGGGATCGCCTTGATGTCGGTCTGTGGGGTGGCGACGAACCAGCCTTGCACGAGATCGCACCCCAGGTCCCGGCAGATCTCGAAATCAGCCTCGGTCTCGACGCCCTCCGCGATCACTCGCACCCCAAGAAGATGCGCAAAACGACAGACACTCGACAAGAAAACCTTCTGGCGTTCGGACTCACCAATATTTTTGACGAAGTACTTGTCGACCTTCACAAAGTCGATCGCGCCATCGAACAGAAGCTTCAGCTCCGCATGACCGAGGCCGAAATCGTCGGCGGCAAAGCGAACACCGCGACTTCTGAGACTTTGTAGACGAGCCTCCACATGCTTGGCTGCATACTGCTCGCTTCGCTCCGAGAGTTCTATGCAAACCCGCGAAGGCGCCAGCCCCGTGGAGGCCAGTATCTCAATCGTCCGTTCAAGGACGTCTCGCCTCTTGTCGAGAAGAGCCCTGCCGTCGATGTTGAGGAAGAGGCGCACTTCCTCGTCGCTCGCATGAGCCGCAAAGGATTCGATGGCTCTGCGATGAAGGAGTTCTTCCAGGGCGACGACGGATTCGAGATAGACGAATCTATCGAATAATTCGAGAGGATCCTCGCAACCGAGCGCCTCGTACCCACGCACGAGCGCTTCGACTCCGTAGACGACGCCGTTGTGAACGTCCACGATCGGTTGGAAGGCGCAAAGCAGGGCAGCCTTGGCCCGCTCGAGGAGGTCGGCGCCTCCGTCGCCCGTGCGAATCGGAGTCCTGCCGCCGGTCGGTATGTCGCGACGATCGACCGGCCTAGGCAGCAATTCAACCGCGCCCTAAATCTTCTTGCGTCTGCGCGCAGCCGATGAACTTCGCGCCTAGAAGGCTTTTATCAAAGAATACTGAAACGGCAATGCGTCACAATGGAAGATTATCTAAACTTTGAGGCGTTTAGCTGTCACTGCCGCCCTCTGTCGACATGACGTCCGTTCGCGGATGGTAGGCCGGGTGGGGATCGAACCCACGACCACTCGATTAAAAGTCGGGTGCTCTACCTCTGAGCTACCGGCCCATCGCCTTATGGCGGCCGGACCATAGTCAAACTCGCGCCCACGGCAAGCCACGGGGTTCACGCTATAGACGGCGAATCCGTCCAACATCGCCAAGGCCATGCCCCGCACGCTCTCCACCTTCGTCACGATGGCCGTCGCCGGCGTCGCTATCGCTGGAGCCGCGCTTGCCCAGAATGCGCCCACCCAGAGTCCCGCCCCCGGGTCGCCAAACGCATCCCAGGGTGAGCTCCAGACGCCCGATCGCGCGCAGACCTCCAGCCTGGGGGCGGCGGCGACCGCTCCGTTGCACGACCTGAACATCACGCGACAGGGGATTCCGCCCGTGTTGCTGGCGGCGATCACCAACCCCTACGATCCGCCACGCCCGCTCGACTGCGCGGTCGTCGGACGCGATGTCGCCCAGCTGGACGAGATCCTCGGCGCCGACTTCGATCAACCTGACACACCGCAGCAACCGAGCCTGACGCTGCACAACGGCCGGGTCGCCCTGGCCTTGGTGAAGGGCGCCTCCGAGATGCTCCTGCCGTTCGCCGGCTTCGTCCGCACGCTCTCGGGCGCTGGCCACCACGACCAGCTCGTCATCGAGGCGATCACCGCCGGGAGCGTGAGGCGGGGCTACCTGAAAGGGCTCGGAGAAACGCTGCATTGCCCACCGCCCAGCAGCCCGGTCCATTTCCGCACGCCGCCGCCTCCGGCTAGGGAGGACGGCCCGCAGCCCAAGTACCCGATCTGGTGAGGCGGAGTCGCCCCACCGGCGCGCTCGGACTCAGGCGATCCAGGCCAGCTCGAGGATCTCCACGATGTCGGACGCGCCGGTGATGGGGCGCGGATTGGACCGCACGCCACGGTCGTGGAGGGTGTGGTCGGCTATGGCGGCGAAGTCCGCGCGCGACACGCCAACCTCCGAAAGCCTCGTGGGCAGATTTAGCGAGCGAATGAGGTCCTCGAGCGCATCGGCGGCCGCGCGGCCGGGACCCCCAAGCCGTTCGGCGACGATTTTCTGCCGGTCGGCGGAGGCCGGGAGATTCCATTTCAGCACGGCGGGAAGGATGACGCAGGAGGTGATCCCGTGTGGGACGCCATAGGTTCCGCCGAGCGTGTGTCCGATAGCATGGCTGACGCCCAGGCCGCTTCCGGCGCTCGCCCCAGCCATCGCCAGCCACATGCCGATCTGACACTCGAGGCGAGCATCCAGATCGCCCGGCCGCTCATGCGAAGCCGGTAGACCCGACGCCAGGCGCGCAAGTCCCGCCTCCGCCAAAGCGTCGGCGAACGGCGATCGGACCGGCGAGCAGAGCTGTTCGATCGCATGGTCCACCGCCTTCATACCCGTGGAGCCCCACAGGCGCGCCGGCGTCTGCAGGGTCATCGCCGGATCGAGGACGACGGCTCGCGGCGCAAGGGCGCGATGCGCGTAGCCTTCCTTCGCCTTGTGAGCGACGTCTGTGACGCCGGCGAAGGGGGTGAACTCGGCCGCCGAGAGCGTCGTGGGAACCGCGATCATCCTCACGCCGGGCGTCAGGCCCGCGACGTCCTTCGAGCCGGCGCGCAATCCATCGAGCGCTTCCGCCCGTTCAATTCCCGTCCAAAGGGCCAACTGCATGACCTTGGTGGCGTCGATCACCGATCCCCCTCCCAAGGCCACGAGAAGGTCGGCGCCCGCGTCCCGCGCCTGTGCCGCGCCCGCGATCACGCTCTCGCGGGGCGAGTGGGCGGAGACGCCGCTGAAGACGCCCACGCAAGCCGATCCCAGCCCCTCGGCGAGGCGCCTGGCCAGTCCGCCTTCGCTGGCCAGCGAAGCGGTCGTCGTGACGAGCACCCGGCCAGAGCCGAACTGCCGCGCAAGGTCGCTGACGGCTTCAAGCGCTGGGCGCCCGTAGACGACCTGTTCCTGAATGGGATTGCGATGGGTTCCGGTGAGCATGACGTCCTCTCGCTGTCTGACCGATTGTGCCAGCGCAGCGTGGGATGCGCACGTGGACGATCTATTCCTGGTCGTGTCGCAGAAGCCCTTTGGCGACCCGAAGCATGTGCCGGTAGGTGCCGTCGAAGACCGTATGCGTGCTCGAGATCCAGCGGGTCTTCATGCCGAGGGTTTCCCGGGTCGCATGGATCTGGCGCGCGCGCAGCTCCCGCTCCGCGGCCTCCTCTTCCGGCATCGGGCGGACGTCCAGATTTGGCTCCGAAGGAAGCACGATGATGCTGGCGAACGGTTCGTCCTTGCGAAAGACGTGGGTCACGCCCGCCGGCGGCGCCTTGAAGATCATGAAGAACATCATCGGCCACCATTCCGAACGGATCAGCGCCGGAACCGCCAGCGGCGTGCTGTTCGTCTTATCGGCGTAATAGCGAGGGTGCGGCTCGGTCCGGATGGCGAAACCTGATTCGACCTTGAGATCCAGGAGCACCTGGTAGGAGTAGTAGAACTCGCCGAAAGTTCGGAACGGGGGCCACGACTTTCCATCGCCGGGGCTGGGCCCCCAATCGCCGTCGAGCCGCACCTGTCCGTCCGCCCAGGTGACGCGCAGCTCGGTGTCGAACGGGTAGAGGAGCTCCAACCCGTAGCGCGCGCTCTCCGAGAACGGCGCGCAGTGCCAGACCTGCTCGTGCGAGCCGTCGGCGCGCGGTTGAGGCTCGCCAGCCCAGCCAGGCACCGGCATCTGGATCGGCTGCGGCGGCGCCCCGCGCCCATGCATCCGGTACTTCACGACGGGCATGCAACCTCCTCGGATGGCCATGATCCTCAAGCCATCCATTCCGAAAACCCGATCGAACGGAAGCGTTTCTCCCGCAGCCTCAGGCCGCTTCCGCGGGACCGTCGTCGGCGAAGCTCTTGCGGAACTCCGCGAGCCGGCCCTCGGCGATGGCGGCGCGCAGGTCGCGCATCAGGGCCTGGTAGACGGCGAGGTTGTGCCATGACAGCAGCACCTGCCCCAGGATTTCGCCCGATTTGATCAGGTGATGGAGGTAGGCCCGCGAATAATCCCGGCTCGCGGGGCAATCGAGCGTGGCGTCGAGAGGCTCGTCGTCTTCGGCGAAGCGGGCGTTCTTGAGATTGACCGGACCGCGCCGGGTCCACGCCTGTCCGTGCCGGCCCGCCCGCGTGGGGAGCACGCAGTCGAACATGTCCACGCCACGGCTCACCGCCTCGACGAGGTCAACCGGCTTGCCTACGCCCATCAGATAGCGGGGCCGATGGACCGGCAACATGCCAGGCGCGTAGTCGAGCACCTCACACATCGCCTCATGTCCCTCCCCCACGGCGAGGCCGCCGATGGCGTAGCCGTCGAAACCGATCTCGATCAGCCGGTCGGCGGACTCCCGGCGCAACGCCCTGATAGTCGAGCCTTGCTGGATGCCGAAGAGCGCCTGGTCTTCCCGCTCGCCGAAGGCCGCCTTGCAACGTGCGCCCCAGCGCGCTGACAGCCGCAGGGCTTCCTCGGCGCGCTCTTTGCTTGCCGGAAAGGCGACGCACTCGTCCAGTTGCATGACGATGTCAGAGCCCAGCAGGTCAGCCTGGATCTCGATCGATCGCTCGGGCGAGAGGACATGGCGCGAGCCGTCGATGGGGCTGGCGAAGGTCGCGGCCTCCTCGGTCACCTTTGTCAGGGCGGCCAGGGACATCACCTGGAAGCCGCCGGAATCGGTCAGCATCGGGCCGGTCCAGCCGCTGAACCGGTGCACTCCGCCCAGGCGCGCGATACGCTCGGCGGTGGGCCGCAGCATCAGGTGCACGGTGTTGCCAAGGATGATCTGGGCGCCTGTGGCCCTGACCTGGTCCATGGTGAGCGCCTTGACGGTGGCGGCGGTGCCGACCGGCATGAACGCCGGCGTCTCGATGTCTCCGCGCGGGGTCTTGAGCACCCCCGCGCGCGCCGCGCCGTCCCTCGCCCGGATCTCGAAGGGAAACGCGGCCATCAGTGCGCGCGCCACAGAAGGCTGGCGTCGCCGTAGGAATAGAACCGGTATTCGGATCCGATGGCGTGGGCGTAGGCGCGGCGCATGACCTCCAGTCCGCTGAAGGCGCTCACCAGCATGAAGAGTGTCGAGCGGGGCAGGTGGAAGTTGGTGATCAGGCCGTCGGCGGCGCGGAACGCGTAGCCGGGCGTTATGAAGATGTCGGTCTCGCCGTCGAAGGGAAGGATCCGGCCGGTGGACGCCGCGGTCTCGAGGAGCCTAAGCGAGGTCGTGCCGACGCAGACGATCCGCCCTCCGCGGGCCCGCACATCTTGCAACGCAGCCGCGGTTTCCTTTGTCAGAATGGCGCGTTCGGCGTGCATCCGATGCTCGGCGAGGTTCTCGGTCTTCACCGGCAGAAATGTGCCTGCGCCCACTTCGAGCGTGATGAAGTGCAGGCCGACCCCCTGCCCCGCGACGCGGGCCAGAAGCTCGGGCGTAAAGTGCAGCCCGGCCGTGGGCGCAGCCACCGAACCGGGATCACGAGCGAACACTGTCTGGTAATCCCGGCGATCGAGTTCGTCCTCCGGACGCTTCGAGGCGATGTACGGCGGAAGCGGCATGGCGCCGTGCCGGGCGATAGCCTCGTCCAGCACCGCGCCCGACCGATCGAAGGCCAGGGTGACTTCACCAGCCTCGCCATGCGCGCTCACTGTCGCGCGCAGCCCCTCGTCCTCGGCGCCGAAGATGACGATGTCCCCGGGGCGCAGACGCTTCGCCGGCCGCACGAACGCCTTCCACGCGCAGGTCGAAAGCCGCCTGTGCAAGGTCGCGGAGATCGCCGCGCTGGACCCGTCGCGCTCGCGCCAGCCGAAGAGCCGGGCCGCGATCACGCGTGTGTCGTTGAGCACCAGGGCGTCGCCGGGGCGGAGCAGATCCGGCAGGTCGGAAAACCGCCGGTCCTCGAGCCGTCCCTCCCCGTCCACCACCAGGAGCCGCGCAGCGTCGCGCGGCTCTGCTGGCCGCAGGGCGATCAGGGACTGCGGCAGGTCGAAATCGAAATCGGAAAGTTGCATCGCGGGCGGCTCTGAACCTTTTCAGCGCCCATTTGAAGTCGCGGGCTCGAGAGCGATGTCGATCAGCGCCGTCTCCTCGATGCGGGCGAGCACGGTCCTCAGATCTTCCTTGCGGAGCGCGACGCAGCCCTCGGTGGGCTCGAAACCCGCCGGACCGTCGCCGGCGACGTGCAGGAATATCGCGCTGCCCCGGCCGGCGGCGGGGGGATCGTCATTCCAGCCGATCACCGCCAGCAGATCATAGAGGCTGTCGTCCCGCCAGAGCGTTTCGCAGCGACCCTCGTAAGGCAGCCGGACGCGACGGTTGTAGAGAGGATCCGCTGGATCGTCGCACCATCCGTCGTCGGCGCCGATCGCCGAGACGCCAAGACCCGTGACGGGCGCCGGCTCACGGTCAGGGCGAAACATAGCCTCGCGCAGGGCGAAGGCGCCCGCCGGCGTCCCGCCATCCCCCTCCGTCTTCTTCGTCACCACGCCGCCGCGCCCAAGAGCGCAGGGAAATCGCTGGTCTCCGATGCTAAGCCAGCCGGAGACGGCGCCCGAAGACGCTCGGACTTTGATCGTGATCGGCGAGTTGGCCATCAGCTAGCGATAGCACAGCGATCGTTGGCGCTCTTCCCCCTGACGTTGGCGCAAAGGTAAGGAGGCGGATGCACGTGTTCGCCGTCGCGGTGCTGGTCCTGGCGATCGTCTCCGCGACGGGGGCGCTGGCGTCGCTTGGCGGGCGTCTGAGCGCATCGCTCGACGTCGCCGCACACTTCACGCCGGTGTGGGCCCTCGGCGCCGCTCTCGCGACCAGCGCAGGATTGGCGCTCGGCTCCGCGGGGCGTCCCTCCGCCGCGATGGGACTCGCCGGGCTCGTCGCCTGCGCCCTGTTGATGGCCCCCGAACTGGCCGTCCTTTCGCGCCGGCGAGCCGCCCCTCGACCAGGCCGGACGATCAAGGTCATCCAGCTGAACCTGTGGCGATGGAACGTCGACGCCGACAAGACCGTCGCGTGGCTCGCGGCCCAGGACGCCGACATCGTCGTCGTGCAGGAGGTCATCGACCGGGCCGCTGGCATCCCGGCCGCCCTGGCGCAGGCGTATCCTCACCAAGTGCAGATCCGGACCGGCACGCAGATCCTCTCGCGCCTGCCCATTCTCGAACACGCGGCTCATCGGGCGCGCTCGACCAGGACCCACAGCACCGGAGCCTGGGCTCGCCTTGACCATCCCTTTGGTCCATTCGACGTTTTCGGTTTTCAGGCGACCTGGCCCATACCGCCAGGACTGCAACAGCGCGACAGCGCCGACATCGCTGACCTGCTCAACAGCTTTGACCGCCGAACACTGATCGTATGCGGCGACTTCAACTCCACGCCGTGGTCGGCCGGCCTACGCCGTCAGGACCGGCTGTTCGGGCTGGAGCGGCGCTCGCGCGCCCTGCTGACGTGGCCCGTTCAGCCGTACACAAAGTTCAGGCTGACCAGCCCCCTCCCCTTCCTCGCTCTGGACCACATCTACGCCGGCCCCGCCTGGAGCACCGTCGACATGCGCCTTGGACCGCGGCTGGGTTCCGATCACCTCCCCATCGTCGCCGTGCTGACCCGTTGACGCCCGCGCGAGCGCGCCCCTTTGCATGCTCGCCAAGCCCAATCAGGACGCCGCCAGAGCCCGATGCCGGCAGCGAACTCGACAGGCCGATTTCCTGCTCTTGCGAGCCCGGAGGGCCTGAGCCACGCGCCCTGCCCTACGGCCCGCCGCGGAGAGCCTTCACCTGCGCCGGAGTCACCGGGTCGTTGTACTTGTTGCCGAAATGGGTGCGCAGGTAGTTCACGACTTCCGCCACCTGCGCGTCGCTGAGGTTCGCGCCAAAAGCGGGCATGGCCTTATGCCCGTTCAGGACCATCATCACCGGATAGATATTGCTGGCGAGGAGCGGATCCCCGGCAAGTTTCGGATAGGCGCCGGCGCCGACAGCGCCCTGGGCGTTGGGCATGTGACAGCCCTGACAGATGCCCTGCCAGAGCGACTCTCCCGTCTGCTCCTTGAAATTGCCGAAGGCGAAATCCTGAGCGGCGGCGGCGCCGGCGCCGACACCCACCGCGCAGGCGATTGCGAGGGCGGCGGACAGTCTGGGAAATAGCTTCATCGGTCAGCTCGCCATCACGCGTTGGTGGAGACGACGGATGGCATCGAGGGATGAGAGGATCGCCCCCTCCTGCCAGGCCGGGAGCCGCGACGCGTGTTCGCCAGCCAGGAGGATTCGACCATCGACGGCGCACAGATTGTCGTAGTGCTCGGCGCGAAGTTCTTCGGTCCAGTGACCCGCACACCCCATCGTCCACGGCACCCTGTGCCAGGCGACGGAGACGCCGGTCTCGAACTCCTCTCGGTATTGTGGATGGATGTTCGCCCCGTATTCCACGGTCTTGGCCACCCGCTCTGCCGGAGGCATGGCGGCGTATTCGAAGGCGGAGGGTCCGAAGTTGTAGGCGCCCAGGAGAACGCCCTTGCCTGAGCTGAAGAAGTCGGTGCTCGGGTAGCCGATCAGGCTGTTCGGCTGGTCGGTGTAGGATATGCCGCCGTAGATCGCCTCGTCCTGTTCCCAGAACCGGCGTTTGAACTGCAGCCCGACCTTGATCGACGCGTCATAGTAGATGGCGTCGATGGCCGCTTTCATCGGACCGCCGACGTTGATCGGGATCTGGCTGAGGATCGAGGCGGGGATCGTGCAGATGCACCAGTCGCCGCGGGCCTGCCGGGGCGCCCCACCGGTCTTAGAGTCGATCCAGGTCGCAGTAACCCCCCGATCGTCCTGCCGGATCTCGGTGACCTTGGCGCCATACTGGATGACGCCATCGAGTTCCCGGCCGAAGGCCTTGCCGATCATGCCCATGCCGCCCTTGGGCTGAAAGATCGTGTCCTGGAACTCGTAGATCATGCCCGCGGCGATGGCGCTCCACAGACCTGACTTCAGCAGGTCGCTCATGGCCATCGGTTCCGAGGGCGTGGGAGCCGGCGACAGTCCGCCACCCGGATCCGACTGCCATCCGCGCCGTTCGCTGGTGAGAGCGCCCTTCTTGTATTGGTAGTTCTTGTCCAGCGCCCCCCACTCGCGCATCGCCGCCAGCAGGAGCTCCTTGTCCTCCTGGGTGACGGCCTCGTCGAGACGACCCTGCTGAGTGGACTTGGCGAGCAGTTCAGCGACATAGCCGTTGAAGTCGCCCTGGACTTCCCGGAACGCCTTGGGCTTCCCGTCGAACGCCTTCGTGGAGTGCAGAAGCGCCGCAGCGTTGACCTGGATGAATGGCTCCAGGGCGACGCCCAGCACCTTGCAGTAATGCAGGATCGCCCGGTGGTGATAGGGCAGACGCCAAGGGCCCGGATTCAGGTAGAGCCCCTTGTCGAACTCCACCTTCTGGGTGAAACCGCCCATCTCGGTATAGGTGTCGCCGCCATACAGCGACCAGTTCCGTCCCCCGGGCCGGTCGTTGTATTCAAGGATCTGGACCTTGTACCCTGCCTTGCGCAGCTCGTACGCCGCGCACATTCCCGCGAGGCCCGCCCCGAGGATCAAGACGGTGGCGCCTTTCGGATCTCCGGAAAGCTGGATGGGCCCAGTGAACCCGGACTCGCCTGCGAACGCCATGGCTGTCATCGCGCGGTACATCGCCGCCGACCCTCCGGCGACGCCGATCAGAGTGAGCAAAGAGCGCCGGCTCATTGGCCCGGCTTTGAAATCAGCCAATCGTTCCCCCTCGTTTTCTCACCGAACCACGCAACAGCCGCTTGCCCGGTCGGCGACGGAGCCGGAAGGTCTCCGCCCCTGGTCCCGCGCCGATCGGGCATCGTGCGTATTCGGAGGGCGCTAAGCGGACAAAATCGAGGCGCCGCTTCGCGCGATTCTCGGTCACCCGCTAACTGAAGCGCAACCCGGACCGACAAACAAGGCGGGCCGTAGCGCCCCGCGGCAGATCGCGCGAGGTCGATGGCGCCAGCCGCCTCACCAGGGGATGACTTCACCCCGATAATCGAGGAAGGCGCAGCCGCGGCCGCCAAGCCGGGACTCAAGCACATCCGCCACGCCCCGGCAGCTGGTCTCCACGTCCAGTGGAGCTCCGGGCCCGCCCATATCGGTGCGCACCCAGCCGGGAGCGATCGCCGTCGTCGACCAGGGCGCATCCGCGTGCTCGGCGGCGAAGCTTCGCAGGGACTGGTTGAGCGCTGCCTTGCTGGACCGGTAGGGCTCCATTCCGCCCGAGCTGTTTCTCCCCACGCTGCCAAGGCCGGAGGACATCACCGCCAGCGCGCCGTTGTCGGCCATGAGGACAGAGAGCGTCCGGACGACATTCATCACGCCAAGGACATTGACCGTCATGGTCCGGAAGAACGCCTCTTCGTAACCCTGTGCGTCTCCCCCAGCGACGCCCGCATTGACCATGAGGACGTCCAGCCGCCGGCGCGCCAGCCGCTGACGCAGGGCGGCGATCCCCTCCCCGTCGGTGACGTCCGCGGTCTCGATCTCGAGGCGGCCGTCAGCGGAACCGACCAGGGCGTGCAGACCCGAGCCGCCCGCCGGTTCTCGCACCGTCCCGATCACCCGCGCGCCCCGACGCAGGAACTCCGTCGCGAGACCAAGGCCGAGCCCACGGCTGGCGCCGACGATGGCGACCATGAGCTCGGGTCTCGCCATGGATCAGGCTCCAGCCTGATCAGAAGTGCGCATCGAGACGATCTTGCCGGGGTTCCTCGGCGGTTCGCCCTTGGGGAGGGCGTCCACGTTCTCCATGCCTTCGATCACCTCGCCCCACACCGTGTACTGGTTGTCGAGGAAGTTGCTGTCGGCGAGGCAGATGAAGAACTGGCTGTTGGCCGAATGGGGGTTCGAGGTCCGCGCCATCGAGCAAACGCCCCGGCTGTGCGGCGCGCTCGAGAATTCAGCCTGGAGGTTCGGTTTCTTGGAGCCGCCTGAGCCGGTGCCGGTCGGATCGCCGCCCTGAGCCATGAACCCGGCAATGACGCGGTGGAAGGTCACCCCGTCGTAAAAGCCCTCGTTCGCCAGTTCGGAAATGCGTTGCACGTGGCCCGGCGCGAGGTCGGGTCGCAGGCGGATCGTCACCGGACCGGTGTCGAGCGTCATGATCAGGGTCTGGTCGGTCATCGTCTATGCCTCACTTGATGTCGGAAGGAAGTTCCAGGTCGCAGACGGTGAAGCCGTCGCCTTTATCAGCGCGCACCTTGGCCACATAGGCTGCGAACCAGGCGCTCGCCGTATCGATCACCCGAACGTGCGGCCGGCTCGCCGGCGGCAGGTCGGAGAGGACGCGAACCGTTTCCATCCGGTCAGCCGGAGCTACCGGAGGCTCGCCGACCTTGATCGCACGGACCACGTCCTGCCCCGCGATCACCCGGCCGAACGGCGTATAGCCCTGGTCGAGCTTGGTTTCCGTGCCACGCATCAGGAAGAACTGGCTGTTGCCGCTGTTCGGGGTTTGGGCGCGCGCGATCCCGGTCACGCCGGCGCAGAAGGTGCCATATGCGTTCACGCGGGCGTCCGCGGTCATCGCCGCCAGGGCGATCGGCTGGCTGATCACGGGCAAGGAGCCCATCAGCCCACTCTCCTGGCCGTCCAGGTGCGCTACGGATGTGAAAGGCGCGTCGGATCCTCGGCGGAAGCTGAACTCCGGCGGCAGGTCGGGAAGGGTCGAGCCGCCCGAGCCGACATTCTTCGGATCGCCGGTCTGATCCATGAAATCCTCGATGACCCTGAAGAACGTCAGCCCGTCGTAGAAGTGCTGACGCGCCAGCGTGCGGACGCGCTCCACCGCCTGCGGCGCGACCTGGGGCGCCAGTTCGACGAAGATGCGCCCCTTGTTGGTGTCGATGACCAGGACGTCCTGCGGGTCTGGCGTTCTCCAGTCCGACGGGCCGGGAGTCGCGGACGCGGCTGCAGCCGGACCGGCGGGCTTGGCGGCGCTGGAGGGCCTGCGGGGGGCCGCATCGGCAACCGATAAGGAGAGGATGGCGAGGCCGGCGAGTGTCGCCGGCAAGGGTCGAAACGGCATGGCGCCCCGTATCTTCACGCTGGTTCCGCTGCAAGCGCGCCGATAGCGCTGCGCGGAGGGCTCAGACGGTTTTCTCCAGCAGGCGGTCTCGAACCCAGGGCGAGACAAACGGGCTGACGTCGCCCCCCAGGATGGCGATCTCCTTGACCAGGCGTGACGCCACCGCCTGATGGCGCGGGTCGGCCATGAGAAAGACGGTCTCGATATCCCGGTCCAGCTGCTGGTTCATCGCGGTCATCTGGAACTCGACCTCGAAATCCCCGACAGCCCGCAGGCCGCGGATGATCATGCCCGCCCCAACCTCGCGAGCCGCGCCGAGCGTGAGCCCGGTATAGGCATGGACCACGACCTCGGTCTCGGTGATCTGGGCGGTCTCGTGCTGGAGGATCGCCGCGCGCTCCTCGAGCGTGAACATCGGCCCCTTGCCGGGATTGATCGCGACCCCGATCACCAGTCGGTCGACCAGCTTGGCCGCCCGCAGGATGATGTCCATGTGACCGTTGTGGATCGGATCGAAGGTGCCCGGATAGAGGCCGATCCTCATGTCGTCTCCCCCTGCTCATCACCGGATTCGCCGTTCTGGCTCTCGCCTTCGAGACGTTCCACGCTCACGACATGCTCCCCATCGCCAGTCCGGATGATGGTGACGCCCTGGGTGTTACGGCCGGCGATACGGATCTGAGCCACCGGCGTGCGGATGAGCTGGCCCTGGTCGCTCACGAGCAGGATCTCGTCCTGCTCCTCGACGGGGAAGGATGCGACGAGACGGCCGCCCCGCTGCGAAAGATCCTGCGCGGCGAATCCCTGGCCGCCGCGACCGGTCCGGCGATAGCGATAGGCCGAGGTTCGTTTGCCGAAGCCTTCGGAAGACACGGTGAGGACCAGCTGCTCGGCGGCGCCGAGCTGGGCGATCCGTTCGAGCGAGAGGCTCACGTCTTCCGGAGCGGCTTCGTCTTCCTCGTCGAAGGAACCGTTGGTGTCCCCCTCCTCGCCGTTGACTGCGGACCGCATCGCGGCCGAGTGGCGGAGGTACGCCTCCCGTTCGGCGGCGGTGGCCTCGACGCCGTGCAGGACCGCCATGGAGATGACGCTGTCGCCATCGGCGAGGCGGATTCCGCGCACCCCGGTCGACTCGCGACCGGCGAAGACGCGCACGTCGTCGGCCGAAAAACGGATGCAGCGCCCCTGATGGCTGGTCAGCAGGATATCGTCGTTGGCGGTGCACAGGGCCACGCCGATGATCGCGTCGCCTTCGTCGAGCTTCATCGCGATCTTTCCGTTGCGGTTGATCTGGACGAAGTCGGATAGCTTGTTGCGCCGGACGCGGCCTGAGCGCGTCGCGAACATCACGTCGAGCGCGCCCCAGGTGGCCTCGTCCTCCGGCAGGGCGAGGATCGAGGTCATCGTCTCGCCAGGCTCGATTGGGAACAGGTTCACGAACGCCTTGCCGCGGGAGTTCGCAGCGCCCAGCGGCAGGCGCCACACCTTCAGCTTGTAGGCCTTGCCGTTCGACGCGAAGAACAGCAGCGGCGCGTGAGTGGAGGCGGAAAAGACGCGCGTCACCGCATCCTCTTCCTTCGTCTGCATTCCCGAGCGTCCCCGGCCGCCCCGGTGCTGGGTGCGATAGGTGGTCAGAGGCGTGCGCTTGACGTAGCCGCCGTGGGTGACGGTGATCACCATCTCCTCGCGGGCGATCAGATCCTCGTCCTCGACGTCGGAGTCGCCTTCGACGATTGCGGTGCGGCGCGGGACCGCGAACGCCTCCTTCACCTCGACGAGCTCGGCGCGGACCACAGCCATGATCGCCTCGCGCGAGCCGAGCAGGTCGAGATAGCCCTGGATCGCGGCGGCGAGCTCGCGAGCCTCGTTCATGATCTCTTCGCGCCCGAGACCCGTCAGGCGGGCCAGGGTCAGCGCGAGGATCGCCCGGGCCTGCTCGTCGGTGAGCCGGACCTGGTCTTCGCCGACCATGCGCGTCCGGGGATCGGCAACAAGGGCGATCAGCGGAGCCATGTCGCCGACAGGCCAGTCCCGTCCGGTTAGGCGGTCTCTTGCCTCGGCCGGATCCTTCGACGAGCGAATGATCGCGATGACCTCGTCGATGTTCGCGACGGCGATGGCGAGGCCCACCAGGACGTGGGCGCGGTCGCGCGCACGGGCCAAGTCGTGCTTGGTCCGCCGGACCACCACCTCTTCGCGGAACTCCACGAAGGCGGTGAGCATCTGATGCAGACCCAGCTGCTCGGGCCGTCCCCGGTTCAGGGCCAGCGCATTGACCGGGAACGAGCTCTGCAGCGGCGTGTAGCGGTAGAGCTGGTTTAGCACGACCTCGGCGCTGGCGTCGCGGCGCAGCTCCACCACGACCCTCATCCCGGTCCTGTCGCTCTCGTCGCGCAGGTCGCCGATACCCTCGATACGCTTCTCGCGGACCAGCTCGGCGATCCGCTCGACCATCGCCGCCTTGTTCACCTGGAAGGGAATGGCTGTGATGATGATCGCTTCACGGTCCTTGCGGACCTGCTCGATCGTGGCGACGCCGCGCACGACGACGGAACCGCGTCCGGTCAGCAGGGCCTGACGCGCGCCTGAGCGGCCGATGATCTCGCCGCCTGTGGGGAAGTCCGGTCCCGGGACGATCTCGAGGAGCTCGTCCGCGCCGATCTCCGGGCGATCGATCATCGCCAGGCATGCGTCGATCACCTCGCCCAGATTATGGGGAGGGATGTTGGTGGCCATGCCCACGGCAATGCCATTGGCGCCGTTGACCAGCAGGTTGGGGATGCGCGATGGCAGGACCGTCGGTTCACGTTCCTTGCCGTCGTAGTTGTCCTTGAAGTCGACCGTGTCCTTGTCGAGGTCGGCCATGATCGCCATGGACGCCCGGGTCAGGCGGCACTCGGTGTAGCGCATGGCCGCGGGCGGATCGTTGTCGACCGAACCGAAGTTCCCCTGCCCGTCGATGAGCAGGAGGCTCATCGAGAACGGCTGAGCCATCCGCACGAGGGTGTCGTAGATCGAAAGGTCGCCGTGCGGGTGGTACTTGCCCATCACGTCGCCGACGACGCGCGCGCTCTTCACATAACCGCGGTCTGGCGTGTGACCCTGTTCGTTCATCGAGAACAGGATCCGGCGCTGCACCGGCTTGAGGCCATCGCGCAGGTCGGGCAGCGCCCGGCTCACAATGACGCTCATCGCGTAATCGAGGTAGGACTTCTTGACCTCGTCCTCGATCGAAATCGGACTGACGAGGCCCCGCTGATCGTCAGCCGGCGGCGTGGGAATCTCGTCGGTCAAATTCGGGATTGGGTCTCTAGGGGTGTCGGTGAATCGGGCGACTTGCGCCGTCCACTTCCCTAGCATTACCCCTGTTGAAACGCCAACTCAGGCGGGGCTCGATGGCGCGCTCTCCTTCCCCTCGCGGGGAAGGAGAGCGCGCGGGAGCAACGAACCTCAGAATGGGATTTCGTCGTCGAGGTCGGCGGTGAAGTTCTCACGCGGCGCGGAGGCTGAGGGCGCGGACCGGGGACCAGGGGCGTAGCCGCCCATGTCGTCGTTCATCCCCGCGCCGCCGCCCTCGCCGCGTCCATCGAGCATGGTCAACTCGCCGCGGAACTTCTGCAGGACCACCTCCGTCGCCTGGCGCTCTGCGCCCGAGGCGTCGGTGAACTTGCGCGTCTGCAACGACCCCTCGACGTAGACTTTCGACCCCTTGCGCAGGTAGCTCTCGGCGACCTTCACCAGATTGTCGTTGAAGATCGAGATCCGGTGCCACTCGGTCTTCTCTCGCCGCTCTCCGGTCGCGCGGTCGCGCCACGTCTCCGAGGTCGCGATGGAGAAGCTGGCGACCCGGTCGCCTGAGTTGAGGGTTCGGATCTCTGGATCGCGGCCGAGATTGCCGACCAAAATTACCTTGTTCACGCTGCCGGCCATCGCCGTCGTCTCCTGCTCGCCCGGCGACCCAACGCGCCGGAATCACTGATTGAGGAAACGTTAATCACCCCCGCAAAGGCGGCGCAAGCGAAATGTTCCGTTTTTGTTCGCGTTGATCGGGCTTAGTCCACAGGCATGGCGCCCGGTTTCACCAGCCGACCGTCGCCGCTGTGGACCATCAGCAGGTACCGATAGCCCTTGTAGGTTTGCGACGTGTAGACGCCCTCCGGCCCCGCAAACAGGAACTGGGTCTGGAAGGCGCCTGTGACATGCGTCTGCATGCTGCCGAGCCCCATGAATCGCAAGCGCATCTGGTCGAGTTGGGCCGCACAGTGCTCGAGGTCGGGCTGGTTCCGCGCGAGCTGGTTCCACTTGACCTTGCCGTCGGGGCCAGTGGCCATGTGCCAGCAAAGTCCAGCGCCACCGGGCGCCTCGATCGAATGGTCGCATCCGGCCAGTGCGAGGGCGGATCCGAAGATTAAGGCGACAAGAGCCAGGCGCATGGGCGAAGCTTACCCCTCGTCCCCACCGCCCGTCACGCCGCACCCGCTCGACTGCGCAGTGAGGAAACGGAAATTCCGATTGTCATCCGAAGCCTGCACCTGCCCCCCGACAAGACGCAGGGTCTTCATTCCCCAGCGCCCATAGGCGACGGCGCCGGGAGGCTCACAGCGATTGGAGTAGAGCGTCTGCACACAGGCTTGCAGGGACATCGATTCAGGCATGCGACTCCATCCGCCGGACCCATAGCGCCAGCATGCCGCCGCCGGGGGAGGAGCTGGCGTCGTCGTGGGCGCGGCGACCGAGGAGTCCTCGTCCGTGGCGACAGCCTCATCTCCCGACGCCTCGCCGCCGCTTGGCGGCAGCGGCGTCACCTCGCTTGTCGGGCCATTGGCGGCGGCCAGCGAGCCGCTGCTGTCCAGACCGACATCGAGGGCCCCGGTGGCGACGCCGTTCTTGTTGGCGCACTCGCGCAGCGGCAGTTCGCCGATGGACTTGCCATCGACGAAGCAACGCAGCGGATGCTCCGGATCGAGCCGCGCATCGTCAGCGCGCCCGGTCTCAACGACCAGCCCACTCGTCGGCGAGTTGGAATCCGCCGCGGGGGTCGGACCACCATGCCCGCGCGCCATCAGCACAGCGATGACAAGCCCGGCGATCAACGCCAGGACCATGCCCGCGGCGAAGACGAGCCGGCGATCCCTGATCGTGTCCAAGGCCGGACTCCGCAAGGCCGCGCCCCGGTGGCCTATTTGAACCTGTAGGTGATACGACCCTTGGTGAGGTCGTAAGGCGTCATCTCGACCAGGACCTTGTCCCCCGCGAGGACGCGGATGCGGTTCTTGCGCATCTTGCCCGCGGTGTGGGCGATGATTTCGTGATCGTTCTCGAGCGTCACCCGGAAAGTGGCGTTGGGCAACAGTTCACTCACCGTACCCGGCAGTTCCAGAAGTTCTTCCTTCGCCATGCGGCTCCTCAGCGTGGTGTCCACGGACAGACCAACGAAGCCTCGCTGCGTGGGCGCCCAGCCCGATCATACGCGAGAGCGCCGGTTGAGGTCGATGGCGCGCGCGCGTATCGCGGTGAACGTTCGGCGGGTCGTTGTCCGGGTGAGGGCTCGTCGCCACAGGATCAACGTGCAGGCGCAGCCATGGGTTCACCTTTTCCGGCTCTGCTGGGCGGCTGTTTGGCGCTGACGATCGGGGCGTCGGGGGCTCGCATGGCCCTCGCGCAAACCGCCCCGCAGACGGCGGGCGCCGAATCGCGAAAGGCGTGCGGCTTCACCATGGGACCCGCCGCCGCGGCGGAATGGGACGACATGGGCGGCGCGGACGGACGGCTCGGCTGCCCGACGGCAGACGAGGCCTCGACCGTAGCGTCGCCCGCAGGGACGCAGTCCGATGTGACGGCGTTCGGCGACCGCGGCGCAGTGTTCACGATCCGCTCCGGTCCGCAGGCCGGCAAGGCGTTCGCCATCACCGGCTGCGCCTGGCGTCTCTTCTTCGGCTACGGAGGCTCTGGGGGATGGCTTGGCCTGCCGATCGAAGACGGGCAGAACACGCCCGACGGACAGACCCAGACATTCGAAGGCGGCAAAGTCACCCTGACCCGCGCCACCTCGGAGTGCGAAGCGGAGCCAACCGGTCCGGCCTCGGAGAGCCACTGACAGTCCGCTCTCATCCCCCGAATGTGCGGACGGGGCCGAAGCGGGCGATCAGACGCGACTGCAGGCTGTCGCGAACCTCTCGATAGGCCAACAGCACCGCTTCGCGTGTACCCGTGGAAAGGGTGGGGTCGAGTGTTGGCCAGTACTCCACTTCGGTCGCCCGTCGCCGCGTCAATTCGAGCGCGCGGTGATGCGCTTCGGGCGTGAGGGAGACGATCAGGTCGAAAGAGCCGTCCTCGAGATCATCGAACGTGCGCGCCCGGTGAATCGCCAAGTCCACGCCCAGCTCGTCCATCACCGCCACGGCGAAGGCGTCGGCGGTATCTTCGTCTCCCCAAGCCACCGGCGGCAGTCGAACGCCGACGCTGTCGACGAAGACACGGGCGCCATACAGCCGTCGCATCAGGCCGGCCGCCATCGGCGACCGCACCCGATTGTAGTTGCAGGCGAAAAGAACTGCGCTGGGCAACACTGCGCCCTCCCCTCAGCCTCGCCACTGGAGGGCGCAGATCAGGGTGAACAAGCGACGGGCGGTGTCGACGTCGATATCCACCTTTTCCGCCAGGCGCTGCTGCAGGAGCGCGGAGCCTTCGTTGTGGAGTCCGCGTCGGCCCATGTCCAACGCCTCGATCTTCTGCGGCGTCGCGTTGCGGATCGCGTCGTAATAGCTCTCGCAGATCATCCGGTAGTCTTTCAGGACGGCGCGGAACGGCGAGAGCGAAAGCAGGTGGCGCCGCTCGTAGCTGGGACCGTTGATATCCAGCGCAAGCCGCCCGTCGATCAGCGAAATCTTCAGTCCGTATGGCCCCCGCTCGGAGCCTGCCGGCGCGAAGTGGTTCTCCTCGAGCAAATCGAAGATGGCGATCTGCCGTTCCTGTTCCTGATCGCGCGAAACCGCCGCCAGGGACTCGTCGTCCAGGATCACGGATTGCAGACGGTGGTCGGACACGGCCATCGAAGGCCGTTCTAGCGGTAACGCATGGCGGTTGCGAAGCGCCGCAGCGCGTGAAGCGCCATTCCGGCTGTCGGGCTCACCGTCGGTTGGTGCGGACGCTCATGGAGCGGGCGTGCGCGGGCAGGCCCTCCGCATCGGCGAGGGCGAGGGCCGCGGGCGCGAGGATGGCAAGGGCTTCGGGGCTGCACCCGAGCAGAGAGCTCCGCTTCAGGAAGTCGACCGTGGAAAGACCTGAGGAAAATCGGGCGGCCCGGCTCGTCGGCAGGACATGGTTGGATCCCGCGACGTAGTCGCCGATGGCCTCCGGCGTGTGCCGCCCGAGGAAGATGGCTCCGGCGTGACGCACCCGCGCGGCGAGCGCGTGAGGCTCCGCGACGGCGAATTCGACATGTTCGGGGGCGATGCGGTCGACCAGGTCCGGCGCGCGCTCCAAAGGTGCGATGACAATCGCGCCGTGGTCTCTCCAGGAGGCCGCGGCGTCCGCTCCAGTGGCAATTTCACCAAGCTCGATGGTCACCGCCCGCTCCACGGCGTCGGCAAAGGCGGCGTCGTCGGTGATCAGGATCGATTGTGCGTCCGGATCGTGCTCGGCCTGGGCGAGGAGGTCCGCGGCCACCCAGTCCGGATCGTTCTGACCGTCGGCCACCACGACCACCTCGGAGGGCCCCGCCAGGGAGTCGATGCCCACGCGCCCGTAGACCCGGCGCTTTGCGGCTGTGACATAGGCGTTGCCGGGACCAACGATCTTGTCCACCGGCCGGATCGGGCCGGCGCCATAAGCGAGCGCCGCAACCGCCTGGGCGCCGCCCACGCGCCAGATCTCGCTCACGCCCGCCTCGAGCGCCGCGGCGAGCACGGCCGGCTTGATCCCGCCTGGCGGCGTGACCATCGCTATCCGCCCCACACCGGCGATGCGCGCCGGGATGGCGTTCATCAGCACCGTCGAGGGATAGGCGGCGCGCCCGCCGGGCACATAGATCCCGACCGCATCGAGCGGCGTCCAACGCCAGCCCAGCTCCACTCCTTCGGCGTCAGTGAACGATCCGTCGGTCGGTCGCAGCCGCTCGTGATAGGCGGCGATGCGACGGGCGGCGAAGGCGATCGCCTCGCGCACCTCGGGTTCGCACTGGGCTGCGCCGGCTTCGATCTCGTCCCCGCTCAGGGCCAGGGTCCCCGCGCTTAGGACGGCGCGGTCGAACTCCCGCGTGAATCGAAGGAGCGCTTCGACCCCATCGGCGCGCACCGCAGCGATAACGCCCGCAACCGCTGCGTCCACGTCGGTCTCCGCCCCCCGTGGCTCGGCCAGGAAGGCGTCGAACTGTCTGTCGAAGTCAGGCGCGGTGGCCTCGAAACGGCGCATCGGGCCTAAATCGCCATATCGGCGATAAACTCAAGTCTTGGCTGCAGGAGGCGGAGCGAAAGATCGGACCGGCGCGGCCAGGGACGACCGCCGTCGGCCTCATCCCCCGTGGGCGGGCCGGTGGGTGGTGGTCCACGGCGCGGACAGGTCGGCAAGCGCCGCGTCGACGCATTCAACTTCGGCGGCGAGATCGGCGCCGTCCGCGAAGGCGAACCGAACGACGCCCGCCGGGCAGTCACCCTCCTCGAAAGTGATCGCCAGGAGCTGGAGCACGGCGTCCTTTGGCTCCGGTCGAACGTTTCTCGCCTTGACCGCGACCACGCACCCTAGCTGGATCGCCGAGCGGACCCGCTCGTGCGGTCCGTCTTCGGCTTCCCAGCGCAGGCGGTTGAAGACGATCGTCAGGCGGTGATGGGCCTTCTCCCAGCGGATGTCGCCGATGTGCGTGACGCCGTCCTGCAAGGCGGCCGAGATCACCGCCAGATCGTCGGCGTCGAGGGCCAGGAGTCGCAGGCTGTCGCCGGAAGCCATGATTTTCAGATGTCCGGTTCGCTATCCGCCGGCGAGCCGTTGCGGATCCGGCGGACCT
>JAFANN010000061.1 GCA_019232665.1 Caulobacteraceae bacterium | reverse complement strand
CTCCGCCGAGGCGACGCCGACGACCTTCGACCCCGAGGCGATCGAGCGGCCGGTGGTTCCACCCGATCCGGCGCAGGACGGGCCGACGACATCGCGTCCGCTGATCGACCTCGCTTGGGCAAGGTCCGGCGACAAAGGCGATGCATTCAACATCGGCGTGATCGCCAGGGGGGCGGAATACCTCCCGTGGATCCGCAAGGCTCTGACGCCCGCGGCGGTGCAAGCCTTCTTCGCCCACGAATTCGAAGGCGCCGAGCACCCGCAAGTCTTGCGCTATGAGCTGCCCGGCCTTGGCGCGCTCAACTTCCACCTGATCCAGGCGCTCGGCGGTGGCCAGTTTTCGAGCCTGCGGCTCGATCCCCTGGCCAAGGGCAAGGCGCAGCAGTTGCTCGACATCGAGATCGAGATTCCCGCCGCGCTCGTGGCCTGAAATCCCAGCCGCGTCGGAGCCTGGCCCGCCTCAACGGAACAGTTGCTCCCGCGGCGGCGACGCCCTTACTTCGGGTCTGGCAGGCCCAGCACGCGCTTGGAGACGACGTTCAGGTTGATCTCCGAGCTGCCGCCCTCGATCGAGTTGGCCTTCGTCCGCAGCCACCCGCGCACCTGCGCCAGCTCGTGATCCTCGAAACCGTCGCCATCCCAGCCTAGGCCCTCGGCGCCCAGGGCCTCGACAATCAGTTCGGCGCGATCCTGCGCGACCTTGGCCCCCGCATACTTCATGATCGCGGCGGCGTTGCTCGGGCCCTGGTTCGACTTCGCCTCGTCAGCGGCCCGGCGAAGGGTCAGCTGGAAAGCCTGGTGTTCCATCCGGTGCTGCACCAGCCGGCTGCGATAGTCGGCGTCGGCGAGCCGTCCCTGGCCATCGAGACCAATGTAGCGCTTGGCGTAGTCTTCGACGCTCATTGCCGAGGCCGGACCCGTCAGCGTCCCGCCGCCGAGGCCGGCCGCGATGGCGTCACGCTCGAACTGGAGGAGCCGTTTGGCGATCGTCCAGCCGCCGTTCAGCGGTCCGACGATGTCGTCCTTGCGCGCCCTCACGTCGGTGAAGAAGGTCTCGCAGAAGGGGCTGTCGCCGTTGATCAGCCGGATCGGCCGCGTCTCCACGCCCGGGTCCTTCATGTCGATCAGCAGGCAGCTGATCCCCTCGTGCTTCTTGGCGGCTGGGTCGGTGCGCACCAGGCAGAAGCACCAGTCGGCAAGGTTGGCGACCGAGGTCCAGATCTTCTGGCCGTTGACCAGCCAGTGGTCGCCTTTGTCCTCGCACTTGGTCTGCAAGGACGCGAGGTCGGAGCCCGCGCCCGGCTCGGAATAGCCCTGGCACCACTCCTTTTCGCCGCGGGCGATGCCGGGCAGGTGGCGCTTCTTCTGCTCCTCCGTGCCAAGCTCGAGGATGGTCGGGCCGATGCTCATGATGCCCAGGCCGCCGATCGGGTTGGAGGCGCCGATCCGCGCCATCTCTTCCGCCAGCACGCGCGCCTCGCCGCGCGAAAGGCCGCCCCCGCCATAGGCTTTCGGCCAGGTCGGCGCGCCCCAGCCCTTGTCCGCCATCCGCTCACGCCAGACCTTCGCGTCGCCGCTCCGGCGGCCGGCCTCGGTCTTCAACGCCGGTGGAAAGTTCGCTTCCAGCCAGGCGCGGGCGTCGGCCCGGAACGCCTCAACCTCGCCGCCGAAATCGGCCATCACGCTTCCTCCCTACTCTTCGCCGCCATGTGCGCATGCCCGCGCCGCCAGGCAACCGTGACGCCACGGCAGTCGGCTCAGTGTGAGTTCGTTTCTCCGCTCCATTGCGCGGGGCCGCTCCCGCCCGCCCCATGGCGGACATTGGGCGCGTCCGCCTCCGAGGAGCGTGCTCTGCTCAGTTGGCTGATGTCCACTATTCGGAAGGGTGCGAATGACCGCTCACGAACCCGAAGCGGACATTGGCCGAAACGGCCTGCGAGCCCCCTTCCCGGCTTTCGGCCGCACTTCCCCCAAGGGGGGGAGAGATGACCTCACGTTCAGTCCTTGCGCAGCACCTGACGCAGGAAGGCCCGGGTTCGTTCTTCGCGCGGATTGGCGAATAAGTCGGCGGGCGCCGCCGTCTCGACAATCCGGCCGCGGTCCATGAAGATCACCTGGGTCGCGAATTCCCGCGCGAAGCCCATCTCGTGGGTCACCACCGCCATGGTCATGCCGTCCGCGGCGAGGCCCAGCATGGTGTCGAGCACTTCCTTGACCATCTCCGGGTCGAGCGCCGAGGTCGGCTCGTCGAGCAGCAGCAGCTGCGGACCCATGGCCACGGCGCGGGCGATCGCCACGCGCTGCTGCTGGCCGCCGGACAGCTGGGCGGGGAACTTGGCCGCCTGCTCGGGGATGTGGACCTTCTCGAGGTAGAGCATCGCCCGCGCTCGCGCGTCCTCGGCGCTCAGCCCCCGCACCCGCCGCAGCGGCAGCGTGCAGTTCTCCAGCACCGTGAGGTGCGGGAAGAGGTTGAACTGCTGGAATACCATCCCCACCCGCGCGCGGATCGCCGCGACCGCGGCCGGCGCCCGGCTGAGGACGACCCCGT
>JAFANN010000163.1 GCA_019232665.1 Caulobacteraceae bacterium | reverse complement strand
GCCAGGGCCGGGTGATCGATCACGACCAGTCCGCGTCGATGGAGAAGAAGAAGCGCGAGGGCTACTTCTGATGCCCCACGGGACAGACCTGATCGAGGCCGACATCGAGGCCTATCTCGACGCCCAGCAGAACAAGTCGCTGCTGCGGTTCATCACCTGCGGCTCGGTGGACGACGGCAAGTCCACGCTGATCGGGCGCCTGCTCTACGATTCGAAGGTGATCTTCGACGACCAGCTGGCAGCCCTCGAGGCCGACTCTCGCCGTGTCGGCACCCAGGGCGGCGATATCGACTTCGCCCTGCTGGTGGACGGCCTCGCCGCCGAGCGCGAGCAGGGCATCACCATCGACGTCGCCTATCGTTTCTTCGCCACCGACAAGCGCAAGTACATCGTCGCCGATACGCCCGGCCACGAGCAGTACACCCGCAACATGGTCACCGGCGCGTCCACCGCAGACCTCGCCGTCATCCTGATCGACGCGCGCAAGGGCGTGCTCACCCAGACCCGGCGCCACAGCTTCCTCGTCCAATCGCTCGGCATCGAGAAGGTGGTGCTGGCCGTGAACAAGATGGACCTGGTCGGCTTCGACCAGTCCGTCTTCGATCGTATCGTCGCCGACTACGCGGCCTTCGCCGACGCGCTCGGCATCGCCGAGGTCACGGCCATTCCGATCTCGGGCCTACGCGGAGACAACATCGCCCGCCGAAGCGATCTGACCCCGTGGTACGTCGGCCCGACCCTCATCGACCATCTCGACACCGTCGAGGTGGACCAGGACCGCCGGGCCGCCCGACCGTTCCGGATGGCCGTGCAGTGGGTGAACCGACCCGACCTCGACTTCCGCGGCTTCAGCGGACAGATCGACGCCGGAACCGTACGGCCTGGAGACCCCGTGCGGGTGCTGCCGTCTGGCCGCGAGAGCCGCATCGCGCGGATCGTCACCGCGGATGGCGACCTTCCGCTGGCGGTCGCGGGTCAATCGGTGACCCTCACCCTGGAGGACGAGATCGACTGCTCCCGCGGCGACGTGATCGCCGCCGCCGCGTCGCCCGTGGAAGTCGCCGACCAGTTCGAGACCACCCTGGTGTGGATGTCGGCGGACGCGCTCATCGCTGGCCGGGCCTACTGGCTCAAGCTGGGGACCCGCACCGTCTCGGCCACGGTCACCGAGCTGAAGTACAAGATCAACGTCAACAGCCTCGAGCACCTGGCGACCCGCCACCTCGACCTGAACGAGATCGCGGTGGCGAATGTCAGCCTGACCCAGCCGCTCCCGTTCGAGCCATACGCGGACAACCACGACCTCGGAGGCTTCATCCTGATCGACAGGATGACGAACGCCACTGTCGGCGCGGGCATGATCCACTACGCCCTGCGGCGGTCGCACAACATCCACTGGCAGGCCGTGGACGTCACCAAGGCCCGCCGCGCCCAGACGCTTGGGCAGAAGCCCGCCGTTCTCTGGTTCACCGGCCTCTCGGGCGCCGGGAAGTCGACGATCGCGAACCTGGTCGAGAAGCGGCTGCACGGCCTGGGCCGTCACACCTACCTTCTCGACGGCGACAACGTCCGTCACGGGCTCAACCGCGACCTCGGTTTCACCGAGGCCGACCGCGTCGAAAACATCCGGCGGGTGAGCGAGGTGGCGCGCCTGATGGCGGACGCGGGACTGATCGTCCTTGTCTCCTTCATCAGCCCCTTCCGCAGCGACCGGCAGATGGCGCGCGATCGGGTCGAGCCAGGAGAGTTCGTGGAGATCTACGTCGACGCCCCGCTAGCGGTGGCCGAGGCGCGGGACGTGAAAGGTCTGTACGCCAAGGCCAGGCGGGGGGAACTGAAGAACTTCACCGGCATCGACAGTCCGTACGAGCCGCCGGAATCCCCCGAGATCCATATCCGCTCCGACCATATCGCCCCCGACGCGGCGGCGGAGTCGATCATCGCCTGGCTGGAGTCCCGCTGATCCCTTGACGCTTACTGTCCTCGCCGCTGCGGCCGCGCTGGCGCAGTCCGCCATCACGACCGCGCCACCCGTCCCGGCGGCGGCCCCGCCTGCCGCCACGACGGCTCCGGCCCCAACTCCTGCGCCTGCGTCTGGGACGCCGGCGTCGGCGGCCCCGCCCACCAGCGGCGCCTGCGCCGATGGTCCCTACCGGCAGTTCGACTTCTGGGTCGGCGACTGGACCGCCTATGAGCCCGGTGGGGCTGACGTCCTCGCCCACGTGAAGGTGACTCGCCTCGCCGACGGTTGCGGCCTGCTCGAGGAGATCGCGCCGGCCAAAGGCCCCTCTACGGCGGCGCTGATCCGCTACGATCCCGACGCCACGCTCTGGCGGCGCGAAAGCGTGGGCGGCGACGGCGCTTTGCTCTCGCTCCAGGGCGGCATGCAGCAGGGCGAAATGAACCTGGAAGGCGAACAGACGTCGGGCGCAGGCCATGGGCTCGCGCGCATCACCTGGAAGGTCGAGGGCGGGGTGGTGAGCGAGAGCGCCCAGAAGTCCACGGATGGCAAGGACTGGTCCACATGGTTCGACTGGGACCTGCGCCGCGTAAAGTGAAATCCGTCCGTCCCCTTCTGGGACCGTTGCAAAACCCTCGCTCCCTATTTTCCTGTCATCCCGGGTCCTCGCTACACCCGGCTACGCCGGGTTCGCTACGGCCCGGGATGACAGAGGAAATTAGAAATCACCGGGACGACTTTCAGAACGTCAGCACGATCTTTCCGAAGTGCTCGCCGTGGGCCATGGCCTCGAAGGCGGCGCGGGCCTCGGTGAACGGGTAGACCTTGTCGACCACCGGCGAGATCCGGTGCGTCTCGATGGCGAGGCACATGTCCTCGAACATCGCGCGTGATCCCACCATCACGCCCTGCAGCCGTGCGCCGGTGCCGATCATCGAGCCGAACGGCAGGGGTTCGGCCACGCCGCCCAGCACGCCGATGATGGCGATATGGCCCATCAGGGCGATTGCCTTAAGGCCTTCGCCGAGCATGGCGCCGCCAACGCCCATGATGAAGTCGACGCCGCCCGGGCCCGCCGCCTTGCGCGCTGGCGCGCCCCACTCGGGGGTCGTGCGATAGTTGATCGTGTGGTGCGCGCCCAGCGAGCGGGCCCGTTCGAGCTTCTCGTCCGACGAAGAGGTGATGATCGCCCGATAGCCTGCGGCCTTGGCGAACTGCAGGCCGAAGATCGACACACCCCCGGTGCCCAGCAGCAGGACGCTATCGCCGGGCTTGAGCCGCGCGTCCTCGAACAGGGCGCGCCAGGCTGTCAGCGCCGCGCAAGGAAGGCAGGCGACCTGCTGGTCTGTGAGGAACTCGGGAACCTTCGAGAGTCCGTCTTCGTGAAAGGTCGCCAGTTCCCGTCCCGCCCCTGGAACCGGCAGTCCCAGCGCGGAACGTAGTCCCTCGGGCGTCGGCGGTCCGGACACCCACTTCTGGAAGAACATCGTGGCCACGCGATCGCCCGGCCGGAATCGCGTGACGCCCTCGCCCACCGCCTCCACCACGCCGCAGCCGTCTGAAAAGGGCGTCAACGGCAGGGGCGTCTGAGGTCCGTAGACCCCGTTGAGCATCAACAGGTCGCGGTAATTTAGCGAGACCGCCCGCATCCGCACCAAGACCTCTCCGGGGCCAGGTGTCGGATCAGGCATGTCGAGCACCAGGAGGTGCTCCAGTCCCAAGCCGCCGGTCAGTTGCAGGGCGCGCATCGATGTCTCTCCCTATCCGCCGGCGGCGCCAGGCAAATCCAGATGTCTCGCCTTCGCCATCTCCACGTAGAGATCGAGGATGCGGCGCTGCACGCCCTCGTCCCGGCGGGATTCGGCGGCTTCGTGCAAGGCGATGAGGCGACGGCGCAGGTCCGCGTTGGCCGCGTCGAGGACGCTCCAGCCGCCATCGCCGTCGGTCACGCCAGCGGCGGACGAGAGAGCGCCGCCGAGAACCTCGTCGTAATCGCCCGCCGCATCGGCGAGCAGGGAGCGTAAGGCGCCGTTCTCCCAAACGCGGGCGGCCGGCCCACGCTCGGCTTCCTGGGCGGACAGCATCAGCAGCATGGCGACCATGCCGCCGCGGCTGACCGCGTAGTCGCCGGAGGCCTCGGGCGGAGCCGGCGCGCTGAGCGCCGCCACCTGCCCCATCAGGATCGTCGGCAAGCTGGGGGTCATGCGGGGCCGAGCTCCAAGAGGTGGCGCGCGAGGATCTCGTCCTGCGCCCTGGCGGTGAGCCATCCCGAGAAGAGGAGGATCGGCTCGGTCATGCCGCCATCGAGCCAGGCCTTGGCCGACGAGGTCCAGATCGCCTGGCCCTTCACCGAGGCGAACAGACGCCACCAGGCCAGCGCCTTGCGATCGACCGTCAGGCCGCTCGCACGGCTCCAGATCGCCAGCGCCTCGTCCATCGTGACCATGCCCGAGATGCGCGGATCGCCCGGCCGCGACCACAGCGGGTCCATGGCCCAGGCGAGGTCCTCGAGCGGGTCGCCCAGGTGCGCCATCTCCCAATCGAGAACGGCAAGGATCCGGCCCGCCCCGTCGTGCAGGAAGTTGCCCGTCCTGAAGTCGCCGTGGACGACGGCGATCTTTGACGCCGGCGGGGGCGGCGCAGCGCGCAATCGCCGGATCGCCGCGCGCACGATCGGTTGCGGATGCAGCTCGTCGGCGTCGATCACGCCGGCCCAGTAGTCGAGCTCCCGCCGCCAGCAATCCTCGGGCGCCGGCCGGTCCGCGGCCTCCAGGATCGGCAGAGCGTCCACCGGCTCGGCGGCGATGCGTCCCATGATCGAGAAGAACTGCTCACCGATCTCTGCGGCGTGCGCGCCATAGGGATCGACGGCGAAGGGCGAAGCAGGCGCGCCGCCCTCGACCCGGCCCATGATGAAGAACGGTCGCTCGAGCTCGCCGCCCTCGATCTCGAGGACCAGGGCGTGGGGCGCGGCAACGTCACGGCCCAGGAAGGAGCGGATCGCCAGGAACTCCAGCCGACGGTCGGTGTCGATAAGGCTGCCCGGAGGGTCGCGCCGGAGGATGCATGGCCGCCGCCCCTCCTCCGATATCGCGTCGAACCGGTAGGTCTCGCGGCTCGCGCCGCCCGAGATCCGCGCGAGGTTCTCGACGACGACCGCGCGTCCCTCGGTTCGCGAAAGATAGGCGGCGAGCCGCTCGGCGAGGGTCATGCCGGCGCCTTCAGGAAGGGAAATCCAGGATGCCGGCCAGGCCGGAAGGCTTGTGCGGGCCCATGGCGAGCTGCTCGAGCACCGCGCGGCCCACAGCTGACGTGCCGCTGGCGTCCTCATACGTGACCCGGGAAAGCGCCTGCACGTGCAGGTGATGCGGGAGCTTCGGATCGACCTCGCTTAGCTTAAGGTCCTCCCGCTCCACGGCGAGCGCCCCCAGGTTGGAGCCATGGCTCCACTTCGGATGGCCATAGCCCAGGCCCAGCATGAAGAACTCGTACTGCGGCTCATACGTCACGCGGCGCTCTCCGCTCGCGTCCCTCAGGCGGACCACGGCTTTGCGCGCATGGCGCGTCCCGGGCTTCCACTCGATGTCGACCGAGGTGTCCTCGAACTCGCTCAGGCCGCTGGCGTCGGCTCCGTCGGGCGCCCAGACCGCGCGGCGGTTCCACGGCGCGCCCGCGCCATCGTCGTTAGTGTGGAAGAAGAAGCTGCCTGTCTCGAA
>JAFANN010000080.1 GCA_019232665.1 Caulobacteraceae bacterium | reverse complement strand
GCGGCCTGGGCTTCGTCCTTCACCGGCACCGACTGGGTCATGCGGGTCCAGGCGACCGGTGCGATGCAGTTGCAGCGGACGTTCTTGCTGGCGCCCTCCATGGCGATGATCCGCGAGAGGCCGGCGATGCCCATCTTGGCCGCGCCGTAGTTGGTCTGGCCGATATTGCCGATGATGCCGGAGGTGGAGGTGAAGAGCATGTAGGCCCCATCCTCCTGGTTGCGGAAATGCTCGATCGTCGCCCGGCAGACATTGTAGGTGCCGCGCAGGTGGACCTCGATGACCTTGTCCCAGTCCGAGTCGCTCATCTTGTGGAACATGCCGTCACGCAGGATGCCGGCGGGATTGATCACCGCATGCAGCCCGCCGAAGGTGTCGAGCGCCTGCTCGACCATGCCCTGGACGGATTTCATCGAGGTCACGGACTCGGAATTGGAGACGGCCTGGCCGCCCGCGGCGCGGATCTCCTGCGCCACCATTTCGGCAGGTCCCGCCGAGCCTTCGTCGCCGCCGGAAAGGCCGCCACCGAGGTCGTTGACGACCACCTTGGCCCCTTCCTTCGCGGCGATCAGGGCGCACTCGCGCCCGATGCCGTTGCCGCCGCCGGTGACCAGAACCACCTTGCCGTCGAGCACTCCCATGGGGCGCATCCTTCCCTTCGTCATACAAGCGTTTGAGAGGTGATTATTCGAGGCGGTCCGCCCTGCGCAAGCCTGGAAACAGGAAGGCCCAGACTCCGGTGACGGCCACGGCGCCGATCCCTCCAACCACCGTCGCCAGGACCGGCCCCAGAAACCGCGCCACAAGGCCGCTCTCGAATTCGCCCAGTTCGTTGGAGGCGCTCACGAAGAGGCTGGAGAAGGCGGCGACGCGTCCGCGCAGGGCGTCGGGCGTCATCACCTGCACCAGCGTCTGGCGCACGAACATGCTCAACATGTCCGCTCCGCCCAGGACGACCATGGCTCCCGCGGAAAGCCACAGCAGCCTGGAGGCGCCGAAAACGACGGTCCCGGCGCCGTAGACGGCCACGCCGACGAGCATGATCGCGCCGGCGCGTCGGCGGATGGGATTAGAAGCCAGGTAGAGTCCGACGAATGTCGCGCCGACGGCGGGCGCCGCCCGCAGGAGGCCGAAGCCTTCGGATCCCGCGTGGAGGACGTCCCTGGCGAAGGCGGGAAGCAGGGCCCTCGCGCCGCCGAGGATGACCGCGGCGAGGTCCAGCGAGATCGCGCCGAACACCACCTTCTGGCTCCAGACATAGGCCAACCCGGCCTTGACGAGTTCGAGGCGCGAGCCGGGCTGGGCCTCGGGCCGGGTCCGGCTCTGGATGCGCACCAGACACAGCGCCGCAGCTAGATAAAGGAACAGCGTCGCGGCATAGGCCGCGCCTGGCGAGATCGCCACCAGCAGCCCGCCCAGGGCTGGCCCAAGGATTGAGGCCGACTGGGAGGCGAGCGAGTTCCAGGCGATCGCCCGCGGCAGGAGTGGACGGGGCACCAGCATCGGGACGAGCGCGGCCATGGCCGGCGAGAAGAACGCCCGCGACGTCCCGAACACGAAGGCGATGGCGAGCAACAGGGGAACCGAGGCGTGGTGGGTGAAGGAGGTCGCCACCAGCACGGCCACGCCGGTCGTCTCGCCGGCGTAGCAGAACAGCAGCACCTTGCGCCGGTCGTGCCGGTCGGCGGACTCGCCGGCGATCAGGGCCAGCAGGAACATCGGGGCGAAGGTGATCAGGCCGATCAGGCTGACGTTGAGGGCGGAGGCGCCCACGCTGAGGATCTGGCGCGAGATGGCGTAGATCTGCCAGCCCATGGTGACGCTCTGGATCTGGGAGCCGAGGCTGCCCATCCATCGCGAGGCCCAGAACCTCAGATAGTCGCCCTCGCGCAGCAGCTCGCGCGCTGAGGGCGCGACGCTCCCCGCCTCGCTCATCGGTATCTCGGGTACCTTCCACGGCGGGCTTGCGCAACGCGCCATGCGACGGTTGCGTCGTTGACGACACGGGCCAATGGCCCTATCGCGCGCGCCCCCATGTGCATCGCTGTTTCCACCGCCGACGAGCTTCTGGCTCCCGAGACGCCCGCCGACACGGCGGTGGTCGATCGTCTGATCGCGCGCGCCTTCGGTCCGGGCCGTTTCGCCAAGTCGGTCGAGAGACTGCGTGAGAGGGGCCGGCTCGACCGCGACGTCAGTTTCGTGGCCTGGCGCGGCGAGGAGGCGGTGGGGTGCGTGCGCCTCTGGCACGTCTCCATCGGCGGCAAGCCCGGGTTGCTGCTGGGGCCGATCGCGGTGGACACGAGTTGCCGGCGCCAGGGCGTCGGCGCGGACCTCGTGACCCGCGCCTGCGAGGCCGCCGCCGCGGCCGGATGGGCCTATGTGGTCCTGGTGGGCGACCAGCCTTTCTTCAGTCCCCTCGGCTTCTCCGCCGATCGCGCGCGGCAGGTTCGCATCCCGGGCCCTGTCGATCAGGCCCGGGTTATGGTGCGCGCGCTTGTTCCGGGCGGCGACGCCGATCTCTCGGGGCCGGTGGTTCCGCTCGCCTGAGGCGTCCTGAAGCTTGAGCCAGCCGCCGGACGCGCCTACGTCCTAGGCCAATGAGTCAGGCTGAACGGGTGCTGGGACTGGAGGGCGTGGTCGCTGCGGCGGCAGGGCCTGGGCGTGGCATTCCCCCCGTCCACTTGTGGAATCCCGAGCACTGCGGGGACATCGACATCGTCATCCGTCGCGATGGGCTGTGGTTCCACGAGGGTACGCCGATCGGTCGCGAAGGCCTCGTGCGCCTGTTCTCCACTGTCTTGCGCAAGGATCCGGACGGCTTCCATCTCGTGACGCCGGTCGAAAAGCTCCGGATCAAGGTCGAGGACGCGCCCTTCATCGCCATCCGGGTCGACGAGGCGCGGGACGATCAGGGCCGCCCTGTGCTGCGCTTCCTCACCAATGTCGGCGACGTGGTCGACGCCGGACCGGACAACGCCATCCGCGTGGACATCCCGGGCAACGACGGCGAGCCGCGGCCGTATCTGCATGTGCGTCGTGGGCTGGAAGCCCTGATTGCGCGGCCGGTGTTCTACGAACTGGCGGACCTGGCCGTGGAGCGATCCTTTTCCGATGGGCCGATGATGGCCGTGCAGTCCGGGGGCGTCTGGTTTCCCATCGGCCCGCCCGACGAGCCGGAGGCGGCGTGAACGCATCCGCGCCGCCCGCCGACCTGAGGAGCTGGATCACGCGCCATCTCGATCCCCTGGAGGTCACCGCCCAGGAAGCGCCGCCGCGCTCTGACTTCGACCTCAATCCGGGCAAGCTCGCCGATCCTCCCCAGCCGCTGACTCCGGCCGCCGTCCTCGTCGGCCTCGTGGAGCGTCCCGAAGGCCTCTCCGTCATTCTCACGCGCCGGGCGGACACCCTGCGCCGCCACACCGGGCAGGTGGCCCTGCCCGGCGGTCGCTGCGATCCTGGTGAAACGCCGTGGGAAACGGCTCTGCGAGAGACCCACGAGGAGATCGGCCTGGCGCCGGAGTTCATCACCCTGGCCGGCCTTTCGACCCCCTATCGAACGGGCACCGGTTTTCACGTGACGCCGGTCGTGGGGTTCGTGACGCCTGGCTTCACCCTCGTGGCCAACCCCGACGAGGTAGCCGACATCTTCGAGACGCCCTTCGGCTTCCTGATGGACCCCGCCAACTTCGAGGCGCGCGAGGGCCGCACTCCGGCTGGCGACGTGCGGCGCTTCTACGCGATCACCTGGGAGGACCGGCTGATCTGGGGCGCGACGGCGGGCATGCTGCGCGCGCTCTACGACCGTCTTTACGGAGCGGCGGTTGGTTAGGACCCTGCTCATCCGGGCAGGGTTGTTCCTGTTGCCCTTCGTCGCCTTCTTCCTCTGGCGGGAGGGCGCACGACGGAGGGGGCAGGCGATGGGAGCGACGCCGTGGACATGGCTGGTCGCCGTCGGCGCGACCCTGGCTGTACTCTCGCTGGTGGTCTCCGCCCTCTGGCCGATGCGGCCGCTGACCGGGACCTATGTGCCGGCTCACGTGCGTCCGGACGGTTCTGTCGCCCCCGGCTATTTCGTCCCTCACCCCGGCAGCTCGCGCCCATGACCGAGACGCTCCCCGTCCAACCTTGGATGGTCCACCCGGCGACGCGGGCGGTGATGGCGGCGCTAGAGGCGGCAGGCGGCGAGGACTGCGCGCGCTTCGTGGGCGGGTGCGTGCGCAATGCCCTGCTGCGCCAACCGGTGAGCGACGTGGACATCGCCACGACGCTGGAGCCGCCGCAGGTGATCGCCGCGCTCGAGGCCGCTGGCATCCGCGCGGTTCCCACGGGCGTCGAACACGGCACGATCACCGCCGTTCGCGAGGGCCGGCCGTTCGAGATCACCACCCTGCGCCGGGATGTGGAGACCGACGGCCGCCGCGCCGTCGTCGCTTTCACCAAGGACTGGGCCGAGGACGCGGCCCGGCGGGACTTCCGGCTCAACGCCCTCTACGCGGATGAGCAGGGACGACTCTTCGACCCGACCGGAGGCGGAGTCGACGACGCCCGCCGCGGCGCGATCGTCTTCGTCGGCGACGCGCGGACCCGGATCCGGGAAGACGCCCTGCGCATCGCCCGGTTCTTCCGCTTCCTGGCTTGGTACGGCCGCGGCGAGCCCGACCCGGAGGCCCTTGCCGCCTGCGCCGAGCTCGCCCCCCTGGTGGAGACGCTGTCCTCGGAGCGCATCGCCGCCGAGCTGATGAAACTGCTGGCCGCCGACGATCCGCGTCCTGCGGTGCGGCTGATGGATGACGCCGGCGTCCTTCGCCGCCTTGTCCCCAGAGCTACGGACTTGGCGCGATTCGACTCGCTCGTGCGCATCGAGACCGAAATCATGTTCGAGCAGGAACCGCTCCTGCGCCTGGCGGCCCTGCTGCCGGACGAACCCTGGGTCGGCGTCGAGACCGCCCAGCGGCTGCGTCTCTCGAACGGCGTGCGGGACCGGCTCGAGTCGGCGCTGGGGACGGAGCCGCGCCTGGTGTCGTGGATGAGCCCGCGTGAGATGCGGCGGATCGTCTATCGCCTGGGGGCCCGGACATTCTGCGACCGGGTCCTTCTCGCCTGGGCCGGCTCGGATCGTCCCGCCGCCGCTGTTCAGTGGCGCGCGCTGCTGCCGATGGCCCGCAGCTGGACGCCTCCGACCCTGCCGCTCTCGGGGGACGAGGTCGCGACCGCTGGCGTGCCGCGCGGACCTCAGATCGGCGCGGTCCTGCGGGAGGTCGAGGCCTGGTGGATCGATCAGGACTTCCCGGACGACAAGCTCTCTGTGATGGAGCGCCTCAAGGCCGTCGTGCAGGGAATGGTCTATTAGACGCCGGAGGCAGGGGCAGCCGATGATGCGCAAGCGGGCAGCCGAAGGACGCGCATGGCGGTCCTGACCTTCGAGGCGGTGGTCAAGCGGTTCGGGGCGTTCACTGCGGTGGACAGCCTGAGCTTCGAGGTTCCCGAGGGTGGCGTCTTTGGCTTTCTCGGCGCCAACGGCGCCGGCAAGACCACATCGCTGCGGATGGCCCTCGACATCCTGCGGCCGACCGCGGGCCGCATCGAAGTGCTCGGGCGCGCGCCTGGTCGCGAGCAGGCGCCGATGATCGGGTTCCTTCCCGAGGAACGCGGTCTCTACCGCCAGATGAGCGTGGCCGGCGTGATTTCCTATTTCGGGCGGCTCAAAGGCTTGTCGGGCGCTGCGGCCTCGAGCGCTGCGACCGAACTGGTCGAGCGTCTGGACCTCGGCGAATGGGTGAGGAAACCGGTCGCCAGTCTCTCGAAGGGCATGTCGCAGAAGGTGCAGCTGGCCACCGCCCTGGTGAACGCGCCGCGCCTCCTGCTCCTGGACGAGCCGTTCTCCGGTCTCGACCCGGTCAATCAGGCGATGTTGGAGGACCTGGTCAGAGACGCGGCCGCGGGCGGCGCGACGGTGGTGTTCTCGACCCACGTCATGGCGCATGCCGAGCGCCTGTGCGACCGGCTCCTGCTTCTGTCGGCCGGAAAGTCAGTATTCCAAGGGACGGTTGGCGAGGCCCGCAATCTTCTGCCCGCGCGCCTCCGCGTCACTGCCCGCGGGGCGCCTGACCGGCTCGCCGGCGTCGTTCGCGCGGCCGCCGTCCGCACGCAGGCTGACGGCTGGACCGACTATGAGGTCGCGCTCGCCCCGGGCGCCGATCCCGGCGACGTGTTGGAAGCCTGCACGGCGAACGGCTTTCCCCTGCGCGCATTCCAGGTCGAGCGCGCCAGCCTGCACGAGGTGTTCCTGCATCTCGTGGGCGGCCAGTCCGGGGTCGCGGCATGAGGCGTGCATGGCTCATCGCTCTCAGGGAGTATCGCCAGGTGGTCGCCACCCGTGGCTTCTGGATGCTCCTGCTCGTCGTGCCTATTGTCATCGCCGGCTCAGTGGCGGCGACGCAGGTGCTCGAAAGCCCCACGCGGAGCTCGGCCTTCGTCGTCGTCGACCCGGCGAACATCGTCGCCCCGGTCATCGATCGCCGCCTCGCAACGACTGGACGCGCGGGCGATTTCGTTCGCGCGCCGCCTCCTGTCGATGCGCCGCTGAATTCGGGTCCGGAGGCCTTCGGGGCCGTCATCCAGCGTCACTTCGGACTGCCCGTCGGGCCGGGCGCCAAGTCCGCGCCGCTCGCCCTCGCGCTATGGGTTCCGAACGACCTTGCGAACGGGAAGCGGGCCCGCATCTGGGCGTCGCCCTCGGCTGATCCGGGCCTGGTGAGGATCGTCCGCGCCGCCGCCGGGCGCGCCGAACGTCTCGCTGCGCTGCGAACGGCCGGCCTGTCGCCATCGGACGCCGAGCGGATCGAGTCGCTGCAGCCACAGGTCACGACGGGTTCGAACGCCGTCGCGCCGCCGCGCGAATCCCTCGTTCTGCGATCGGTGCTTCCCCTGGCCCTGGTCTACCTCCTGCTGGTGGCCGCCATGACCACCGGCTCGATGATGTTGCAGGGGCTGATCGAGGAGCGGTCGAACAAACTCCTGGAGGCCGTTCTCGCCTGCGTGCGTCCCGAAGAGCTGATGCTCGGAAAGCTGCTGGGGCTGGGCGCTGTGGGCCTGACCATCCTCGCGGTCTGGGTTGCCTGCGCCGCCGCGGCCGTGCAGGCTCTTCATGGGCCGGCCGCCGAAATGGCGGCCGCCGCCCTGCAGCCGCTGCGCGAGCCGTGGATGGCGCCCGCGCTGCTCGCCTATTTCGTCAGCGGATACCTGATCGTCTCGACGGTGTTCCTGGCGATCGGCTCGATGAGCGACACCATGCAGGACGCCCAGGCCTATCTCGTTCCCGCACTGATGGCGATCATGGCCCCCGTGGTGGTGATGATGGACGCGGTCATCGTCGACCCCGAGGCGGCCATCGTCCGGGCGATGACCTGGATCCCGCCCTATGCGCCGTTCGCCATGCTGGCGCGACTGGGCGGCGGGGTATCGCCCGTGGAGGTCATCGGTTCGGGAATCCTGATGATCGGCTTCATCTGGCTCGAGCTGTTCCTACTCGGGCGCGTGTTCCGGGCCAGCCTGCTGGGCGTCGGACAGCCGTCGCCCCTGCAGGCGGTCCGGCGGCTCATCGGCGGACGGCGCGCGGCCTGAGCCTCAGGCGACCACCACGTCACCGTCCTCGACGCGCACGGCCCAGGGAAGCAGGCGTTTGCCCGCGCACGGCCCCCCGACGCACAGACCATCCAGCGGCCGGAAGAGCGCGCCGTGCGATCCGCAAAGCAGCAGGTCGCCTTCCTGGGTGAAATAGCGGTCGGGCGGGAAGGCGAGCGGCAGGCCGGCGTGCGGGCAGCGGTCGATCCAGCCCCGGACTTGGCCCTCCTTGCGCACGACGAAACCCATGAACAGCGCCTCGCCCGAGCGGAACATGAACCCCTTGGCGCCAGGATCGGCGAGATCGTCGAGCGCGCAGAGGCGGGTTCCGGCAGGAGGTTGGGCTGGGTTCAGATCGGTTTCCCCACGCTCTGACGCCAGGCGTGGATCTCCACGCGGTCGAACAGCCCGGCCTGGCGGTAGGGATCGGCGGCGCTGAAGGCCTCGACGCCCTCGCGATCGTCCGCCTCGATGATCAGCAGTGATCCCTTCATCTGGCCCTCGTCGTCGAGAAGCGGGCCGGCCGCCGGGACCTTGTCGGCGTTGGCCGCGACGTAGGCGAGGTGCGCCTCGCGACTGGCCATGCGCACAGCCAGAGAGTCCGGCTTGTCGAGGCAAAGGAGCAGGAAGCGGGCCATTGGCGATCCGGTTCTAAAGGTGAGGCGCCTCGCTGCGGAGCGGGCGCGAGAGAAGTCCGGCGATCGCCGGATCGATCTCGCTCTCCCCCGCCAGGATGGCCCGCACCGCTTCGCAGATCGGCGTTTCCACGCCAAGCCTTGACGCGAGGCCGGTGACGGCGGGCGCGGAGGCGACGCCCTCGGCGACCGAGAGGCGCCCGGCGAGGACGTCCTCGAGCCGCTCGCCCCTTCCGAGCGCCGCGCCCAGACTCATGTTGCGGGACTGCGGGCTCGAGCAGGTGAGGACGAGGTCGCCCAGTCCGCACAGGCCGGCGACGGTCTCGGGCGCGCCGCCAAGAGCCACGGCAAGCCGGGTCAATTCCGCGAAGCCCCGCGTGATCAAGGCCGCGCGGGCGCTGGCCCCCAGGCCCCGGCCTTCGGCGACGCCGCAGGCGATCGCCAGGACGTTCTTCACCGCGCCGCCCGCTTCGGCGCCGATCATGTCCGTCGCCACGTAGGGCCGGAAGACGGGCGTGGCGATGGCCTGGGCGATCTCGCTCGCCAGGGCTTCGTCCTCGGCCGCCAGGGTCACAGCCGTCGGCAGGCCGCGCGCGACATCCGCCGCGAAGCTGGGACCGGAGAGAACAGCGGGCGTGGCCCCGGGCAGCGCCTGCGCCAAAACCTGCGTCATCAGCATCAGGGTGCCCTGTTCGATCCCCTTGGCGCAGAGGACGACCGGGGCTCCCGCAGGCAGGCGCCCGGCGAAGGCGCTCAGGGTGACGCGCAGATGCTGGGCGGGAGGAACGGCGAAAACGAGATCCACCTCCCCCAGATCGGCCGGATCGGTCGTGGCGCGGATCGCCGGGTCGAGCGAGACGCCGGGCAGGAAGATCCGGTTCTCGCGGTTCTCTTCGACGTCGCGGGCGACTTCAGGCTCGCGAGCCCACAGGACGACTTCCAGGCCGGCGCGCGCGCAGGTCTGGGCGAGGGCCGTGCCCCAAGCGCCCGCTCCAATCACACCGACGCGCTTCACGCCTTGGCGCCCTTGCGGCCTGGGGTGTGGGTCGGCGCGCGGCGAGCGGCGTCTTCGTCCAGCGGCCACCTGGGCCTCGCCTCCGCGTCGAGGTCGTCGATGAGACCGGCGACGAGACGTTCGGCCCCGGCCAGCGCGATCATCGCGCCGTTGTCGGTGCAGTAGGCCAGCGGCGGGGCGGAGAAGGAAAACCCGCGCTGGCGCGCCAGGTCCTGCAGGGCCTCGCGGATCGCGCCGTTGGCCGCCACGCCGCCGGCGACCACCAGGCGGCGGCACGCCGGATCGTTCCGCTCGGCGTAGGCGTCCATCGCCCGCGCCGTGCGCTCGGCGAGCTGACGCGCGATCGCCGCCTGCGCCGCCGCGGCCAAGTCCCGGCGGTCTGCTTCGCTCGTGAGGTCCTGGGCGATCCTCGCCGCCGCCGTCTTCAGGCCGGAGAAGGAGAAATCGCAGCCGGGCCGCCCGAGCAGGGCGCGCGGGAGGGCGAACCGCTCGGGATCGCCGCCCTGCGCCAGCCGCTCCAGCGCCGGACCGGCGGGGTAGGCGAGGCCAAGGGCGCCGCCGATCTTGTCGAACGCCTCGCCTGCCGCGTCGTCGATCGTCGAGCCCAGGCGCCGGCAGTCGCCGATCCCCCGGACCTCGAGCAGCTGGCAATGCCCGCCGGAGACCAGGAGCAGGAGAAAGGGGTAGGCTGCCTCTCCGGCAAGTCGCGCCGAGACGGCGTGGCCCTCCAGATGATTGACCGCGACCAGGGGCTTGCCGAGCGCCAGCGCCATGGCCTTGGCGAAGGCGAGGCCAACCATCACCCCGCCCACCAGACCGGGACCGGCTGTCGCCGCCACGCCGTCCAGCATCTCGGCCGGCGTGTTCGCCTCGGCCAAAGCGCCGGCGACGATCGCCTCGATGGTCTCAACGTGGGCGCGCGCCGCGATCTCCGGCACCACGCCACCGAAGGGCGCGTGCTGGTCGATCTGGCTGAGCACCACCGAGGAGAGGACCTCCGCGCGGCCGTCGGGATCGAGACGCACCACGGCCGCCGCGGTCTCGTCGCAGCTGGTCTCGACGCCAAGAACCGTGAGGGTGGCGTCGCCTGGGGTGCTGTGGTCAAAACGGATCGACATGACTTTCCGACAGATACGCATAGGGACGCGGGGCTCCAAGCTGGCTCTCACCCAGGCCGGCCACGTGCGCGCCGCGATCACCGCCGCCTTGGGCGGTGAAGTCGAGGCGGTCCTCGTGCCGGTGACCACCTCCGGCGACCGGATCCAGAACCGTGTGCTGACCGACATCGGCGGCAAGGCCCTGTTCACCAAGGAGATCGAGGAAGGGCTGCTGGAAGGCCGGTTCGACTGCGCCGTCCACTCGATGAAGGATATGCCCGCCGAGGATCCGCCGGGCCTGGTGATCGCCGCGGTACCGGCCAGGGAGGATCCGCGCGACGCCTTCGTCAGCCTCCGCCACGCCTCGATCGACGCCATGCCCGCGGGGGCCAGGCTCGGGACTGCCAGCCTGCGCCGGCAGGCCCAGGCGCGCCATCGCCGGCCGGATATCGCCATCGTGCCGTTGAGAGGCAACGTGGATACGCGCCTGGCGAAGATGGACGCCGGCGAGGCGGACGCGATCATACTGGCCGCCGCGGGACTGAACCGCCTGGGCCTCTCCCACGTGCCGCGCGGCCTGATCGATCCGATTGAGTGCCCGCCGGCTCCCGCCCAGGGCGCCCTGGCGGTCCAGACTCGCGCCGAGGATGCTGACGCGCCGTGGCTCGCGCCGCTCAAGGACCTGCCAACCGCCCTCGCCATCACTGCCGAACGCGGCGCCCTGGCGTTCCTGGAAGGCTCCTGCCGCACCGCCATCGGCGCCTACGCCGTCGTTGAAGGCGCTCGCCTGTCGCTGGTCGTCGAAGCGCTGACGCCGGACGGCGCGCGGCGATTCAGGCGTCAAGGCGAAGTCGACGTCGCGGGCTGGGCCGGCCTGAACGGGGCGCGCGGCCTGGGCACGCGCCTGGGCGAAGCCATCGCCGCCGAGGCCGGAGACGCGCTCGAGATCTGACGGGTTCTCGTCACGCCGGGTGAACCGCTGCCCGCCATGTCGCAAATCGCGCCGACGCTTCATCGGCGCTCAGCTGCGGGTCGAGTCTCTGGCGCGGGCGGATCGTGTTCCGCATATCCGCTTCCCACCGGAGCCCAGCGCCGCGGACAGCTGCAATCGCAGCGCCCATGAGGGTGGCTTCGGGCGTTGCGAGAGGCGCGATGGGCCGGCCGAGCAGGTCGGCGAGGATCCGCAGGAAGACCGGCGAGCGGCTGAGGCCGCCGTCCACGCCGAGGGGCGCACGGGCTGGCAGGACGCCGGCCGCCTCGGCCCGTTCGATGATCTCCCGCGAGCGGAACGCCAGGCCTTCGAAGGCCGCACGCGCGATGTGGGAGCGGTCTGCACCCGTCGCCAGCCCGGTGAGCCGTCCCCGCCGGCCCGCCTCGCCATGGGGCGCGCCGAGCCCCTGCAGCGCAGGAAGGAAGGCCACGCCGCTAGCGTCGGAGACGGCTGCCGCCAGGCCGCTCAACCGATCGGGTGAACCGATGGCGAATGCGCGCCGCAGCCAATCGAGCGCCGAACCGGCGGAGAGGATCATTCCTTCAATGCAGTACCGCGTCTCGCCGTCCACCGACGACATGATCAGGGGCGGCAGCCCCGGCAGGCCCGCGAACACCGGCCCGTCGGTCGCGACGTCGAACGTTCCCGAAGTGCCCCAGGTGATCTTCGCCGTCCCCGGCGCCTCGCCGTGCGCGATCAGGGCGGATTGCTGGTCGGCGATGTTGGCGGTGATCGGGATCTCTGCGCCAAGCCAGCGCCGATGGGTTTGGCCAAGGGACCCCCAGGTGTCGACAAGATGGGGAAAGGCAAGACCGGTCAGCCCCTGTCGTTCGATCAGCGCCGCGTTCCAGTCGAGATCGGTCAGACCCAGGTAACCGGTGGGCCAGGCTTGGCTGCGGTCGGTGGCGTGAACGGCGCCCCCGGTGAGCCTCCATAGGACCCAGCTGTCCGCAGCTCCCCAGGCGAGATCGGTAGGTCGCGCGCCGGAGCCGCGTACGAGGCCCTCCAGCTTGGTCGCCGGCTGCTGCGGCGACAGGAAGAATCCCTGCTTCTGCAGTTCGACGGCGCGCTCCGCGCCGCGCAGGTCGCTCCAGACGGTCACCGGACTTGCCGGGCGGCCGCTCGCGCGGTCCCAGAGCACGGCGCTGGCGCGCTGCGTCGTGAGGCCGATGGCCGCGAGATCGGCCCCGGTCCGCCCGGCTGACGCGAGGGCGCGGCGCATGACACCGAGGGACGCGCGCCACAGAGCCTCGGGGTCCTGCTCAGCAAGACCGGGACCGCGCACGAGGGTCCGCAGAGCCCGGGACGCAAGACCCAGGATCGCCCCGTCGGGCGCGACGACCGCCGCCTTCGCCGAAGTGGTGCCCAGGTCGAGGGCCAAAACCAGCTCAGGCATTGGGGATCAGGACGCCGGGATTCATCATGCCGCGCGGGTCCAGCGCGGACTTCACTCGCCGCAGCAGGGTGACGCCGCCCGCTCCAAGCTCGCGCTCCAGCCACTCGCGCCGCACCCGGCCGATGCCGTGATGGTGCGAGAGACTTCCGCCGTGGAGGTCGGTCGCTTCGAGAATCGCCCGCCAGGCCGCCAGATACGCGGGCTCCATCGCCTCCGTATCGTCGGTCTGGATGGCGAAAGTGAAGTAGAGGTTCAGACCGCTGCGATAGGCGTGCGAACTGTGCGCCGAGCCGGCGATGAGGCCCGGAATGCGCGCGAGGGCCGAGACTGCATCCCCGTACACACTGCCGATCCGGCTCCAGGGCGCCGACACCTCGACGGTGTCGACCACGAGACCGCGGGCGAGCAGCTGGTCCCAGCTCGGCACATGGTTGCGGTTCTCGAGCCAGCGCTCGGCGACCTCGGCCGGCATCGGCGTCGCGCCGGCCGCCGCCACCAGCTCTCCCACTGCGGCCGTCTCCGCCCCCACCAGGCCAGAGGGACCCTCGTGGATCATCAGCAGCAGGCAAGCGCTGGCGCGGGCGTCCATTCGCCGGCTCTCCCGCGGGTCGTACTGGCGCATCACCGGCGGTCGCCAGCCGGCCTGGACGATCTGGCGCTGCAGCTCGAAGCCGCGGTCCATGTCGGCGATCTCGAAGACGCTCAGCGCCCGGGCTTCCGGCGCACGGCGCAGCGAAAGCGTGACGCCGGTGATCACCCCCAGGGCTCCTTCGCTGCCCAGTATCAGGGCGCGAAGATCGGGGCCGACAGACGCTCGCGGCCCTTTGCCGAGGGTGACGAGGGTCCCGTCAGGGAGGACCGCTTCAACCGCCAGAACCATGTCCTCGATGTTCCCATAGGCGGTGGAGAACTGTCCGGACGCGCGCGTCGCGACCCAGCCGCCGACGCTGCTGACGGCGACCGACTGCGGCCAGTGACCGATGGTGAGGCCTTGCGCGGCTACCGCCGCCTCCGCGTCCGTCCCGCGCACGCCGGCGTCGAAAGTCGCCATAAGGTCCGTGGGGTCGATCGACCGGACCCGGCTCATGGCGCTCATGTCGAGGACGACGGCGTCAGGCCTGGCGATCACCCCGCCGACGACTCCACTGCCGAGGCCAAAGGGAATGACGGGCGCGCCCGCGGCGGCAGCGGCCCGCAAGGCGGCCTGCACGTCCAGGACATTGCCGGGTCGCACGACGCATGCGGGGACCGGAGCGGGATCCTTGCGGTGATCGCGAATCGCGCTCAGGGCCCAGTAGTCGTGCCGCCGCGCCTGCAGGCTCGCTTCGTCGGTGGCGACCTTGCCCGGCCCCAGCGCCTCTCGGAGCGCTTCGACAACCTTCATGCCGCTCATCGTCTCTCCGTTCGCCGCCGGCTTACGCTATGGCCTTGGCCGCAAACGGCGCCATGTCGTGAGTGCGGATCGCACGGCAGGCGGCGACCTCTTCGCCGATTCGCTGCTCGGACCAGCCCAAAAGAGGCGCCATGGCGCGCGCCGCGGGCTCCAGGGCGGCCTGGCCGCCGTCCGGCGTGAACAGGCCCCGTACGCTGCGTCTCAGCCAATAGTCCTCCAGGGTGAGGGCCCCCTCGTGTAGGACGGCCCGCGCCGCCTCCGCCGCCGGCCCAGCGACACCGACCTCGAGCGCCTCGGCCCCATAAAGGCCCGTGAGCCGCTCGGCCTCGGCCGGCGCGGCGCCGAGCGCCTCCAGCTCGCGGCGCATGGAGGGTGGATCGACCTGACCCCCGGGAAGGGGTTCGGCCTCGGTCCGGCAGGTCGACGGCCGCCGTCCCAGCCGCTCCTCGACCATGTCGCTCACGCGCTCCGCCATCCTGCGATAGGCGGTGAGTTTGCCGCCGGCGATCGAGACGACACCCTCGGGTCCGGTCCACACCTCGTCCTTCCGGGAGATGTCGGAAGCGCTCTTGCCCTCCTGGGCCACAAGGGGCCGCACGCCCGACCAAGCGGAGACGATGTCGGAGGCCGAGAGCCTGGGTCCCGCGATCCGTGCGGCCATGGCGCCGAAAAGGTACTCCGCGTCCTCGCCCGTCACCGGCGGCCAGGTTTCCGCCTGCGGATGGAAGGTGTCGGTGGTGCCGATGTAGGTCACCTCGCCCCTTGGCACGGCGTAGACGCTCCGGCGGTCGGAAGCAGGCGTGACGATGGTGTGGGCGACGGGCAACCGGTCATGGCGCACCACGAGGTGGATGCCACGGGCGAGGGCGAGCCGCTTCGGCGCCGCGGAATCTTCGAGGGCGCGCACGGCGTCGACCCAGGGTCCGGCGGCGTTGACGATGACGCGGGCGCGGACGTCGGCCCGACGATCGCCTGCGGCTGGCAGGGCTTCGACGACATCAAGGCGGTGGGCGAGGCCGCCACCTTCGGTCAGGATCCGCTCGACCCGCGCATAGTTGGCGACCGTCGCCCCATGCGCGTGGGCGCTGCGGACATTCGCCAGGGTCAGGCGCGCATCGTCGGTCAGGTACTCGGGGTAGGCGACGGCGCCGGAAAGGTCGTCGACGCGAAGCGCCGGCTCCTTCGCGGCCAGCTCGGCGCGCGACCACAGTTCGTGGGCCCGGCTCTTGGGGACGCCGCCGAGCTTTTCGAAGGTCCACAGGCCTGCGCGCAGCTTGGCGATGGTCGCGGCGGTGCGCGCGGGGATGACGAACAGGATCTCCCGGGCGAGGTGGGGCGCGATCGCCTGCACGGCTTTGCGTTCGCTCGCCGCTTCGCGCACCAGCCCCAGGTCTCCCTGGGCGAGATAGCGAAGGCCGCCGTGGATCATCTTCGACGAGCGGCTCGAGGTGCCGGACCCGAAATCCCGGGCCTCGACGAGGGCCACCGACAGTCCTCGCATGGCGCAGTCGCGGGCGACGCCTGCGCCGGTGATGCCGCCGCCGATCACCGCCACGTCGAAGGTCGTCGCCTCCAGCGCCGCGAAAACGGCGTTCCGATCCCGCAGGTCCAGGCTTTCGCTTGCGCCGTTCATGCTCCGCCGCTCTCCTTTGCCTTAAGGGCGTCTTAGAGCACGTCTTGTTCAGGCAAAATCGCCTGAACGGGATCAACGTGATCTAGAATCTTGGCAGGGAGCCTGATTCACCGTCCGCATCTGTCCCGTGCGAGCGGATCAGGCTCCGGACGAAAGCGGAGCGGGCATGACTCGGGTCTGGATCACGCGCGCGCAGCCGGGCGCTGACGCCACCGCCGCGCGGGTCCGCGAGCTGGGACTGCGCCCGCTGGTCGAGCCGCTCCTCGAGGTTCGCTTGCTGCCGTCCGAGCCGGTCGATCTCGCTGCCATCGGAGCCCTGGCCTTCACCAGCGCCAATGCGGTGCGCGCCTTCGCGCCCCGCTCACCACGGTGCGACCTGCCGGTGTTCGTCATCGGAGCGGCCACGGCGGCCGCGGCTCGGGCGGCCGGCTTCAACGATGTGCGCTCCGCCGACGGAGATGTTCGCGCCCTGGGCGAATTCGTCGCCTCGCAGTGGAGCCCCACGGACGGCGCGATTCTGCATCCCGGCGCAGCCGAGCCCGCCGGCGATCTCGTCGGCGCGCTCGCGTCGGCAGGACTGAGTGCGAGAGGTCTGACGATGTACGAGACGGTGGCGCGTCCGCCGAGCGCTGCGCTGCTTGCGACACTGCCCGACGTCCGCTTCGTCCTTGTCCACTCTCCCAAGGGTGCAAGGGCGCTGGCGGAGGTGCTCGAACGTTCCCCGGCCCCGCACATTTCGGCGCTTTGCCTGTCGCGCGCCGTGGCCGCGCCCCTGGCCGACGCCGAACTGGCCGGGATGGTGTTTGCCGAGGCGCCGAGTGAGGACGCGCTGATGGAGATCCTGCAAGCCTCTGCGCGCCGACGATGAGGGATTGCAGGCTGCCCGCGCCTGCGCCAGGGCTGAGCGGATGTCACTCGAACCCGAGGCCCCGGACCCGCCCGAGCCGCCACAAGGCGTGCGCTTGCTGACGCTTCCGTTCTGGATCCTGATGGCCCTGGCCGCCGTGTGCGTCATCGCCGGCATAGTGGTCGCCTTCGCCGGGCCCAGCCTCTTCCCGAAATCCCCCGCATCCGCGACCCATCCGCCGGCGCCCTTGGCGGCAAGCGAGAGGAACGGTAGAGAGACGCCCTGACCCGCCGCCCGGCTTTGCCGGACGCGCCGTGGGCCGCCTTAGCTCAGCCGGTAGAGCGGCGCATTCGTAATGCGTAGGTCGGGTGTTCGAGTCACCCAGGCGGCACCACCTTTTCCAGGAACTGTCCGGTTTCGTGAAACTTGACTCCTGTCTCACAAAACCGACTCCGAGCGACCGGCCGCTGGTCTGCCGCTCGATGTACTGGCGGACATGTTCAGGGAGGCGCGGGTGTCGGCTGTCGAGGCGAAGGGGGTCGTCGGTCCC
>JAFANN010000319.1 GCA_019232665.1 Caulobacteraceae bacterium | reverse complement strand
TGGGGAGGCAGAGTGAGGGGACGGACAGCCGTCTAGACTTCGCCTTCCTCGCCTTCGGGCGCCTCGACCGGCTCGAACGCCTCCACAGGAGAGGCGAGGGTCGGGCCTTCCGGCTCGGTCACGCGACGGCGGGCGTCGTCGCGGCGCTTCCTCTCGGCGGCCTGGCGCACCAGGGCGTCGAGTTCCAGCTGGCTGATCAGGCCCAGCGACACGGGGTCGACGGGCTTGATGTTGACCGAATTCCAGTGCGTCCGGTTGCGGACCTGGTCGATCGTCGCCTTGGTGGTGCCGAGCGCCTTGGCGATCTGGGCGTCGGTGACCTCGGGGTGGTTGCGCACGAACCAGGCGATGGCGTCGGGTCGGTCCTGGCGACGCGAGACCGGGGTGTATCGCGGCGCCTTCTTGGCGGGTTTCAGCACCTCGGCGTGGCGGCTCTTCTGGGCCTTCATCCGATAGTTGGGGTCGGCCTGGGCGTGATCCAGCTCTTCGCGGGTGAGCTGGCCGTTGGCGATGGGATCGGCGCCGCGGATGTCGCGCGCCACCTCGCCATCGGCGATCCCCTTCACTTCCAGGGGGTGAAGACCACAGAAATCGGCGATCTGGTCGAAGGTCATCGAGGTGTTGTCCACCAGCCAGACGGCGGTGGCCTTGGGCATCAGGATCTCGGTCAACGGCTTCTCCAGAAACAGCGGCGCCCGGCCTTTCGGCCGGGCGTTGTGATCAATCTGAAATATAGCCTGCCCAGAGCCGAAAACAAACGAGAACGGACTAAACCCCGTCCGTTTGAAGCGCGGCCGGCTGTCCGTCACACGCGCAGGCGGCCCTCCACGATGGTCACCGCCGAGCCGCGCAGAAGCACCCGCTCGCCGCGCAGCTCGCACTCGAGGTCGCCGCCACGGCCCGGAAAAGCCTGGTGGAAGCGCAGGGACTGGCGGCCAAGCTTTTCGCCGAACAGCGGCATGAGGGTGCAGTGGAGCGAGCCGGTGGCCGGATCCTCCGGAATCCCCGCTCCAGGGGCAAAGAAGCGGCTGACTACGTCGTAGGGCGATCCTGGATTGGCCGGAGCTGTGATGGCCAGCATGCCCGCGCCGGCCCGCAGTGCGAAGAAGGTCATCTCCTTGATCGCCGGCAGATCCGGCATGGCGCGGTGGACCGCCGCCTCGTCCTTCAGGATCGCGACCACATACTGTCCCGACCAGACCTCCACCGGGGCCGCGCCGATCGCAAAGGCGAGGTTCCCCGGCTCGTCGATCCGGTGCGGCGGACCGGACGGGAAATCCATTTCGTAGCCGTGACCGGTCCGTCTGACGGTGAGGCGGCCGGACTGAGTGTCGAAGTCCACGTCCGATCCATCCAGCCCAAGCTCGCCGAGGATAACGTGACCGCTGGCGAGGGTGGCATGGCCGCACAGCTTCACCTCGGTCGCGGGCGTGAACCAGCGCAGGTCGAACACCCGGTCATCGGCCGTGCGCCGCAGGAAGGCGGTTTCCGCCTGATTGTTCTCGGACGCCAGGGCCTGCATCCAGCCGTCGTCCGGCCAGATATCGAGGGGTTCGACCACGCAGGCCGGATTGCCCTTGAACGGGCCGTCGGCGAATGCGTCGATCATCCACTGGCGCATGCGCCACCCCTTCTCGTTCAGCGCAGCCTAAGGCCGTGCGCGATGACCCATGTGATGGCGAAGGCCGCCAGAGCCGCCGCCGCTATCCGCCATGCCGGAGCCAGGGGCGGGGCCTGGGCGCCTGGCGCAAGGCGCCCGACGCCGGTGATCATCGGCCCCAACAGGTTTCGGCGCTTCAGGGCGTAAACCAAGATAGCGATCAGGTGAATCCCGATGAGGGCGACCAGCACCCAGAACACCTTGTGATGCCAATGGGCTATGGCCCTGCCGGTGTCGAAGTCGACGAACCGCGACAGCGGTCCCTCGTTCAGCTCGTCCTCGTCGACGCTGAACAGGCCAAGCCCCACTTGGGTCGCCAAGACCAGGAGCATCGCCGCCACACTCCACCCCCCTAGGGGATTGTGACCCACGACCACGCGGCCCAGCCGTCCGCCTACATAGGCTGCGATCGTTCTTGGCCCGGCCAGGAATCGGGAAAAGCGGGCCGTGGGCGAGCCGAACAAGCCCCAGAGCAGTCGGAAGCACAGAAGCCCTAGGATCGTGAGCCCAGACAGGATGTGCCAGGGAAGGTGGTCGTGCGTCGCCGACCACCACGAGAACGGAATCAGCAGGACGAGCAGCCAGTGCAGGAGGCGAGTCGGGAAGTCCCAGATACGCGCCCTGGCCGGCGTCGCTTCGGCGGCGGCCGGTTGCGCCGTCAAATCAGTCGTCCTTTTCCTTCGCCTGGAACTTCTCGTGGCAAGAGTGACAGGCCTGACCGAGCTCCTTCGCCGCCGGTCCGACCTTGGCCATGTCGCCGGTATCGGCGACCGCGTCGAGGTTGGCGGCGGCGACCTGCACGTTGTGCGCCTTGGTCTGGAACTCTTCCGGATCGGTCCAAATGATCGGCAGGGCCTTGGTCTTCAGGCCAGTCTCCGGGCCGCTCCCCTTGGGGAACCAGGTTGGGATGTTCTTGGAGTTGGTGGCGATCTTGTCGGCGTTGGGCTTGATCACCGCCGGATCCGCCTTGCCCGTCTTGAGCTCGTCGGCGATCGCCTTTGACGCCTTGCCCATCTCCTTCATGTGCGCCTGACGGTCCTTGAGCGCGTCGGCGCCTGTGAGCCCGGCAGCGACCACGGCTCCGGCCGCCAGGACGGCGCCTGCCGTCGTCAGGGTCCGAAGCAGTCCGTTCCTGTGAATCACAGCCAAGACGTCCCTCCTCCATGCGGCGAGCGCATCCCGCCTCACGCAGACATCGGGAATGCGCAAACGCCGATGTAGCTTGGCCCGGGAACGAGAACAAACGCTCAGTTTTTTCGCCGCCTTGGCCATTGAGGCTCGGCGCGGTCCCACGCCTGACGTCGAGCTCGCGGCCAAGGCTCGGGTCGCAAAGACTCAAGACGGACGATTTTACGGTTCCTCAACGGCGAACGGCTACAGATCACGGCGATCTTTTACGGTCCTCGCGCTAGGACCCGACCATAAGAGGAGGGGGACGCCGGCGGACGCAGTCGCGAACGACGATCCTGCGCTCCGAACGGGTGGTGGGAGTATCTGCCGTGGGGATTTCCAGGCGAGCGGCGCTCGCGGGCGTATCTGTCTGCGTCCTCTGCTGGGCTGAGGCCAGGCCTCTCTTCGCCCAGGCGGCGCCCGAAGACCCGCGTGTCCCCGAACTGATGAAGGAGGTCGGCGAACTCAAGGCCGAGGTTCACGCTCTCGAGGACCAGATCGCGAAGCTCAACGCGGCCGCCGCAGCCTCGGCGGCGGGCACGACTGCAACCGCGGCGCCCGGCGCGCCATCCCAGACGGCCCAGGCGCCGGTAGCCCAGCCGACCCCGGTCGCGCAGGCGGCGCCGACAGCTCAGGCCGCAACCTCTGGACAACCTGCGCCATCCGGTCAGACCCCACCGTCGACGCCGCCCGCCAAGGGCCCAACGACCCTGGCCGCGGACGTGCTCAAGGGCATGACCATCAATTTTCTTCTGGACACCTACTATGAGTACAACACCGACGATCCGATCGGCCGGGTCAACCGGCTGCGCGCTTATGACGTGAGCAGCAACAACTTCAGCCTCAATCAGGCGGATATCGTTCTCGAGAGCGCCCCCGATGTCGCCAATGGCAAGCGGTGGGGCGTGCGGCTCGACCTACAGTTCGGCCAGGCGACAGAGACCCTGCAGGGCAACCCAGCCAACGAGCTCCGACCGGAGATCTACCGGAACATCTTCCAGGCTTACGGCACGTACGTCATTCCCGTTGGGATGGGCCTCACGGTCGACTTTGGTAAGTGGGCGAGCTCGCTCGGATATGAGGGAAATTACACCAAGGATCAGCTGAATTACTCGCGCTCGTACTGGTTCAATTTCCTGCCGTTCTATCACGCAGGCTTGAGGGCCAAGTACCAGGTCAACAACGTGCTTGGTCTGAATTTCTGGGTGACCAACGGGACCCAACAGACGGAGGCGTTCAACAACTTCAAGGACCAGATGTACGGTGTCGTGTTGACACCCACGTCCCATATCACCTGGACGATCAACTACTACCGGGGTCAGGAGCACCCGGACGTGCTCTATCTCCAGAATCTGACTTCGCCGCCGCCGAACCTACCCAACCAGCAGGGGACCTTCTTCGAGCCAATCCCCAACCCGGCGACAGGACTGCTGAATATCGGCGACTCCTATGCAACCTGGCAGGCCACGCAGAAGCTCATGCTCGGCGGTGAAGCGGATTTCGTGGAGCAGAAGCTCTTCTCGTATTCGACGCCGCAGCACGCCAAGGGCGGCGCCGTCTACTTCGCCTACCAGCTCACGCCGAAGGTCTCGTTGGCCGCCCGCGGGGAGTACATGGACGACGAAGACGGCCTTTTCAGCGGCGAGGACCAGATCCTGAAGGAAATGACCTTCACCGTCGGCTGGCGGCCGGAGGACGGTTTCCTGCTTATGGGCGAGTTCCGCCGTGACTGGTCGAACAAGCCCTACTTCTACGGCGACGCGCTTGGCGTGCTGCTGAGAGACCAGCCGACCATCGGCTTCGGCGCCGTCTGGTGGTTCGGCCAGAAGCAGGGCGGGTGGTAGATTTCGGTCCGCCTACGGGCGGTTTTCCAGGGTTTGACCCTACGCGAGTTGACAGGCCATCGACGCGGCGCGAGGGTCCCGACGTCCCCGTTTTCCCGCAAGGGATCGGGCTCTTTAACCGCCCCGCCTGACGGGGTGGCGGGCCCCGCACGGCAATGACACGCCACTGGGGCTTTCGAAAGCCGGGCGCGGCCCTCTGTGGCCGCGCCCTCGTCGTATGTGGAGAAAGCGGGGTGGCCTGCCACCCGAAGCTCCCGCAGGAGCGTAGGGTGGCGTCCCGTACAGGACTCGAACCTGTGACCCCCGGTTTAGGAAACCGATGCTCTATCCGGCTGAGCTAACGGGACGGGCCGCCGCCTTTTAGGCGCGCTCGGCGCCTTTCCACAACGCCCAACCCCTGTCCCGCGCCCATTCGCCCTCGACGGCGAAGCCAAAAGCCGCCATCGAGCAAGGTTCGGGGAGTCGAAGGGCGAGACATGTTTGAATCGCTGCGGGAAATGGATCGGCGCCAGTGGAGCGCCACGCTCGCCGCCTTCGCGGGCTGGGCGCTCGACGCCTTCGACTTCTTCCTGATGGTCTTCATGTTCCAGGCGATCGCCCGGGACTTCCACGCCAGCGTGCCGGCTGTGACGGCCGCCAGCGCGGTGACCCTGGCCGCGAGGCCGTTCGGGGCCTTCTTCTTCGGCCAGCTCGCCGACCGCTACGGGCGCCGGCCGGTGCTAATCGCGGTGATCCTGCTCTATTCCGCCTTCGAGGTGGCGTCGGCCTTCGCGCCGAGCCTGGCGGTCCTGCTGGTCCTGCGCGCCCTGTTCGGATTCTCCATGGGCGGGGAGTGGGGCGTGGGCGCCTCGCTCGCCATGGAGACGATCCCGGCCAAGGCGCGGGGACTTGTCAGCGGCTTCCTGCAGGAGGGCTACGCCGTCGGCTACCTGCTGGCGGCGCTCGTCTACTACGTCCTGTTCGACCGGATCGGCTGGCGCGGCATGTTCATGGTCGGCGTCGCGCCGGCCGCGATCTCGGCCTTCATCTTCCTGGGGGTGAAGGAATCGCCCTCGTTCGAGGCCGCCCGCCACACGCGCCCTGCAAACCAGCATCGCCACGTGTGGGCGCTGGGGGCGATCGCCCTCATCGTCGCCGTCGCGCCCTCGACGCTGTCGATCTTCACGGGTGTGAGCGTGACCACCCTGATCTACGCGATCTGCGTCCCGGTTGGGCTGGCGGGACTTTGGGCCTTCCGCAGCCACTGGCGCATCGCCCTCTACCTCGCCGTGATGATGATGGGCTTCAACCTCTTCAGCCATGGCACCCAGGATCTCTACCCGACCTTCCTCAAGGCGCGCGGCTTTGGCACCGGCCAGGTGGGTCTGGCCACGGCGATCGGAAACGTCGGCGCGATCTTTGGCGGGGTGATCATGGGCGCCTGGTCGGAGCGGCTGGGTCGCCGCTGGGCGATAATCGCGGCGGCGGCGGCCTCGCTCGTCCTCATTCCGCTATGGGCTTTCTCGCACACCCTGGTGCTGCTCGCCGCCGGCGCGTTCGTCATGCAGGCGGCGGTGCAGGGCGCCTGGGGCGTTGTCCCGGCGCATCTCAACGAGCTGGCGCCTTCCGACGCGCGCGGCGCCTTCCCCGGCTACGTCTACCAGATGGGCAACCTGCTCGCCTCGGGGCTGATCGTCGGCCAGGCGACGCTCGCCAAGACGCATGGCGGAGACTACGGCTTCGCCCTTGCGATCGTCGCGGGCGCCGTGGCGGTCCTGCTCATCCTGATCGTCGGCTTCGGCCCGGAGCGTCGCGGCGTCGACCTGGCCGTCGAGCAGGGGTGAGGAAAGTCCCCCAAAGGGGATTCTTGCGACGCCCCCAATTTCTCTGACATTCCGGGTCGTCGCTTCACCCGGCCAAGCCGGGGTTCGCTACCGCCCGGGATGACGAGGGATAAGGCGGCGAGTTTAGCAACAATCCCCAGAAGGGAAGGGACAGGCGCGTCAGGCGGCCTTGCGCAGGGACTTGTGCAGCATCTCGATCGCGGCGTCGCGGTCGATCTGCTCGATGGCGGCGACTTCGCGGGCCATGCGGTCGAGGGCCGATTCGTAGAGCTGCCGCTCGGAGTAGGACTGCTCGGGCTGGCTCTCCGAGCGGTGCAGGTCGCGGACGACCTCGGCGATGGAGATCAGGTCGCCGGAATTGATCTTGGCTTCGTATTCCTGGGCGCGGCGGCTCCACATGGTGCGCTTCACGCGGGCGCGGCCCTTGAGGGTGGTCAGCGCCTGGACGACGATGTTGCCTTCCGCCAGGGCGCGCAGCCCGGCGGTGCGGGCCTTCTTGGTCGGCACCCGCAGCGTCATCTTCTCGTGGTCGAAAGTGATCACGTAGACCTCGAGCGCCATCCCCACGACCTCCTGGGTCTCCACTCCCACGACGACGCCCACGCCATGCGCGGGATAGACGACGTGATCACCCACGGAAAAATCGTGTCCGCTCTTAAGGCTCATGATGTCTGATCTCCTTCCAACACAGCTCGCCGACCGACGACCCATCGTCGGCGATTGTTATAGGGTGAGGGGGCCTTACAAGGTCCCGCCCACAGGGGTGCGGAAGCCCCGCGGCGTCGCGAAGCCATCACGCATGGTCCCGTGAACCTCGGGCGCAGGGCGCACGCGAATTGGTCAGCGTGCGGGCGGCGACCCGATGTGGTTCTTTTACCACAGATGGCCGAACCTTTAAAGGCTTTGTGACATCCCGCGTCCGGTCGCCGCAGGACGAAACAACGCGCTCCAGCCGAGCTTGATCTTAGGAGCCCTGGCCAGGCTTTTCGCTGAAGTACTTGTCGAGTTTGCCAGTCTCACGCTCAAACTGCTCCGCGTCGGCCGGCGGCGTTCCTTTCAGCGTAATGTTCGGCCACACCTTTGAATACTCGGTGTTGATTCGCAGCCACTTCCCGTCAGGATCGTCCTCGGTGTCAGGCTTGATCGCGTCGACCGGGCACTCCGGCTCGCAAACCCCGCAGTCGATGCACTCGTCGGGATTGATGGCCAGGAAGTTCTCCCCCTCGTAGAAGCAGTCGACGGGGCACACCTCCACGCAGTCCATGAACTTGCACTTAATGCAGGGGTCGGTGACGATATAGGTCATCCAGGGGCTCGGCTCAGGAATGGACGGCTCGGACGCCGCGACGATGCGTGACGGGCGGCGGTCTATCTGAGGCGAGACCGGCGTTTGTCAATGGCGGCCGGTCCTGCCGGCGGATTATTCAGCGCGCGATGCGTCGCCGCCTGCGGGCGGATCGAGAGGGGCGTACAATTCACGCGCCTCGGAGGCCGGGCCGCGCCGCTCGCCGAGCGCGACCACGCGCACCGCCGTCAGCCGGCCGCCGACAGCGAAAACCAGTTCGTCGCCCGGCCGAACCGTGCGCGAGGCCTTGTCCAGTCGTGTCTGCACGCCATTGCGAGCGAGGCGGATTCGTCCTTCTTCGGCCAGGCGGGCGCCGAGAGCGCGAGTCTTCGAGAAGCGGGCCCGCCAGAGCCAGACGTCGATCCGGCAGGCGTCTTCACCCATGCGCGCGCCTGGACCGAGGACGCCTGCGACGCGGGGCGCGCGAGGGGGCGGGTTTGAGGGCGGCGAGGGCGGCGAATGGGGATTGTGGCCTCTCGGGCGCAGCGGCGGGGCTCGTCGCCGAACGCCGGCGTCGCCAGGACGCCGCCTCGCCCGGCTTGCGCTCTTTCACCGGGACATAGCCCAGTCCGCGCAGGACCTCCTGAGCCTGACGCTCGCTCCAACCGAGGTCCTGGCGATGGGACTCGCTCAGGCGCACGACGCCGTCCGCCTGGCGTCCCGACTGCAGGTGCTCCGAGAGGCGATCGAGGCTCTCGGCGGCGACGGCCAGCCCGCCCACTCGGATCAGGCCCCGCAGACCCAGGGCCCTGGGCGGAAGCGGCGCCAATAGGCGGACCGGTCCTTCTGCGGCCGGACGCCAGTCGGGGGCGGCGAGGCGGGCGAAGGCCTCGGCAAGCGGCGCGGCGTCGGGCGCCCGTTCCAGGCGAATGGCGAACTGCCCAAAGCGCACGCCGAGGGCGCGCAGGGCGCGGCGCTCGCCACGGCTGAGATGCGCCAGGTCCGTCTCCACCGCACGGCGGTCCAGGGCGCCGCCGCTCTCGAGGAGCCGGTAGGCTATCCCACGCGCCAACCCCTTCAGTGCTCCCGAGGCCACTGCATCGGAAAGCGCCTTCAGCGAGGCGAGCCGCCGGCTCGCTTCGCCGGCGACGTAGGCTTCGAGGCGCCTCGCCGCCCGCTCCCGCGCCAGCGGGGGGCCGAGCTCGCCGTGCAGGCGCACGGATGGCTTGAACGGATCGCCGCCGGAAAGCGTGCCGGCGGCCTCGCCCTCCCACAAAACATCGCCCGCGGCGTCGAAGGCGAAGGCCTCGTCGCCATCCCCTGCGAGCCGGCCGAGCCGCCTCGCCACCTCCGGCCCCACGGCCTTCTGGACCGCCGCCCGCAGGGTCCGCGTCTCGAGCGCGCCCGAGCCCTGAGCCGGCTCGAACCGGACGCCCTGGAAGCGGCCCACGAACTGGCCCTCCACGGTCACCGTTCCGTCGGCGCCCACGCCCGCCAGCAGGTCCGCGCCGGCGCCCAGGCTGCGCATCAGCACGCTCGTGCGCCGGTCGATGAACCGCGCCATCAGCTTTTCGTGCAGGGTGTCGGAGAGGCGATCCTCCAGTTGCCGCGTCACCTCGCGCCAGTGCGGCGCGTCGGCGAGCCAGTCGGGGCGGTTGGCGACATAGGCGAGCGTGCGGACGCCGGCGAGGCGAGTCGAGAGCGCGTCGATCTCCCCGTCGAGCCGATCGAACAGGCGGTGCTGCTCGGCCATCCAGTCGTGCAGGATCACCCCCTCGCCTTTGCTCAGGTGGTCGAACAGGATTCGCACCAGGCCGATGTGCTCGTCCAGCGTGATCTTGCGGAAATCGGGGGTCTGGCAGGCGTCCCACAGCCGAAGCAGGGCGGAGCGGTCGCGGACCCGGTCGGCGACCTCGGGATCGGCGGCGAGTCGGCGCAGCGCGCGCTCGTCCATCGCCTCGTCGGCGCTCTTGAGGCCATCGCGGGGCGCCGGCGCGGCCAGAGATCGCATGAGGTCGGAAAGGGAATCGAAGTCGAGGGCGCTGTTGCGCCAGAAGGCCGCCTCCACCGGCGCGAAGCGGTGGCCTTCCACGGCCGCGACGAGGTCCTCGTCCATCGCCGGGCAGCCGCCGGTGACGCCGAAGGTCCCGTCCCGGCGGAAGCGTCCCGCCCGGCCGGCGATCTGGCCCACTTCGTGCGGGTGAAGCGGCCGGTGACGCTTGCCGTCGAACTTCTCCAGGCCGGCGAAGGCGACATGGTCCACGTCCATGTTCAGCCCCATGCCGATCGCGTCGGTGGCGACCAGGAAGTCGACCTCGCCCGACTGGTAGAGCGCGACCTGGGCGTTGCGGGTGCGTGGGCTGAGCGATCCCATCACCACCGCCGCGCCGCCCTTCTGGCGGCGGATCAGCTCGGCGACGGCGTAGACCTGCTCGGCCGAGAAGGCGACCACGGCGCTGCGCCGCGGCAGTCGCGTGAGCTTGCGCGCGCCGTCGTAGGCGAGAGTGGAGAACCGCTCTCGCTCGACGATCTCCGCCCCGGGCAGAAGCCGGCGGACCAGCGGCGCCATGGTTCCGGCGCCCAGCAGCATCGTCTCGAAGGTCCCCCGCGCACGCAGCAGGCGATCGGTGAAGATGTGGCCGCGCTCGGGATCGGCGACCAGCTGCGCCTCGTCGACGGCCAGGAATTCGACCTGGCGGGTCATCGGCATCGCTTCGACGGTGCAGACGAAATAGTGCGCCCGCGGCGGGATGATCTTCTCCTCGCCGGTGATCAGGGCGACGGCGCGCGGCCCCCTCGCGCGCACGATGCGGTCGTAGATCTCACGCGCCAGCAGGCGCAGCGGCAGACCGATCATGCCCGAGGCGTGACCCAGCATCCGCTCCACGGCGAGGTGGGTCTTGCCGGTGTTGGTGGGACCCAACACCGCGACGAGTCGGGAAGGCGCCTGTCCCGTTGGACGGTGACTCATGACGTCCATCCATGTGGCGGATGGAAGGATGAAACGCAATCGCGGCAAGGCCTTGGCCGCGAGTTAACAAACGTTCTGCGAAAGTTGGAACAGGGGCGAAACGAATCACGTCCGAATCGCTGACTCGACAGCGAATCAGGTTTCGTTCCCTACGAGATATTGTGGGCTGCTTTGCTGTAAGGCACAACGACCGCATGACCTGGTCGGCCCGGCAATACGTCGCGTTCGAGGACGAGCGGACGAGACCGGTGCGCGACCTCGTGGGGGCGATTCCCGGCGAGTCGGCGCGCCGCGCGATCGACCTCGGCTGCGGACCGGGCAACTCGACCGAGGTCCTCATCTCACGGTTCCCGCAGGCCTCGGTCCAGGGCCTCGACAGTTCGTCCGACATGGTCGAGGCCGCGCGCCGCCGCCTGCCCGACGTCCCGTTCGAGACCGCGTCCGTCGAGAAGTGGGACGACGCCGGGCCTTTCGACGTGATCCTCGCCAACGCCGTCTTTCATTGGGTCCCCGACCACGCGCGCCTGTTCCCGCGTCTCATCGCCAAGCTGTCGGATGGCGGGGCGCTCGCCGTGCAGATGCCGGACAACCTCGAGGAGCCGTCCCATCGCCTCATGCGCGAAGTAGCGGCCTCGGGCCCGTGGGCGGAACGGCTCGCCGCAGCCGCCGGAGAACGCACGCAAGTGGGATCGGCGCCCTGGTATTTCGAGCTGCTGAAGCCCCTTTGCGCACGCGTCGACGTCTGGCGCACGACCTATCACCACCCCCTGGCGGGGCCGGGCGCGGTGGTCGAGTGGTTCAAGGGCAGCGGCCTTCGCCCCTTCGTCGCCCCGCTCGATGAGGCGCAGCGGGCGCAGTTTCTGTCCCGCTACGAGGCGGAGATCGCCAAGGCCTACCCGCCCGCGGCCGACGGCACGGTCCTGCTTCCTTTCCCGCGTCTCTTTATCGTCGCCGTTCGCTGAGAGAACGCCGCCGGTCCGGTTGACGGCCGAGCAAGGTCTGCCCTATATGCCCGCCTCCCGCGCCCGAGCGACGAGCTCCGGGCGCGCATGCTTTGGATAAGGTCCCATGTCCCGCCGCTGCGAACTCACCGGTGTCGGCCCGATGGTCGGCCACAATGTGAGCCACTCGAACATCAAGACGAAGCGGCGTTTCCTGCCTGCGCTCGCGCCTGCCAGCCTGCAGTCGGAGGCCCTCGGCCAGACCTTCAGGCTGCGCATCTCCAACGCCGCGCGCCGCACGCTGGACTTCCGCGGCGGCCTCGACGCCTACCTCGTCAAGACCAGCGACGACCTGCTCTCGCCACGCGCGTTGAAGATCAAGCGCCAGGTGAAGGCCAAGCTCGCCGAGACCGCGGCGGCGGAATAAGCCGCTCTTCCCTCCTCAGAAGGGGAGGGACGAAACCTCCCTAAGCCAGCAGTTCCGGCCCAGCGTCGGCCACGTCCAGGCAGCCGGTGAGGGACATCGCCAGGCGGAGTTCCTGGCGCATCAGATTCAGCACGTGCGTCACGCCCGCTTCCCCGCGGGCGCCCAGGGCGAACACCCACGCGCGGCCGATCAGGCAGGCGTCGGCGCCCAGCGCCAGGGCCTTGAGCACGTCGAGACCCGAGCGGATCCCGCCGTCCATCAGCACCTTCATGTCCCCGCCCACCGCGTCGGCGATCGCCGGCAGGGCCGTGATCGAGGCGGGCGCGCCGTCGAGTTGGCGCCCGCCGTGATTGGAGACCACGACGCCGTCGGCCCCGAACGCCCGCGCTTCGCGCGCGTCCTCCGCATCGAGGATCCCCTTGATCACGAGGGGGCCGGGCCAGCGCTCGCGGACCCAGTCAATGTCCTTCCAGGTGACGCTCGGATCGAAGTTCCGCCCAACCCAGCCCCAGTAGGCCCCCAGGTTGTTGAGCCCCTGGGTGGCGGAAGCAAGATTGCCCATGCAGTGCGGACCGCCGTTCACCTGCACGTCCCACAGCCAGGCAGGATGCGACAGCCCATCCATTGCCTGGCGCGCGTGCTCGGCGAAGGTGGTCGCGATGGCGGTGTTCCTCGCATCGCGATAGCGCACGCCGGGGACGGGGAGGTCGACGGTAAAAAGCAGGGCGGGGCAGCCCGCCTCGCGCGCCGTCGCCAGAAGCTCGTCCATCAGCCCGCGGTCGCGGATCATGTAGAGCTGGAACCACGGCGGGGCGACGGCCTTGGCCACCTCGCCGATCGAGCACAGGCCCACGGTCGAGAGGCAGAACGGCACGCCTGCGGCCTTCGCCGCCCGCGCCGCCTGCACCTCGCCGCGGCGCGCGTTCATCCCGGCGTAGCCGACCGGCGCAAGGGCCACCGGCATCGACAGCTCCTGGCCGAACAGCTCGGTTCGGAATTTCAGCTTCGAGACGTCGCGCAGCACGCGCTGGCGCAGGGTCAGGCGCTTCAGGGCCTCGACGTTCTCCGCCAGCGTCCACTCGGCGTAGGCGCCGCCGTCGATGTAGTCGAAGAGCACTTTCGGCAGGCGTCGGCGAGCCGCTTCGCGGTAGTCGGCGACATTGACCGGCTTCACGCCGCGGTCACTCGGGTGGGGCGAGTCGGCGCCGGACGGGCGACGACGCTGGGCAGGGGCTCCATCAGGCTCAACGCCGCCTTGGTTGTCGCCCGCGGCTCCTCCTCGAACAGGGCCGCCAGCTGCTCGGTGATCGCGCCGCCAAGCTGCTCGACATCGACGATGGTGACCGCCCGCCGATAGTAGCGGGTGACGTCGTGGCCGATGCCGATGGCGATCAGCTCCACGGGGCTGCGTCCTTCGATCTCGGCGATCACCCGGCGCAGATGCCGTTCGAGGTAGTGGCCGCTGTTCACGGACAGGGTCGAGTCGTCCACCGGGGCGCCGTCGGAGATGACCATCAGGATCCGCCGCTGCTCGGGCCGGCCGACCAGCCGCCCGTGCGCCCACAGCAGGGCCTCGCCGTCGATGTTCTCCTTCAGCAGCCCCTCGCGCATCATCAGGCCGAGGTTCTTGCGCGCCCGTCGCCAGGGGGAGTCGGCGCCCTTGTAGATGATGTGGCGAAGGTCGTTCAGCCGCCCGGGCGAGGGCGGCTTGCCGGCCTTGAGCCAGTCATCGCGCGAGGCGCCGCCCTTCCAGGCTCTGGTGGTGAAGCCGAGGATTTCGACCTTCACCCCGCAGCGCTCGAGAGTGCGGGCGAGGATGTCGGCGCAAACCGCCGCCACCATGATCGGCCGG
>JAFANN010000293.1 GCA_019232665.1 Caulobacteraceae bacterium | reverse complement strand
CCGCAACTCGTGCAGGGGCCCTTCGCGGCGGACCGAGTCGATGGGGCCTGGCGGATCGTTTGGGTGACCCCTGCCGGCGGCGTACAGACGACACTGGTGTTCGATCGGGGAGGGAGCGCGTGAGCCCGCATCTCGCCGTGGCTACGGGGGCGCCCGGCGCGCAGGCGTCGAAGTTCGGCTTCTGGTCGTCGATGGCCGACCTGGTGCGCCTGGTCCTTCGCTCGCGCGCCCCGCGTCTGAAGAGCCGTCTCGGCGTCGCCCTCGGGCTGGTGATCGCCGGCAAGTGGACCGGCGTGGTCGGTCCGCTGCTCATATCACGGGCGATCGATCGCCTGGCGCATGGCAGGGGAGAGCATGCGCAGCTCTGGATCGGCTTCGCAGGGCTCGTCCTGGGCTACGTGATCCTCCGGTTCCTCGCAGCGGCGACACCCTACGTGCGCGACGCCATCTTCACGCCCGTCTCGCAACGGGCCCTCGCCCAATCGGCGGCCGAAACCTTCGCCCACTCCCTCTCGCTGTCCCTCAATTTCCACCAGGGCAAGCAGAGCGGGGCCCTGGCGCGGCTGATCGACCGGGGCGCGCGCTCGACCGACTTCCTGCTGCGCAGCGTGGTCTTCAACCTCGGACCCACGGCCCTCGAGCTGGCGATGGCCGCCTATGTCCTGACGACCCGCTTCAACTGGCGCCTGGCCGCGGTCGCGGTGGTGACGATCGTCATCTACACCCTCTTCACCTTCGCCATCTCCGACTGGCGCATCCGCCATCGCCGCGAACTCAACGACGCCGACAGCCGGGCCGCCGGCCTCGCCGTCGATGCGTTGATGAACTACGAGACGATCAAGAGCTTCGGATCCGAAGCCCGGCTCGTGGCCCGCTACGGTGACGCCCTGGAGGACTACGCCCAGGCTGCGGTGAGGGCGAACAGCTCCCTGCAGATGCTCAACACGGTGCAGTCGGCCGTGCTCAACCTCGGGCTGCTCGCGGTCGTGCTCCTGGCCGGCGACGAGGTCCTGGCGGGAAGGATGAGCATCGGCGGGATCACCGCCTGCATCCTGATCCTGCAGCAGGTCTACGCACCCCTCTTCTCGCTGGGCATGAACTATCGCGAGATCCGGCAGGCGTTCATCGACATGGAGCAGATGCTGGAGCTGCGGGCGATCGAGCCGGAGATCCGCGAACCCGACCATCCCCATCACCTGCCGCCCGCGAAGGAGGTGGGCGCGGAGCTGCGGTTCGAGGCTGTCGCCTTTCGCCATGGCGGCCGCAGCCAGGGCCTGCAGGAGGTCGACTTCGTCGTCGCGCCGGGGACCACGACCGCGCTGGTGGGGCCCTCGGGCGCGGGCAAGACGACCCTGGCGCGCCTGGCGCTGCGGCTGCTCGATCCCGAGAGCGGCCGCGTGACGCTCGACGGGGTGGACCTGCGCGATCTGACTCAGGCGGAGCTGCGGCGTGCCACTGCGCTGGTGCCCCAGGACGTGGCCCTCTTCAACGACACCCTGTGGGCGAACATCGCCTTCGCCGATCCGGAGACCGGCGAAGCCGAGGTGTGGGCCGCAGTGCGCGCCGCGGAACTGGCCCCCTTCATAGAGGGTCTCCCGGACGGCATGCAGACGATAGTCGGGGAGCGCGGCCTCAAGCTCTCGGGAGGCGAGCGCCAGCGTGTCGGGCTCGCACGCGCCCTGCTGGCCCATCCGCGCCTTCTCGTCCTGGACGAAGCGACCAGCGCCCTCGACGGGCCGACCGAGGCGGCCATCCAGGAGACCCTGCGCAAGGTGCGCTCGGGCCGCACCATGCTTGTCGTGGCCCACCGCCTGTCGACTGTGATGGACGCCGACCAGATCCTCGTCGTCAGGCGCGGACGGATCGTCGAGCGTGGACGGCACGAGGATCTGCTGGCGTCCGGCGGGGAGTACGCCGCTCTTTGGCGCCGGCAAATTCGTGCGGACGACCGCGCCTCGGCGCGAGCGCTCGCCGCGGCGGAGTGATAGACACCCGCCCGCACGGACCCTCGAGAAACGGAAACGACGGATGCGCTACCTTCACACCATGGTCCGCGTGGCGGACCTCGAAAAGGCGATCGACTTCTATTGCGCGGGCCTGGGGTTGGAGGAGGTCCAGCGCGTGGATAATCCCAAGGGCCGCTTCACCCTCGTCTTCCTGTGCGCGCCGGAGGACAGGGAACTGGCGAAGGAGCGCCGGGCGCCGTTGGTCGAGCTGACCTACAACTGGGATCCTGAGAACTACACCGGCGGCCGTAACTTCGGCCATCTCGCGTATCAGGTGGACGACATCTACGACACCTGTCGCAAGCTGATGGACCGCGGCGTGACCATCAACCGACCGCCGCGTGACGGCCACATGGCCTTCGTCCGTTCGCCCGACGGCATCTCGATCGAGTTGCTGCAGAAGGGCGGATCGCTCGCTCCTGCCGAACCGTGGAACAAGATGGAGAACATCGGCGCCTGGTAGGACGTCGCTTCAGGGCGCCGCCCTGTACGGAGACCTGAGCCAGTCGACCGCGGCGTCGACGTAGGCCCTGTCCCTCGCCAGCGGCGAGACGTGGCTGGCGCCCTGCGCATAGAGGATCCAATGCACGTCAGCGCGAAGGGCCGGGGCTTCCTCGGCCTGCGCCCAGTCGTGCGGCTCGCGCCAGTCCGGCGGCTCCTCGGCGCCAACGATCGTCACCGTGGGGATCTGTCGCACGTCGTCCGGCAGGGCGGCGACCGCATGCAGCCCGGCGACGATCTGGACGTCCTCGTCGCGAGCAGTCTCGAGGCACGGGACACACACGAGGGCCGCGCGCTTGTGTGCGGCCGCTTCCGGCGAAAGGCCGGGCTCCGAGAGCGTGTCGGCGACCAGGCCGGCGAGATGGGCCTCGCCCAGGCCGGCCGCGAGGCGAGACAGCTTCCGCTCCTGCGCCAGCTCCCCCATCAGCAGGGGATAGCGGAGGTCGTCGACGCCCACGCCGTTGACGTAGACGAGACCCGCCACCCGCGTGGGGTAGAGGCGAGCAAAGGCCTGGATGTAGAGGGCCCCGTTGGAGTGGCCGACGAGGATGACGGGCCGGGTCTCGCCAATCTGGTCTATGACGCGTCCCAACTCCTGCGCCCGGGATATGACGTCGACCCCGCCGGCGGAAGGCGGCGAGCGTCCAAGGCCCGCACGATCGTAGGCGCACGCGCGGCCGCCGCGCGATAAGTCGCCAAGGACCCGGTCCCAGTCGGCGGACGTGCCGAATGCTCCCGCTTCGAGAACTACGGTCGGGGTAGGGCCCGGCTCGCCGCGACAGTCGGCGAACAAGGGAGGATAGGCCTGGGCCGGCGCCTCATAGGCAGGGCGTGGACTGCCGGCACAGCCGACGAGGAACAAAAGACCAAGGCCAAGAAGCAGGCTTGCGGCATTCCGCACCCTCGCCGGCGGCATGATGGACATTCGCAAGCCCTTGTTGTCAGGGTCGCTTTCAAGACGATTTGGGGGACGGGATGAAGACGGCGACAGGTATTTTCGCGGCAGTGTGCGCCGTGGCCCTGTTGTTCGGTCCGCCTGCGACCGCGCAGTCCGGCAAGACCGTCCTGACCCACGAAACCCTGTGGATGATGAAGCGGGTCGGAGAGCCCGCGGTGAGTCCGGACGGCAAGTGGGTCGTCGTCTCGGTCGTCGAGCCGTCCTACGAGGCGGACAAGCAGGTCAGCGATCTCTGGCTCGTTCCGTCCGACGGCAGCGCGCCGCCACGGCGCATCACCCACACCAAGGAGGCGGAGAGCGGCGTCGCGTGGTCGCCTGATAGCCGCCAGATCGCCTTCGCCACCAAGCGCGAAGGCGATGACGTCGACCAGATCTATGTGCTGGATCTCGTCGGCGGGGGCGAGGCGCGCCGTGTGACAGAAGTCTCCACCGGCGCGGCGAATCCGAAGTGGCGCCCGGATGGCAAGGCCATCCTGTTCGAATCCCAGGCCTGGCCGGGCGCCCTCGACGACTCGGCGAACCGCAAGGCGGCGGCTGATCACAAGGCTCGCAAGTACAATGTGCGCATCTACGAGCATTACCCGGTGCGCTACTGGAACCGGTGGCTGGATGATCGCCACCCAACAGTGATGGTCCAGCCGCTCGAGGCCGGCGCCCCTGCACACGACATTCTGACGGGGACGAAACTGTCGCAGACGCCGGGTTTCTTCGGGGCGGAAGGCGACGAGCGTCCGAGCCTTTCGCCGGTCTGGAGTCCCGACGGATCCGAGATCCTGTTCGTCGCCACGACCGAGCGATGGAACGCGAGCTTCGCCCATGTCGGCTATCACATCTACGCCGTCGCGGCGTCGGGCGGCGAGCCTCGGGTCGTGACCGCAACGAATGGCTGGTACGGGGCGCCGACCTTCAGTCCCGACGGCCGCTGGCTCTATTTCAAGTTCGAGCCCCAGGACGCGCAGATCTATCACCTGGCGCATCTCGAGCGGATGGCGTGGCCGGGGAGCGCCGCGACAGAGCTGACCACCGGATTTGACCGCGAGATCGATAACTTCGCCATCGAACCCGATGGCAAGACGGTCTGGATGCTGGTTCCGGAGGCGGGGCGAGAGGGCCTGTACCGGCTTGACGCCGCGGGAGGACGTCCAAGGGCGGTGATCCAGCCGGAGACGGGCGGCTACGAGAGCCTACACATCGCCGATCACGGGGCCCGTCCGGTGATGATCGCCCGGTGGGGAAGCTCGGTCAGCCCGCTAGAGGTCGTGCGGATCGATCCGGCGGCGCGCCGGCATACGAACCTCACCAGCTTCGATGTGGCCGAGGCCGCCTCGATCGACTGGAGCCCGCCGCAGCACTTCTGGTTCGCCAGTCGCGGCGGACGGCGGATCCACAACATGATCGTCCTGCCGCCGCACTTCGACCCGGCAAAGAAGTATCCGTTGCTGGTGATGATCCACGGCGGCGCGGCAAGCACCAATCCCGACCAGATCGGCCTGCGCTGGAACTATCACCTGCTCGCCGCGCCCGGCTACGTGGTGCTGATGACCGACTACACCGGTTCGACCGGCGAGGGCGAAGCCTTCGCCCAGGCGATCAAGGGCGATCCGCTGAAGACGCCGGGCGAGGAGATCATGCAGGGGGTGGACGAGGCGCTGGCCCGCTATCCGTTCATCGACGGGAGCCGCATGTGCGCCGCCGGCGCGAGCTACGGCGGTCACCTGACCTACTGGCTCGAGGCGACGACGACACGCTTCAAGTGCCTGATCAGCCACGCCGGCGAGGTCGACCTCGTCAGCCAGTGGGGGACCAGCGACGGCGACTACGAGCGCGAAGTGACCAACGGCGGGTCGCCCTGGGAGGGCAGTCCCATCTGGCATGACCAGAGTCCGATCACCTACGCCGCTCACTGGAAGACGCCCATCCTGCTCAGCGTCGGCGAGCGCGACTTCCGTGTGCCGATCAACAACACCCTCGAGGCCTGGGCCGTGCTGCAGCGGGAGCAGGTCCCCAGTCGCCTGCTCGTCTGGCCCGACGCCTGGCACTGGATCATGAAGCCGGAGGACAGCCGTCACTTCTACGAGGAGGTCCACGCCTGGTTGGCCAGGTACTTGCAGCCTGGGACTTCCGCTCCGAGCGTGCCGGCGGCAGTTCAGTAGCGCGCGGCGCAGGCAGGGCGTCGAACGACTCTTGAATTTTTTATGACAGGGCAACTGATCCGCTGTGCATCGGGTTGACCGGGGCAGTAGCCACGAGTCCCTGAAGAGCTTTGCCGATGCCAGCTAGTACGTCAGACGTCGCTCACGCCCAACTTCTCGAGCAGATGGACGCATCGAAGGTGACGCGTCTGCACTGGAAGATCATGTTCATCTCGGGCATGGGCTTCTTTACTGACGCTTATGACCTTTTCATCATCGGCGTGGTCATGTCCATGCTGAAAAAGGAATGGGCCGTTTCTCCTCTGGCGGAGGGTCTTGTCACATCGACGGCGTTGCTGGCGTCGGCCGTCGGGGCGATCCTGTTCGGCCGGGTCGCCGACATGCTCGGGCGCAAGCGGATCTACGGCTACGAGGTGCTGGTGCTCGCGGCCGGGGCTATCGCCTCGGCGTTCTCGCCAGGCATCTGGTGGCTGATCGTCTTCCGGATCATCCTCGGTGTCGGCATAGGCGGCGACTATCCGGTCAGCTCGACCATCATGAGCGAGTACGCGGGCAAGAAGAACCGCGGGATGATGATCACCCTGGTCTTTACAATGCAGGCGGCCGGCCTGATCGTCGGTCCTTTGCTGGCTGCGGCGCTGCTGTCCACGCGACTCTCGCATGATCTCGTCTGGCGACTGCTGCTGGGCTTCGGCGCGATCCCTGCGTTGGCAGTGTTCCAGATGCGGCGGCACCTGGCCGAGACGCCTCGCTACCTGCTGGCTTCCGGCCTGAACGAGCAGTTCCGCAAAGTCGCTTATGGGGTCGTCGGTAAGGACGGCGGCCAGACAGTGGCCCCAGTGGATGCGCCGATCCAGAAGCAGAGCTTCTGGAAAGGCTTCTCGCTTCTGACCCGCCACCGGGGCTTCGCCATCAGGCTACTGGGGGCCAGCCTGGCCTGGTTCCTGATGGACTTCGCCTACTACGGCAACACGGTCTCCAGTCCGCTCGTGCTTTCGGCGATCACCCCCCACGCGAGCCTGCTGCAACACACTCTGCTGCAGCTTCTGATCTTCGCGGTGGCGGCAGCGCCAGGCTATCTCGTCGCCGCGGTCCTGATGGACAGACTGGGGCGCAAGTGGATCCAGGTGATCGGTTTTGCGATGATGGCGATCAGCTTCTTCATCATCGCCGTGGTTCCCGGGATCGACCGCCTGGTGGTCCCGTTCCTGATCATTTACGGCGTCAGCTACTTCTTCACCGAGTTCGGGCCCAACGCGACGACCTTCGTCTATCCGGCGGAGATCTTCCCAGCGAAAGGCCGGACGACTGGCCACGGGATCGCCGCGTCCGCCGGCAAGGTGGGCGGCTTCATCGGCGTCTTCTTGTTCCCGATCCTGATGCACTGGCGCGGGCTGCTGGCGGCGGAATCGATGGCGGCGGGCGTGAGCGTCCTCGGCATCCTCGTGACCGTCACGATGCTCCCCGAAACGAAAGGCCGGAGCCTCGAGGAGCTCAGCCCCGAAGGTTGGGAGGGCGCGCAGGCCCCGCTAAGTCCGGCGCGCGCCTAGCGGGCGGTCTTTTCCAGGAAGGGAGCGATGTCGACGCCTTGCGCGGTGAGGCGGTCGCGCACCACGCGGGCCATCGACACCGCGTGCGGGCTGTCGCCATGGATGTAGATCGAGTGTCCAGCCAGCTCGATCTCGCCGCCGCCTTGGACCGGCATCCGACCGGACTCCAGCCACGCAAGCAGCCGGTCCGCAGCCGCCTTGGCGTCCTCGATCATCGCGTCGGGCTGCCCCCGGGGAACGAGGCGCCCAGCCTGGGTGTAGCCGCGGTCGGCGAAGATCTCGCTGTATACGGGCGCCCCCGCCTCCCGCGCGGAGATCTCGAGCTGGGTGCCGGAGATGGCGAGGATGGCGAGGCGCGGGTCGACGGCGCGCACGGCCCGGACGATCGCTTCGGCGATCTCGGTTTCGTCGGCGGCGACATTTGCCAGGGCGCCATGGGGTTTCACGTAGCGGACGGGATGGCCGACGAGAGCGCCGATCGCCATCAGGGCGCCGGTCTGGGCCGCCGTGAACCTCTCGATCTCGCCGGGGGTGCAGGGAAGGCGGCGCCGGCCAAAACCTGCGAGGTCGGGATAACTCGGATGCGCGCCGACGACGATCCCCCGCTCCCTCGCCAGGGTGAGGGTGCGGTGCATGGTGTCCGGATCGCTCGCGTGACCGCCGCAGGCGACATTGGCGCTGGTCACGATGTCGAGCATCGCCGCATCGTCGCCCATCGACCAGGGGCCGAAGCCTTCGCCGAGGTCGGAGTTCAGATCGATCGTTTGAGGCTGGGTCATCGCTCGGCCTGGGACAGTCGTGGAGGCGCGCCCGCCCTTCGCCGCTCGCGCGCCGCGCCAAGGGCGTTATCGATATCACTGAGGCGCCGATCAAGCTCACGAGCTGCGGCGATGGCCTCTTCCCAGCGCACGAGATCGAATCCGACGACCTCGCCGCTTCGCGCCTGGGCGAGGGCCCAAAGGTCGGCGGCGATCACCGTGGCGATCTTCGGATAGCCGCCTGCGGTGTTGGCGTCGGCCATCTGGACGATCGGCTGGCCCGACGGCGGAACCTGGACGACGCCGGGGACTAGACCGTGCGACAGCAACTCCAGCGGCGCGCGCGTGAGCAGGAGAGGCCCGGAGAGGCGATAACCGGTCCGGTTTACCTCGCGACTTACAGTCCACCGCGAGCCCTCGAACAGGCCACGGGCCTCAT
>JAFANN010000273.1 GCA_019232665.1 Caulobacteraceae bacterium | reverse complement strand
GTGCTCGACCGGGGGATCATCGAGCGGTTCATGGGTTCGACCTCCCCGAAGGCCGCGTCCTTCCCGCCAGCGAGCGCAGTCATCGGCGTCCTTCGCGCCGCCGGCCCCAAGCCATGGCTGGGCCCGGCCATCATGGAGCAAGGCGCTGGCCTGGTCGCCTACCGGGTCATCGACCAGGCCTCGCTCGCTCAGATCGCCCGCTTGGAGGGCCTCTCGCGGCCGGCGCCGTATTTCCTCGCGGTTGAGCAGGAAACGCCCGGGCTTCCTGGCGTCACGCCCGCGGCGATTCCAAAGGACATTCCGAACAATCACTTCGTCTATGCCCTCACCTGGTTCGCCCTGGCCCTCATCCTGGGCTGGTTCTACGTCTCGATGCTGATCCGCTGGCGCCGCTCGTGAGGTACGTTTCGACCCGGGGCGCTGCGCCGCCTGTCAGTTTCGTCGAGGCCGTCCTCGCGGGGCTCGCGCCCGACGGCGGCCTCTATGTGCCGGACCGGTGGCCGACGTTTTCCGCGGAAGCGATCGCAGGCGTCGCCGACATCCCCTACGCCCAGGCCGCCGCCCAGGTGCTGGGGGCGTTCGCCGGGGGCGAGATCGACGCCGCCGAGCTCGAGGCGATGTGCGCGGCCGCCTACGCCACGTTCGAGCACGCCGCGGTCGCGCCCCTTCGCCAGCTGAGTCCGGATCGGTGGCTGCTCGAGCTGTTCCATGGCCCCAGCCTCGCGTTCAAGGATGTGGCGCTCCAGCTGCTCGCCAGGCTCTATGAGCACATCCTCCAGCGCCAGGGTCGCCGTCTGACCATCGTCTGCGCCACCTCCGGCGATACTGGCGGCGCGGCGGTGGAGGCGTTGCGCGGGCGTGCGAACATCCGCCTGGTGGTCATGTTCCCCGAGGGGCGAATCTCGGACATCCAGCGCCGCTTCATGACGACAGCGCCCGACGCCAACGTTGCAACGGTCGCAGTGGACGGCGACTTCGACGATTGCCAGCGGATCCTCAAAAGCTTGTTCCGGGATCAGGTCTTCGCCCGTGAGGTGTCCCTAGCAGCCGTCAACTCGATCAATTTTGCGCGCCTGGCGGCGCAAAGCGTCTACTACTTCACCTCGGCGGCCGCCCTCGGCGGGCCGGAGCGGCCGGTCGCCTTCGCCGTTCCCACCGGGAACTTCGGCGACGCGTTCGCCGGTTGGATGGCGAGGGCCATGGGACTGCCGGTTTCGCGGATCATCGCCGCCACCAACGCCAACGACATCCTCGCTCGCGCCCTGACGCAGGGGCGCTACGCCCGGGCCTCGCTGGCGGCGACGGAGAGCCCCGCGATGGACATCCAGTCCGCGTCGAACTTCGAGCGCCTGATGTTCGAGGCGGCTGGCCGCGACGCCGACGCCACGCGGCGTCTGTTCGAGGGCTTCGACCAGTCGGGCGACGTCGCGCTCGATCCGGCCGCGCTCCGGCGCGCTGGCGAGGTGTTCACGGGCGTGAGCGCCAGCGATGCGGAGGGCGCGCAGGCGATGCGGGCCTCGCTGGCCAGCGGCGGTGTCGTCGATCCCCATACGGCGATCGCCATTGCCGGCCTTCGCAAAGTCGATCCGCTCCCCAAAGGTCCCCTGGTTGTGCTGTCGACGGCGCATCCGGCGAAATTCCCGGAAGCCGTCTCCGCCGCGACCGGCGCGCCGCCCCCTACGCCTCCGGCGGCGGCGCGGGTGCATGCCCTTTCCGAACGGTTCGACCGCATCGCCGCCGACGTGGCGGCGGTGAAGGCCTACGTTCGGGCGTTCGCAACACAATGAGCTCCGTCCCGAAGACCCACACCCTGGCCAACGGCGTTCGCGTCGTCTGTGATCCTGCGCCAGGCTACGGAACGCTCGCGCTGAGCGTGGTGGCCGGACGCGGCTCGCGCGAGGAGGATCCATCGCGCAACGGCTGGTCCCACCTGCTCGAGCACATGGTCTTCAAGGGGGCGGGGGCCCGCTCGGCGCGAGAGCTCGTCGAGGTGATCGAATCCGAGGGCGGGCAACTCAACGCCGCCACCGGCCACGAACGCACGAGCTTCCAGGTGCGAGCCCTCGAAGGCGGAGCTCCGCTGGCCATGGAAATCGTGTCCGATCTCCTTCTTCATCCGACCCTGGATGCGGACGATCTCGCCCGGGAAAAGCAGGTCATCGGGCAGGAAATCGCCGAGGCCGCGGACACGCCTGACGACCAGGTGTTCGAACTCGCCCAGTCCGCCGCCTTCGCCGATCAACCGTTGGGCCGGTCCATTCTCGGCAAGCCAGAGACCCTGGCGCCGGCGGACCCGGTCGCGCTGGACGCCTGGCGCGCGCGTCTCTACGCGCCGGACCGCATCGTGGTTAGCGCCGCGGGCGCAATCGACGAGGACGAGCTGCTGAAGCTCGCGGAAGCCGGCCTTGGAGGGGCGAGCACCCTGCCCCCTAGCTCGCCGCCGGGTGCGGCTTTCACGGGCGGCGTGGCGACCGAAACGCGGCGGCTGGAGCAGGCCCACCTGGTGTTCCTTCTGCCTGGCGTCGCCGTCCTCGATCCGGCCTATTGGGCGTTCCGCCTGTTCGCCGAAGCCCTGGGAGGCGGAATGTCCTCACGGCTGTTCCAGGAAGTGCGCGAGCGCCTGGGCCTCGCCTATGCGATCGACGCCTATGCCGAGGCCTGGACTGATGTCGGCGTGCTTGGCGTCTACGCGGGTTGCGCCGCCGGCGACGCAGACGCCCTCGCCGAGGCTGCGGCGGGACAGATCCGCGATCTCCTGCGCAATCCCCTGCCGCAGGAGCTGGATCGCGCCAAGGCGCAGCTCAAGGCCTCGCTCTACATGAGCCGAGAGTCACTCGCCTCGCGGGCGGAGCAGACCGCGGCGCAGATCCTCGTGTTCGGCCGCCCCGTGCCGACGGTGGAATTCGCCGAGGCCATCGACGGCGTGACCCTGGAAGACATCGCGGCGCTGGAGAGGGTGGTCATGACCGGGAGGGTCGCGACCAGCGTGCTGGGACCGCGCGCGGCGGCCCGCGCGCCAGAACGATTTGGGGCCGCGCTGGTGGCCTGAGCGTCACGGGGCAAAGCCCGCGGTTGGCGGCGGCTTAGTTCTGGGTCAAGATTACCGGCTATGGCGCTGCTCGACTGGATCGCCTCGGACGCCGCGCTTCGTCTGGAGCACGGGCCGGTCCGGCTGCGCCCGCATCGCGTCTCCGATTTTCAGGAGTGGGCGGCGCTGCGCGAGGCCTCGCGGGCCTTCCTCCAGCCCTGGGAGCCGATCTGGCCTTCGGACGACCTGACCCGCCCGGCCTACCGACGCCGACTGGCGGCCTACGCCCAGGACATGGAGCGGGGCACGGCCTATCCCTTCCTCGTCTTCCGCCGCGTCGATGACCGGATGGTCGGCGGCATCACGCTGTCGAACATCCGCCGCGGCGTCGCCCAGATGGCGTCGGTCGGCTACTGGGTTGGCGAGGCGTTCACCCGAAGAGGCTACACCCTCGCGGCCGTCGAGGCGGTAGCCCGGTTCTGCTTCGACAGCCTCGCCCTGCACCGCGTTGAAGCGGCGTGCATTCCGACCAACGTCGCCTCCCGGGGCGTCCTGCTCAAGGCGGGCTTTGAGGAGGAAGGGCTCGCGCGGGCCTATCTGAAGATCAACGGAGTCTGGCGCGACCACCTGCTGTTCGGCCTGCTTTCGCCGAGAGACTAACGCCGGCTATGCCCGCCCCGGTTGGGCGGAGAGGCGGTCCGCCGAGACGCCCATCTTCGCCAGGGCGCGGGACCACTTGTGTTCGTGGTCCTCGTCGAACAGCAGGTCCTCGTCCGGCTCGCAGATCAGCCAGACGTTGTTGCGGATCTCCTGCTCCAGCTGGCCGCCGTCCCAGCCGGCGTAGCCGATCGCCAGAACCGCGCGACGTGGCGCGGGCCGTCGCCCGGCGAGGCCCTCGAGGATCTCCCGCGTCGCGCTCAGGGCCAGCCCTCCGGCCACGAGCTGGCTCGCCGGGGTTGGAGCGACGTCGTCGGTGTGGAGCACGAAACCTCGCTCCGGCTCGACTGGACCGCCCAGCAGGACAGGCGTGGCGGGCGCAGAGCCGGGATTGACGTCCAGCTTGCGCAGCAAAGCCTCGATCGTGAGCCCGTCGACGGGCCGGTTGATGGTCAGCCCCATGGCGTGGCGGTCGTCGTGGCTGCACAGGAGGATCACGGCCCGCTCGAATCGCGGATCCTCGATGCCGGGCATCGCAATGAGAAGCTGCCCCTCGAGATAACCGGAAACCCCTGGGACCTCCGGCCGGCGGCCGGTGCGGAACTGTGTCGTGCCCGACATGGCCCAAGGATCGCGGGTTGGGGGAGCGTGATCAACCCAAAACCGCAGGTTGTACCGAACCGACGCCCTTGGCGGTGAGCGGCCGCCCCGCTATGCGGCGCGTACGAACCACCAATCAATCAACGAGGAGACGACCGTCATGGCCCTTAAAGTCGGCGACCACGTACCTGCGGCCACCTTCATGACCTTCGGCGCGGAAGGTCCCCAACCAATCTCCAGCGACGAGATCTTCAAGGGCAAGACCGTCGCCCTTTTCGCCGTTCCAGGCGCGTTCACGCCGACCTGTTCCGCCAAGCACCTTCCAGGCTTCAAGACCCACGCCGCCGAACTTCGGGCGAAGGGCGTCGAGACGATCGCCTGCGTGTCGGTCAACGACGTCTTCGTCATGAAGGCGTGGGGCCAGGACCAGGGCGTCGGAGGCGACGTGATGATGCTAGCCGACGGCAACGGTGAGTTCACCCGCGCCATGGGCCTGGAAATGGACGCCTCTCGCTTCGGCATGGGGCCCCGCTCGCAGCGCTACTCGATGCTGGTGCGTGATGGCGTCATCAAGGAGATCAATGTCGAGAGCGGCGGCGAATTCCGCGTCTCCTCGGCCGAGTACATGCTGGCCCAGCTCTGAGATAAAGTGCGGCAGGCGCCGGGCCGGGACACTCGGCTCCGCGCCTGCCGGACCATCACGCGCCGAGCGCCTCGGGCGTGGCCCGGAAGAGATCGATCGCGCCCTGGGTCACCGCCGCCGCAAGAGCCGGCGCCTGGGCCAGGACCTGCTCCGAATAGATCCGCGCCAGGCCGATCCTTGTCCGGTAGTAGTCCTGCGGGCCTTGTCCTTCGGCCAGTCGCGCCGAGGCCGCCAGGGCCCCTTTCCCGAGCATCCAGCCGCCGACGACATCACCCATCAGCCGCAGATACGGGGTTGCGCCGGCCAACGCGTCGGGTTGGGCGTGTCCGCGCCTTTCCAGCATCCACCCGCTGGCGGACTGGATCGCAGCCAGGCCGGCCTCCAGCCTCGCGCCGATGGCGTGCAGCCAGGCGTCGTCGGCGCTCTTGAGGGCCGCGGCCGTGGGGAAGATCTCCGCCACCAGTTCGCGCACGGCCCTACCCTTACCAATGGCGAGCTTGCGACCCATCAGGTCGATCGCCTGGATGCCGTTGGTTCCCTCGTAGATCGGCAGGATGCGCGCGTCCCGATAGTACTGGGCGGCGCCGGTCTCTTCGATGAAGCCCATCCCGCCGTGCACCTGTAGCCCCATTGAGGCGATTTCGACCGCCATGTCCGTGGACCAGGCTTTGGCGATCGGGGTCAGCAGATCCTCCCGCATGTGCGCTTCTTCCCGGTCGACGGGATTGGTCGAGAAGCGGGCGAGGTCGGCGGCGACAGCGGTCGAGAGGCACAGGCCCCGCGCGGCTTCGATCTTGGCCTTCATCAGCATCAGGGTGCGGCGCACGTCGGGATGATCAAAGATCCGCGAGGGAAGCGCGCCGGTCCAGGCCGAGCGTCCCTGCTTGCGTTCGAGGGCGAAATCCAGCGCCTGCTGATAGGCGCGCTCGGCGATGCCGACGCCCTGAACGCCGACCTGGAGGCGCGCGGCGTTCATCATCACGAACATGTTCGCCAGGCCCTGGTTGGGCGCGCCCACCAGCTGGGCCTTGGCGTTCTCGTAGACCATCACGCAGGTGGGAGACCCGTGGATGCCCAGCTTGTGTTCCAGGCTTGCCGCCTTCACCCCGTTGGCGGCGCCAAGCGAGCCGTCGTCGTTCACCAGCCGCTTCGACGCCAGGAAGAGCGACAGTCCGCGTGATCCCGGCGGGGCGTCGGGCAGGCGAGCGAGGACGAGGTGGACGACGTTCTCCGTCAGGTCGTGGTCGCCCCAGGTGATGAAGATCTTCTGGCCGGTCAGGTCGTAGCCCCCGGCGCCGTCCGGGACCGCGCGGGTGGAAATGGCGGCGAGGTCGGAGCCGGACTGCGGCTCGGTCAGGTTCATCGTGCCGGTCCATTCGCCGGTCACCAGCCGCGGCAGGTAGGTCGCCTTCTGGCGGTCGTCCCCGTGGATCGTCAGGGCCTCGATCGCCGCCGCGGTGAGCATCGGGCAAAGGCCGAAGGCCATGTTGGCCCCTTGCACCATCTCGTAGACCGCAAGGTCGAGGGCTCGGGGCAGCCCCTGGCCGCCATGGGTCTGGTCGGCGGAGAGTCCGTTCCAGCCCCCGCGCGCGAAGGCCTCATAGGCTTCCTTGAAACCATCGGGCGCGCGCACGGCTCCGTTCTCGAGCCGCGCGCCCTGGGCGTCGCCAGAGCGGTTGAGGGGCGCCAGCACCTCCGACGTGAACGCGCCGGCTGCGTCCAGTACGGCGGAGACCGTCTCCTCGTCGGCGTTGGGGAAGGCCGTGGCCAGGCGCCCGAACTGCGCCGCCTCCTTGAGGGAGAATATCAGGTCTCGAACCGGGGGCTTGTAGCTCATGCACGTTCCTGCACTGGTGTGGCTGGCGCCGATCAACCTAGAACATTTCGCCGCGCCCCGGTAAGCCGCCGAACCGCCGGAGGCGAGGCGTCGCCGCGGTCCTGGAGCCCCTATCCCCGCGTGCCCCCGATTGATCCCACCGACATCGATGCGGCCATCGCGGCTCTGGCGCAGGGCCGGCCGGTCATCCTTCCCACCGAAACCGTCTATGGCCTCGCCGCGAACGCAGCCGATCCCTCCGCCGTCGCGGCGGTGTTCGAGGCCAAGGGACGGCCGCGCTTCAATCCCCTGATCGCCCATGTCGCCGATGCCGAGATGGGTCGCGCGGTCGGTCAGCTCGACGCCCGCGCCGAGCGCCTGGCGCAGGCATTCTGGCCGGGACCGCTGACGCTCGTCCTTCCGGTTGGCGACCCGGCCCTGGTCTGCGACCTCGCCCGCGCCGGCCTCGACACCGTCGCGGTGCGCTCGCCGGGCCATCCGCTCGCCTTGGAGATCCTGGGCAGGTTCGGCGGCCCCGTTGTCGCACCGTCGGCCAATCGTTCCGGCCGCCCAAGCCCCACGACGTTCCAGGACGCGACCGACGAGACCGGCGAGTTCGCAGCGGCCGGGATCGACGGCGGACCTTGCGCGGTCGGGGTGGAATCGACGGTCGTGGCCCTGCTGGATGGGCCGCCGCGGCTGCTGCGCCCCGGCGCGGTCACGCGGGAGGCGCTCGAGGCGGTCCTTGGACCGCTGGCCGCGGCGGACGCCCATGCGCATCGCTCGCCAGGACGTCTGCTGCGCCATTACGCGCCGAACGCGCCCGTGCGCCTGAGGGCGACCGAGCCCCGAGCGGGGGAGGCCTATCTCGCTTTCGGCCCCGCTCTGGAGGCGCCTGGCGTGTTCCAACTCAGCGCCTCCAAGGACCTGCGGGAAGCGGCCGCCAAGCTCTTCGCCCTCCTGCGCGCTGCCGACGCTACGGCGCCGTCGGCGATCGCGGTCGCGCCCATTCCCGACGAAGGACTGGGGGAGGCGATCAACGACCGTCTGCGCCGGGCCGCCGGTCACGTGGGGTGACCTGCGCGGCGCCCGGCGTTTACATGCCACCCATGGAGTCTGCAGCCATGGATGACGTTATCGAGCGCCTGAAAGCGCGGCTGGGACCCGCAGGCTGGACCCAGGATCCCGAACTCCTTGCGCCGAAACTGGTGGAATGGCGCGAGCGCTGGAGCGGCCACACGCCCCTGATGGTTGTACCTCGCGACACCAAGGAGGTCGCCGAGGTCGTGGCCATGTGCGCCCAATCCGGCGTCGCGATCACGCCGCAGGGAGGGAACACCGGGCTCGTCGGCGGTCAGATCCCGCAGGGAGAGATCCTGCTTTCCACCGGCCGTCTGAACCGGGTGCGCGAGGTCGATCCGGTCGACGACACCATGGTGGTCGAGGCCGGCGTGACCTTGGCGGCGGCCCACGAGGCGGCGCTCGCAGCGGGCCGCAGGTTTCCTCTCAGCCTCGCCTCCGAAGGATCGGCGACGGTCGGCGGTCTGGTCTCCACCAACGCCGGCGGCACCGCGGTCCTCCGGTATGGGCCGATGCGCAGCCTCGTCCTGGGGCTGGAGGCCGTCCTTCCGGACGGGCGGATCTGGCACGGCCTGAAGCGCCTGCGAAAGGACAACACCGGCTACGACCTCAAGCAGTTGTTGATCGGGGGCGAGGGAACGCTTGGCGTCGTCACGGCCGCGACTCTGGAGCTGTTCGCACCCTTCGCTTCGCGCGCGGTCGCCATCGCCGGCGTCGCCAGCCCCGCCGCCGCCCTCGAGCTCCTCACCCTCGCCAAGGAGCGCACCGGCGAGATCGAGGCTTTCGAGCTGATGTGCGCCCTGGGCCTTCGGTTGGTCCTGGCCCATCTGCCCGGTTCGCGCGATCCGCTGTCGACGCCGACACCCTGGTATGTGTTGGTCGAGCTGGCGGGAGGTCGTCCGGGAGGCGCGGAGGCCGACATGGAGTCTCTGCTCGAGACCGCCTTCGAAAAGGAATTGATCCTCGACGCCGCCGTCGCCCAGAGCGAGGCGCAGTCGGCCGCCTTCTGGGCCCTCCGCGAAGGCCAGTCGGCGGCCCAGAAGCAGGAAGGCCCGGCCTGGAAGCACGACGTCTCGGTCCCGGTGTCCCGCGTGCCCGAGTTCCTCGAGACGGCTGACCTGCGTCTCGCAGACGCCTTCCCTGGCGTGCGGATCGACGCCTTCGGCCACGTCGGCGACGGCAACATCCATTTCGACGTCCTCGCGCCCGAAAGGGGCGACGCCGCGGCCCACGCCGAGCGTCGCAACGAAGGGGCGCGGCTAGTGCACGACCTGGTCGCGTCCCTCGGCGGATCGATCAGCGCCGAGCATGGGCTGGGTGTGATGAAGACCGCTGAGGCGAGGCGGTACAAGGATGCGACCGAGGTCGCGGCGCTGGAGGCGATCCGGCGGGCGCTCGATCCCTTGCGGATCATGAACCCGCGGGTCCTGTTCTGACGCCGGCGGCTTGACGGACGCGGCGGCAGCCGCCCTTTTCGCGCGACAACCTGAGCGCGGCGACCGCCGCGCCAAGCTTCAGAGAGGATCTGCCCATGGCTTACGCGCCGTTCGACCTGACGGGAAAGGTCGCCTTAGTCACCGGCGGCAACCGTGGGATCGGTCTGGGCATGGCGCGGGCCCTCGCGCAGGCGGGCGCGGACGTCGCGATCTGGGGCTCCAACGCCGGGCATAACGGCACTGCGGAAGGCGAACTGAAGAAGGCGGGCCGTCGGGTGCTCGCCCAGCAGGTCGACGTCGCCGACGAGTCCGCCGTCGTGGCGGCGATGGCCGAAGCGGTCGAAAAGCTCGGGCGGGTCGATACCGTGATCGCCAACGCCGGGATCGGTGGCGGCGCGCCCTCCTTCTCCGAGATGACCGTCGAGACCTGGAGGCGGGTGCTGGCGGTCAATCTCGATGGCGTCTTCTTCACCTGCCGCGAGGCGTGCAGGCACATGTCCGAGCGGGCGCGATCCGGCTCCCCCGGCGGCTCGGTGGTGGTGACGGCCTCGCTTGCCGCGATCGAAGGCGCGGCGCGCAACGAGGCCTACGCGGCGACGAAAGGCGGGGTGATCTCGATGATGCGCGCCATTGCTGTCGAGCACGCGCGCTATGGCGTGCGGGCCAACGCCGTTCTGCCAGGCTGGATCGCCACCGACATGACCGCCGGCGCCCAGTCGAACCCGGCCTTCGCCGAGCGGGTCATCCCCCGTGTCCCGGCCCGCCGCTGGGGCGAGCCGGAGGATTTCGGCGGGATCGCGGTGTACCTGGCGTCGGACGCCTCAGCCTACCACTCCGGCGACACCTTCGTGATCGACGGCGGCTACTCGATCTTCTGAGCCGTCAGACCTTCTTGGTCAGCTCCGCGATCTGCTCCTGCATGGCCGCCATCTGCTTGCGCAGTTCGGCCAGGGCGTCGGCGTCCGGCGCGGGAGCGGCCGGCTTTTGCGGCGCAGCAGGCGCCTCGTCAGGGCGATAGACGAAGGGCGTGAACATCTTCATCGCCCGGTCGAACAGGGCCATGTTCTGTCGGATCTGCTCGTCGAACACCCCCATGCCGGGGGGCGCGACCGCCGAAATCTGAGTCCTCAGCCGTTCCTGTTGCCGAATGAAGCTGTCGAGAGACAGTTCCAGGAAGCTAGGTAGGAAGGCCTGCATCCGATCTCCGTAGAAACCGATTAGTTGACGCAGGAACTGTATCGGAAGGAGATTTTGTCCGCGCGCCTCTTCTTCAAAGATGATCTGCGTCAGAACCTTGCGGGTGATGTCTTCGCCGCTCTTCGCGTCCCTGACTTCAAAGTCCAACCCATCCTTGACCATACGGGCCAAGTCTTCCAGCGTGATGTAACTGCTGGTCGCCTTGTTGTAGAGGCGTCTGTTCGCGTACTTTTGGATGACGATTTTTTCCCCGCCACCGCTTGCGGGGCCGGTTTCGTGTTCGTTCGGCATCAGGAACCCTCGACGTTCGGCGTCACCTTCGCCAAGCCATGTTATTGCGCAATGCGGTAATGTGCGCCAGCGGTTGAGGTCCTACAACAACCTCCCCTTGTTCCATGATATAGCCGCCGCAGAGTGACCAGGAGGCCTGCCCCATGAGCGACGTCGTCATCGTTTCCGCAGTCCGCACGCCGGTCGGCTCGTTCAATGGAGCCTTCGCTGCAGTTGCGGCCCACGAGCTTGGGCGCCAGGCGATCAAGGCCGCGATCGATCGCGCAGGGATCGAGGCGGGACAGGTCAACGAGGTCATCCTGGGGCAGGTGCTGCAGGCGAACGCCGGCCAGGGTCCTGCGCGGCAGGCGTCGGTGAACGCTGGGGTCCCCGTGGAAAGCCCTGCCTGGAGCGTCAATCAGCTTTGCGGCTCCGGACTGCGGGCCGTGGCGCTGGGCGCCCAACAGATCGCCGCGGGCGACGCCGCCATCGTCATCGCCGGCGGCCAGGAGAGCATGAGCCAGGCGCCCCACGCGGCCAACCTTCGCGCCGGGCACAAGATGGGCGACCTCGGCATGGTCGACACCATGATCAAGGACGGCCTCTGGGACGCCTTCCACGGCTATCACATGGGCCAGACGGCAGAGAACATCGCCGCCCGCTGGCAGATCACCCGCGAAGACCAGGACAGGTTCGCCGTCGCCTCCCAGAACAGGGCCGAGGCGGCGCAGAAGGCGGGCCGTTTCTCCGACGAGATCCTTCCCGTCACCATCAAGGGGCGCAAAGGCGACACCGTCGTCGATCAGGACGAGTATATCCGTCACGGCGTCACCTACGAGAGCGTCTCGGGCCTGCGCCCCGCCTTCACCAAGGATGGAACGGTCACCGCGGCCAACGCCTCCGGCATCAACGACGGCGCTGCGGCGCTGGTGTTGATGACCGCCGACGAAGCGGCCCGGCGCGGCCTCAAGCCGCTCGCCCGGATCGCCTCGTGGGCGCATGCGGGCGTCGAGCCCGAGATCATGGGCACGGGCCCGATCCCCGCGACCCGCAAGGCGCTCGAGAAGGCGGGCTGGAAGGTCGGCGATCTCGACCTGATCGAATCCAATGAAGCCTTCGCGGCCCAGTCGCTTGCGGTGGTCCGCGAGCTCGGTCTCGATCCGGACAAGGTCAACGTCAACGGCGGTGCGATCGCCATCGGCCATCCGATCGGCGCGTCGGGCGCACGCATCCTGACGACCCTTCTGCACGAGATGAAGCGCCGGGGCGCGGGCAAGGGTCTCGCCACCCTGTGCGTGGGCGGCGGCATGGGCGTGGCCATGTGCATCGAGGCCGCCTGACGCCGGAATTGGGCGCCTTCTAGGACCCGGCCACCGGCTGGAGGTCCCTGGCCGGACTGGTCGAAGAGGGAGCCGGTGATGCCGGAGTCACGCTCTTATCCGCAGCGTGCGGTCCTGGTGCTGCTTGCCCTGCTCGTCGTCGGCGTCTGGGGATTGCTGCTGAGATCCTTTCTGCTCCTCGGGCGGGCGGAGGCGAAGACCGCGCCTGGGGCCAGATCCGCGACCCTGGATACGCTGACGGTGCAGCGCATCAATGTGGTCGATGCCAATGGGAAGACCCGGTTCGTGATCGCCAACAGCGATCATTTCCCGGGCCTGATCGCTCGCGGCAAAGCCCAGGCGCAGCGGAGCATCCACGCCGCCGCCGGCGTGGTGTTCTACGACGAGAATGGCGATGAAGCCGGCGGCCTCGTGTTGGCCAAGCTCCGCGACGAGAACATCGCCAACATGACGTTCGACTACGTTTATCAACCCACGGACGGCGTCTACGTCATCCGCAGGGAGAGTGCGGACGGAGCGCACTGGCAGGCGGGGTTCGGGATCAGCGACCGCCGCCCGTTCCAGCCCGGGCAGATCGAGTCGAGCCAGGGCGTCCCGCGCATTGCGCTCATCGACAAGGATCGGAACGCCCAGCTGGTGATCTCCGACGTCCAGGGCCATCCCCGCATCCGCATCGGCGTCGATGCTACGGGAGAGCCGCAAATCCAGACGCTGAACGCCGACGGCAAGGTGGTCTACTCCGCGGAAAATCGGTGAAGCTGGGCGCGCTCATGCGTGAGAGGGGAGCGACGCCGGGCGCATTCGATGCTGGGTCCGCTAAACCAGGGTTTGCTCCAGAGCCTGATCGGCTACACCTTCGGTTCAGCGGCTCCGTTCCGTGGCGCCGCCGCGACAAGAGGAAGGAAGCTGATGCCCAGGACGGCTTTCGTGACAGGCGGCACCCGCGGAATAGGGCGTGCGATCAGCGCTCGGCTGAAGGAGGCTGGCTATCAGGTGGCGGCCGGCTACGCCGGCAATGAGAACGCGGCGAAGGCCGCCGCTGACGAACTCGGCGTGACCATCGTCAAGGGCAATGTCTCGCACTTCGCCGACTGCCAGGCGGCCGTGGCCAAGGTCGAGCAGGAGCTCGGCCCCATCGATATCCTGGTCAACAACGCCGGCATCACCCGCGATGCGGTCCTTCATCGGATGTCGGAGGCGCAGTGGAACGAGGTGATCCACGTCAACCTCGCCTCCATCTTCAACATGACCCGCAACGTCATCACGGGCATGCGCGACCGCAACTTCGGCCGCATCATCAACATCAGCTCGATCAACGGGCAGAAGGGGCAGATCGGCCAGACCAACTATTCCGCGGCCAAGGCCGGAATGATCGGCTTCACCAAGGCGCTCGCGCAGGAGAACGCGAAGAAGGGGATCACCGTCAACGTCATCGCCCCCGGCTACATCGACACTGAAATGGTCGCGTCGGTGCCGAAGGAGGTGCTGGACCAGATCGTCGCCGGCATCCCCGTCGGCCGGCTCGGCGTCGCTGACGAGATCGCGCGTTGCGTCGCCTTCCTTGCCGCCGACGAGGCCGGGTTCATCACCGGCTCCACGCTGACGGTAAACGGCGGTCAATACATTACCGGCTGAACGCCGGAGACCGCCGCGAGGGGGTCCAAAATCAGCCGCTATCCCTTGGCACTCCAAGTGACATGGCGTCGGTATCCGGGCTCCAGAGGCGAGGACTTGGCCTGGCCGCGGCGCTGGGCCTCGCTGGGGCCCTGGGGCTCCCAAGCCATTCCGATGCCGCTGCGCCCGACTGGCTCCGAGACGCGTTCGCCGCCCATCTTGGCGGCCATGGCAAAGCCCCCCGGGCGGCGCGTTACGAGATCGATTCCGGAGGCGGCTTCGTCCTCGACCGCTCGACCGACCATCCGCTGGTCAGGTTCGACGACAACCCGGAAGTCTGGTCCCTCACCGTCTCTCGAGGTCCCCGCGGAGATCTGATCTACTGGAACGATCTGAGGCAGCCCCTGCTTCGGATCACCAAGTTCGGCGGCGTGACCCTCTACACGCCGCGGCGACCCGAGGGCTCGGCGGCCTCGATGTCCGGCGCCGCACAACCGATCCGCCTTCGCTCAGTGGGTGTCGCTGGGCTGGCGCACGCCCTGCTCGAAGCTTCCGCCCGTTCCAGCCGCGCCGCGCAGCACCTCGTCATCTATGAGGCGCCGAACGCGAATCCGGGGAACGATGGCCTGCTCGCCGACGCCTCCCTGGTGGCGAGCGAGGCGATGGCCGGTCTCGCCGCTCGCGCCGGCGGCCGAGCCCTGATGGGCCGGATCACGCACGTCTACATTCACGCGGGCAAGGAGCCTGCCGCCTGGGTGCGCGAAGGGGTTCTGTTGATCAGCGTCACGCCCGGGCAAGGCCTCGCAGGGCGCCCATCGTCGCTGCGGATTCAGCAGGCGCTCGGCGCCCACACCGCCACCGTCTACGTCGGGCTCAGCCCCTGAAAGAGTCTTTCGCCGCGCGGATGCGGGCGAAGGCTTCGGCCGGCGAACTTGCATCGGGAGCGAGCAGGGGCGCGCGCAGGAATGGGTTGGTGGCGCGCTCGAGGCCGATCGTCGTGGGCACAGTCGGCTCTCCCCGGGCGCGTGCGGCGAACACCTCCTCGCTTCGCCGGACCAGGGCGGGCTCGGAGTCCACGCTGAGCGCGAACCGCGCGTTCGAGGCCGTGTATTCGTGGGCGCAGTAGACCGCGGTTTCCTCCGGAAGCGCGGCAAGCCGCTGCAGGCTCGCCCACATCTGCGCCGGCTTACCCTCGAAGAGACGTCCGCACCCGAGCGCGAAAAGGGTGTCGCCGACGAAGGCGATCCGGTCGGCGGCGTCGAAGTAGGCGATGTGGCCGAGGGTATGGCCGCCGCAGGCGATCACCTGCAGGCGCGTCTCGCCCAGTTCGACGACGTCGCCGTCTTCGACCACACGGTCGAGCGGGGCGATCCGGCGGACTTCGGCCGGCCCGACGATCGTCGCGCCGGTGGCCTTCTGCAACTCGGCATTCCCGCCGGCGTGGTCGGCGTGCCAGTGAGTGTTGAGGATGAGGTCCAGCTTCCAGCCGGCCGCGTCGAGCGCGGCCATGATCGCCCCGGCGTCGGGCGTGTCGATACAGGCGGTGCGGCCGCTCTGCTCGTCGCAGATGAGATAGCCGTAGTTGTCGGAGAGGCAGGGGAACTGGCGAACGATCAGGCTCATGAACATCTCTCCGGGGTTCGCTGGCAGGTATCATCCTGCGATCGCCTCGGGTAGGCTCGGCGGGCTGACGGGGCTCACCGCCGCGAGGGCAAAAGCCGAATGCGCCAAAGTGTTCTCGATCTGCGGGAATTCTACGCCTCGCCCCTTGGCCAGGTCGCGCGCCGCATGGTGTCACGCAAGATCCTAGAGGCGTGGCAGGACGCGGCTGGCCTGGACCTGCTGGCGCTGGGCTACGCAACCCCTTTCGTCGATGGACTAGACCGCTTCGCCCGCCGCACCGTGGCGGCCATGCCAGGCGCCCAGGGCGTGGAGTCCTGGCCTTCGCTGGAACCGAACCGCGCGTGCCTCATCGACGAGACGGCGCTGCCGTTTCCGAACGCCTTCTTCGACCGGATCCTGATCGCCCACGCGCTGGAGGAGAGCGACAATCCCCTGCGGTTGCTGGTGGAGGCCTCGCGCGTGCTCTCGCCGGCGGGGCGGATGATCCTCGCCGTGACCTCGAGGCGGGGCCTGTGGGCCAACGCCGAGCACAGTCCCTTCGGCCACGGGCGCCCGTTCAGCCGCCGTCAGCTGGAGCGCCTCGTCCGCGAGGCCGAGCTCGAGCCCCTGGGGTGGACGCGCGCCCTCTACGCCCCGCCGCTGACCTGGGCGGCGCGCTGGGCCGACGGCTTCGAGCAGGCCGGTCCCGTCCTCTGGTCGAGCTTCGCCGGGGTGATCCTGATGGAGGCCGCCAAGCAGACCTTCGCCCTTCGACCCCGCGGCCGCCTGGTCAGGGTCCCGGTTCGCGTGCGGCCGGGATTCGCGCCGACGCCTGCGCCGGTCGGACGAGCGCCCGCCGGGATGCGCCGGCTAGCTCCGCGCGAGCAGGAACAGCGCTGACTCCGCCCTGAGGTTCTCGATCGCGCGCGACGGGTCGATCGCCCTGGCGGGGCGTCCGTTGGCGAAGGCGAAACACGCCTCAACCTGCAGGCCCATGTCGCGCGTCAGCTCGACGAAATCGCGGATCGTGCAGAGGTGGATGTTCGGGGTCGACCACCAGGGCTCGGGCAGGGACCCGGTCACGGGCATCCTGCCGTGCAGCAGCAGGTCCAGGCGCACTCGCCAGTGGCCGAAGTTCGGCAGCGAGACGATGGCGCGATCGCCGATCCGCAGCAATTCTCCCAGGACGTGACGCGGATTGATCACCGCTTGCAGGGTCTGGGACAGCACCACATAGTCGAACGCGCCGGAGGGGAAGTCTTCCAGGTCGCGGTCGGCGTCTCCCTGCATCACTGAAAGCCCGCGCGCCAGGCAGGCGGAGACACCCCCAGGACTGATCTCGAGACCACGCCCGTCGGCCCGGCTCTCCCGCGACAGGAGCTCCAGCAGATCGCCTTCGCCGCAGCCGACGTCGAGGATACGCGCCTGGGGCCGCACCAGCTGCTGGATGGCGCGGAAGTCCTGCCGGATAGGCGGTCTCTTCACGAACCCTGGCGCTCCAGCGCCGCCGAATGCAGGAATCCGTCGATGGCGGCTCTGAGAACCGGCTCTTCCAGCAGGAAGGCGTCGTGGCCCTTGTCGCTCTCGATTTCGAGGAAGCTGGTGCGGGCCCCCGCCGCGTTGAGGGCGCGGACGATCGCGCGGCTCTCGGCCGTCGGGTAGAGCCAGTCGGAGGTGAAGGAGAAGACGCAGAACCTCACGTCGCGTGCGCCGCCGAAAGCCTGCGCCAGGCCGCCCTCGCGCCCCGCCCCGAGGTCGAAATAGTCCATGGCGCGAGTGATATAGAGGTAGGAGTTGGCGTCGAAGCGGTCGACGAAGGTCGCCCCCTGGTGCCGCAGGTAGCTCTCCACTTGGAAGTCGGCGTCGAAGCCCCACGAGAGGCCGTCGCGCTGGAGTTCGCGGCCGAACTTCCGATGCAGGGCGGCTTCGGACAGGTAGGTGATGTGCGCCGCCATCCTCGCGACGGCGAGCCCTTTCTCGGGGCGCACGCCCTGGGCCGCATAGTCGCCGTTCAGCCAGTTGGGATCGGCCATGATCGCCTGCCGCCCAACCTCGTGGAAGGCGATGTTCTGCGCGGAATGTCGGGCGGCCGAGGCGATGCAAACCGCCGAGAACAGCCGTTCGGGGTAATCAGCGGCCCATTGCAGGACCTGCATTCCTCCCATCGATCCGCCGACGACGGCGAAGAGGGTCTCGATCCCCAGCGCCTCGACGAGCATCGCCTGGGCGCGAACCATGTCGCCGATGGTGATGAACGGGAACGAGAGGCCGAACGGCTGGCCCGTCGCCGGATCGATCGAGGAGGGACCGGTCGAACCCATACAGCCGCCGACGACGTTGGCGCAGACGATGAAATGGCGGGCCGGATCGATGGGCCGGTTGGCCCCGACCATCGTGCTCCACCACGGCCGCCGCCCGTTGGGGGGGCTGGAGACGACATACTGGTCCGATGTCAGGGCATGGCAGATCAGCACCGCGTTCGACCGCGCCGCATCCAGGCGGCCGCAGGTCGTGTAGGCGATCTCCAGGTTCTCGATGACCCCCCCAGAATCGAGCCGTAGCGGCGCGCTGGGGCCAAAACGCATCACGCCCTCGCGGGGAGCGTCGTCCAGATCGAGGCTCGTACTGTAGTCCATGGTTCAGCGGGGCAGGAGCGGGATCGCGCCGCCGCTGTCAACCTCGCCGGAATGGGTTCCAGAAATGAAGCGGCCCGGCAGAGCGATGCGCTCTTGCCGGGCCATGTCTCCCGCCTTCAGTCGGGGGGGGCGAAACAGCAGGCCGGGAGACGCGATGAAAATGGGTGTCCGGCGCATCGGTTCCAAGTGAAATCGAAGAAATGATCGCGGTTGCACTTTACGAGCAGCATGAGAGCGGAACTGCCCTCTGTCCGCCTCCGTTTGCACTCGAGTCGGCTTTGTGGGCGGGCGGTGTCGGGGGTAGGTTCTCGGCTGTGCGCCTGACGCGCTAGCGCGGGAAGGACCTATCATGACAACACCCCCTTCGGACGTGGCCTCGCGCCAGTCCGCTTCGTCGCACGCCGATTCCAAGGCGGACCTGGATCTCCTGGCGATCGACACCATCCGCACCCTTGCCATCGATGCGGTGGAGAAGGCCGACTCCGGCCATGCTGGCTCGCCCATGGCTATGGCCCCCGTCGCCTTCACGCTGTGGAAACGGTTCCTTCGCTCCGATCCGGCCGATCCGCTTTGGCCGAACCGGGACCGGTTCGTCCTCTCCGCGGGCCACGGATCGATGCTCCTCTACGCCCTGCTGCATCTGGCGCAGGTGCAAAGAATGGACAGGGAGGGGCGGCCGCTCGGAAAGCCCGCCGTCAGTTTGGATGACATCAAATCTTTTCGGCAGCTCGACAGCGTGTGCGCCGGACACCCCGAGTACGGCCTGACCAGCGGGATCGAGACCACCACCGGTCCGCTTGGCCAGGGCGCCGGCAACAGCGTCGGCATGGCCATCGCCGGCCGATGGCTCGCCGCCCGCTACAACCGCCCTGGTCACACTCTGTTCGACTACGACGTCTACGCCTTGTGCAGCGACGGCGACATCATGGAAGGCGTGGCGAGCGAGGCCGCCTCGATCGCCGGGCACCTGCGACTACCCAACCTCTGCTGGATCTATGACGACAACACGGTCACCATCGAGGGCCATACCGAGCTCGCGTTCGACGAGGATGTAGCGGAACGCTTCCGCGGCTACGGTTGGTCGACCCTGCGCGTGGACGACGCCAACGATTGCGAGGCTGTCGCGCGCGCGCTCGACACCTTCAAGGCGACAACAGACCGGCCGACGCTGATCGTCGTCAAGAGCGTCATCGGCTACGGCTCGCCGAACAAGCAGGGAACATCGAAAATCCACAGCGACGCCCTGGGCGAAGAGGAAGTCAAGCTGACCAAGGCCGCCTATGGATGGCCGCAGGACGCCCAGTTCCTCGTGCCCGAGGGGGTCTCGGACCTTCTCGCCGGCGCGATGCGCGAGCGGGGCGGAAAGCTTCGCTCAAACTGGCAGAAGGGCTTCGAGGCTTATGCCGGCGACCACGCCTCGGAAGCTCAGGACCTCAAGACGATGTGGGCGGGGAAGCTCCCTGAGAAGTGGGACGCCGACATCCCCTCGTTCCCCGCAGACGCCAAAGGGATCGCGACGCGCGAGGCTTCCGGCAAGGTGCTCAACGCCATTGCGCCGAAATACCCCTGGCTGATGGGTGGCGCGGCGGATCTCGCCCCCTCCACGAAGACGAACCTCACCTTTGAGGGCGCCGGTGATCTGGAATTTCGCTCCTATGGCGGGCGCAACATGCATTTCGGCATTCGCGAGCACGGCATGGGCGCGATCGCCAACGGCATGGCCGTTTCCAAGATGCGGCCGTACACCGCGACCTTCCTGATCTTCAGCGACTACATGCGGCCGCCCATACGACTCGCCGCCCTGATGGAAGTGCCGACGGTGTTCGTCTTCACTCACGACTCTATCGGCCTGGGCCAGGACGGCCCGACGCACCAGCCGATCGAACAACTCGCCGGCCTGCGAGCCATTCCGGGCATGCATCTGTTCCGTCCCGCCGACGCCAACGAGACGGCGGAGTCGTGGCGCGCGATCCTCTCGCAGACGGAAAAGCCCGCCATCCTTGTACTGACCCGGCAGGCGCTGCCGACTCTCGATCGCAACCGCTACGCGCCCGCCTCGGGCGTGGCGCGGGGCGCCTATGTGCTCGCCGGCGACCCGGGCGAGACGCCCCAGGTGATCCTGATGGCGACGGGCTCGGAAGTGACGCTCGCTGTCGAAGCCTTTGAACGACTGACGAAAGAGGGCGTGAAAGCGCGTGTCGTCTCGATGCCGTCCTGGGATCTGTTCGAAGAGCAGGACAAGGGGTATCGGGACGCCGTCCTTCCCCCAAGCGTCACCGCAAGGGTGGCTGTCGAGGCCGCCGCGTCCTTGGGGTGGGATCGCTACACGGGTCACGTAGGGGAAATCATCGCGATGCACAGCTTCGGAGCATCCGCGCCTATCGGGCCTGTGATGAAGAGGTTCGGCTTCACGGCCGATCACGTTTACGAGGCGGCTCGCCGGCAGATCGAGGGCGTATCGGGCGACAGTCCTTCGCGCGTCGACAACAGGCCGACCGCCAGCACACGCGGAGGCGCTGAGCAATGACCAATCCTCTCAAGGCCCTGGGCGAGGCCGGTCAGGCGCCGTGGCTCGATTACCTGCACCGGAACATCCTCGAGAACGGCGAGCTCGAGCGCCGAATTCGTGAGGACGGCCTGCGGGGACTCACCTCGAATCCGGCGATCTTCGAAAAGGCGATCGGCGAAGGCGACGCCTATGACGACGTCCTCGGCAAGCTGATGGCCAAAGGCGACGCCGAAGTCGTCGATCTCTACGAACGCCTGGCCATCGCCGACATTCAGCGCGCCGCGGACATCATCCGGCCAGTGTGGGACCAGATGAAGGGCGGGGATGGCTTCGTCAGCCTGGAGGTCTCGCCTTACCTCGGGCTGGACACCGAGGGCACCCTCGCCGAGGCCCGGCGGCTGTGGCGGGCGGTCGACCGCCCGAACATCATGATCAAGGTGCCTGGCACCAAGCCGGGCGTGCCGGCGATCCGGCAGCTGATCTCCGAAGGGGTGAACATCAACATCACCCTCCTGTTTGGGATCGACGCCTACCTCAGCGTGGCGGAAGCCTACATCGCCGGACTCGAGGCGCTTAAGGCCGCCGGCGGCGACGTCTCCAAGGTCCACAGCGTCGCCAGCTTCTTCGTCAGCCGCATCGACACGGCGATCGACGCCAAGATCGATGAGCGGCTGAAGTCTGCGACCGGTGACGACGCGGCTGCGCTCAAGTCCTTGCGCGGCAAGGTCGCCATCGCCAACGCCAAGATGGCGTATCAGAGGTACCTCGAGCTGATCGCCCAGCCGCGCTGGAAGGCGTTGGCTGAGGCAGGGGCTTGGCCCCAGCGCCTGCTCTGGGCGTCCACCGGCACCAAGGATCCCGCCTATCCGGACGTCCTCTACGTCGACACGCTGATCGGACCCGACACCGTAAACACCATGCCCCCCGCGACAATGGACGCATTCCGCGACCATGGCCGGGTCGAGCCCACGCTCACGAGCGGCGTCGACGACGCCCGGCGCGTTCTCGCTGAAACCCGCCGGCTGGAGCTCGACCTCGACGGCGTCACCGACCACCTCGTGAAGGACGGCGTCGACAAGTTCTCCGAGGCCTTCGACAAGCTCCTCGGCGCCGTGGCGGGCAAGCGTCAGAAGATCCTGGGGCCGCGCCTCAATGCGCAGTGGCTGAAGCCGGCCGCGCTCGAGGGCGACATGAACGCCGCCTTGGACAAGGCCGCCCGCGAAGGCTGGACGCGACGCATGTGGCGCAAGGATCCGAGCCTTTGGCCCGGTGGCGACGCCGACAAGTGGCTGGGATGGCTCGACGCCGCGCACGGGGGTGTCGTCGAGTTGCCTCTGCTCGAAGGTCTGGGCCAGGACGTGAAGAAGCGCGGCTTCTCCCGTGCCGTTCTTCTGGGGATGGGCGGATCGAGTCTGGGGCCGGAAGTGCTGGCCGAGACCTTTGGCTCGGCGCCGGGTCACCCCGAGCTGATCGTCCTGGACTCGACAGATCCGGCGCAGGTGAGGCGGGTGGCTGGCATAGTCGATCCCGCCCGGACTCTTTTCATCGTCTCCAGCAAGTCCGGCTCGACCCTTGAGCCCGACGTCCTGCACAGCTTCTTCTTCGAGCTCGTCGAAAAGGCGGTCGGGCAAGGCAAGGCCGGAGATCACTTCATCGCCGTTACCGATCCCGGCTCCAAGCTCGAGCAGACGGCTCGAGCCCAGAACTTCTGGCGCGTGTTCCATGGCGAGCCGACCATCGGCGGCCGCTACTCAGTCCTGTCGAACTTCGGCATGGTCCC
>JAFANN010000262.1 GCA_019232665.1 Caulobacteraceae bacterium | reverse complement strand
CGCTGGTCGAGCCGGTCCCCGGCCGCCTGCTCAGCGTGGTGGCCGGCGCGAAGTCGTATGAGGCGCCAGAGGTGGTGGACCTCGCCGCCGTCCGGCGTCAGCGGCGCCAGGCCACGGCGCGGCCCGCTCCCGGCTCCGCAGGGCTCCTGGCGGCGGCTTGCCTCGCAGCGGGTCTGGTGATCGGCTTCGGCGGCGCTGCCCTGCGTTCCGCTCCCGCCGTCGCGACCCAGGGCGGAGCGCTGGTGGCGCAGGACGGCCTCGCCCGGGCGTTGAATAACCAGCTGGCGGCGGAGCAGTCCCCAAATCAGGCGATCCGGATCGGCTTCACCATCCGCGCCGACGATGGCCGCTATTGCCGGACCTTCCTCGATCACCCCGCGCGACTCGCCGGTGTCGCGTGTCGTACGGGCGCGCACTGGACGGTGCCGCTTGCCGCCGCCACGGCCGGGAGCGGGCGCGCCGGCGCCTACAAGGTCGCGGGCGATGAGATTCCCGCCTCGGTGCTCTCTGCCGCCCAGTCGATGACGTCCGCCCCGGCCCTGGACGGCCCGAGCGAGGCCGCGGCGCGTGAGCTCGGCTGGCGATGAGCTTCCCGCGGCGGCGAAGGTTGGGCATCTTCGACATCGGCGCGTAACGCCCGACGACCAGGCTCACCAGCCCCGAAACTCGAGGACTTGAATGGATTCACCGCAGGCGCCGCCCGTAACCCTCGAGCAGTACCGGGCGCTCGCCGCTTTCCGCCACCAGCTCCGTCGCTTCCTCGCCTTCAGCAGTCGCGAGGCCGAGGCGGCCGGCTATGCGCCTCAGCAATACCAGGCGCTGCTTGCAATCAAGGGCCACGCGGGAGACCGCCCGATCTCCATCGGAGAGCTGGCCGACCAGCTCCTGGTGCGCCAGCATTCCGCGGCCGAACTGGTCAACCGGATGCAGGCCGCCGGACTGGTCCGCCGGGCCGCCACGCCGGGCGACGCCCGCCGCGTCGCTGTGCTCCTGACCGATCAGGGTGAAGAGGCCCTCAGACGCCTCGCCCCCACGCACCTTCGCGAGCTGACCCAGAACGAGGGCTTCGTCGCCCGACTCCTCGCCCTCCTGAACACGATGCCAAGCTGAACAACGGATCTTCGTGTCGCTGCCCCGGTGGTTGAACCGATCGACTCCGCCTGGCGCCAAAGCAGGGATCGATCGGGCGACGGGACGCGTCGAACAGGGGTGGATTTGCGTTCAACCCGGCGGTCGCCGGGCTAAATCGCGGCGGCCCGCGCGGCGTGGGAGGCGCCGGGTTGCAGGACGGGTCGGAGATGTCGCGTACGACGCTCGGCGGATGGGAGCCGGAAGAGTCCCGGGCGCAGCTGGCGTCGGAGCTGGACGCTATGCGGCGGCTTCACGAGCTGACCCTGCGGCTCGACCGGACAGCCGACTTGCACGACCTCCTGGTTCAGGTGCTGGATGCAATCGTCGCCCTGCACCGGGCCGACTTTGGCAACATCCAGATCTTCGATCGGCAGCGTGGAACGCTGAGACTGGTCGCTCAGCGTGGCTTCGACGCGGCCTTCGAATCCGATTTCGCCGAGATCGGCGTCGACCACGGGACTTCCTGCGGGCAGGCTCTCGCCAAAGGCGAGCGTGTGGTGATCGAGGACGTCGCGACGGACCCCGCCTTCGCCAGGTTCTTGGAGGCCGCTCGCGGGTATGGCTTCAGCGCCGCGCAGTCGACGCCGCTGCACGGCGTCGGGGGAGAGCGGCTTGGCATGGTCTCCACCTATTTCCGCCAGCACCGCGCCTTCAGCGACACCGATCACCGTCTGACCGACCTCTATGCGCGCCAGGCCAGCGAGGCGATTGTTCGCTACCGTCGGGAGGAGGCCCTGCGCGCGAGCCAGACGCGGCTGCGGCGAGTGATCGAGACAGACGCCATCGGAATCCTCTTCTTCTCGCTGGACGGTCGGCTTCTCGACGCCAACGACGCGTTCCTTCGGATGACCGGCTGGACCCGGGAGGACGTGGCCAGCGGTCGCCTGGGCTGGAGGGACCTGACGCCGCCGGAGTGGATGGCGCAGTCGGAAGTCGAGCGCGAACGGCTGGCGAGAGAGGGCCGCGCCGGTCCTTACGAAAAGGAGTACCTCACGCGCGATGGCCGCCGCCGGTGGATGCTGTTCAGCGGCCATGACCTCGGCGACGGCGCCATCGTCGAGTACGCGCTGGACATCAGCGAGCGCAAACAGGCGGAAGCCGCCCTGCGCGACAGCGAAGCGAGGTTCCGTCGCTTCGGGGACGCCTCACTGGACGTGCTGTGGATCCGCGACGCGCAGAGCCTGCAATGGGAATACCTCAGCGCGGCCTTCGACACCGTCTATGGACTGGAGCTGGAACACGCCATCGCCGGAAACGGCCTGACGGGCTGGCTCGAGCTCATTTTGCCGGAGGACCGCGACCTCGCCCTCTCGGAGCTTCAGAGCGTGGCTCTTGGGGAGCATGTGAGCCTCGAATACCGCGTCCGGCGGGCCAGCGACGGGCAGGTCCGTTGGCTGAGGGACACGATGTTCCCGCTCGTCGACGAGCGCGGGCGGGTAACGCGGATCGGCGGCATCGGCGAGGACGTCACCGCGGAGAAGGAGACCGCCCACAGGATGACGGTCATGATCGGCGAACTGCAGCACAGGACCCGCAACCTGATGGCTGTCGTGCGCTCGATCGCCCAGCGCACGGCGCGCACCAGCCGCAGCCTGCCGGATTTCAACCAGAAGTTCGCCGACCGGATGGACGCTCTGGCGAGGGTGCAGAGCCTGCTGTCACGTCTCAAGGAAAGCGATCGCGTCCCCTTCGACGAGCTCGTGCGAGACGAGCTTCGCGCCCAAGGGGGGCAGGTCACCCTCGATGGACCGCCGGGCGTGCTGCTGCGTTCCAGCACCGTCCAGATCCTCGCCATGGCGATCCATGAACTGGCGACGAATGCGATGAAGTACGGCGCCCTGGCGCAACCGGAAGGTCGGCTGACGGTCCGCTGGCGGCTGGAGCCGGGGCTGGTCGACGGCCGCCAGCGCCTGCGCGTGGAGTGGATCGAAAGCGGCGTGGCCATGCCGCCGGACGCCGACACGCGCGGCGGCGCCGGCCGCGAACTGATCGAGCGGGCGTTGCCCTATCAGCTGGACGCTGAGACGAGTTACAAACTGGGCCGCGACGGCGTACACTGCGTCATCACCCTGCCGGTGTCGCAACACATGCCGAGGGGAAGCTGAGGTGAGGGTCGACTCCGGGCTGGTCGACTGTCGGATCCTGGTGGTCGAGGACGAATACGCCCTCGCCGAGGATATCCGTCGCGAGCTCATCGAGGCCGGAGCAATCGTGGTCGGCCCGGTTCCTACGATTCATAAGGCGATGCGGCTGGTCGAGGCGGAGGCGCGGATAGACGGCGCCGTCCTCGACATCAATCTGGGCGGCGAGATGGTCTTTCCCGTCGCCGAGGCCCTGCGCGCCCGAAGCGTCCCCTTTCTCTTCGCGACCGGCTACGATTCCGGCCGCACGCCCGAGGCATACAAGGACATCCAGCGCATCGAGAAGCCGGTCACCCCCGGCGAAGCCGCCCGCCAACTCGGCCGGCTCCTCCGCTCCGTCCGGGCGTAAGGCGTTGGCAGGTGACCTATTAAGTTGTTGTTTTTCCTTCTCCCGCAAGGGGAGAAGGGCGATCCGAGGTCGTTTGACTAAGTGTTGCGCCGCTGGCGGGAACTGATGTCCCCACTCCGCTGCGGTCGCTACGCCTGGGGTTGGCGAGGGGACGGGCGCGCTAGTGAGGAAGAGGGGCTATCCCCCATCCCCCCCCCCCGTCGCCTTCGACCTCGGCGATGTTCTCGTTGAGCGGCAGTTCGATCACGGCCACGACGCCGCCGGGGGCGAACTCGAGGCGGGTTTCGGCGCCCAGTTCGTAAGGCAGGCTGCGCTCGATCAGTTCGCGACCGAAGCCGGCGCGGGCGGGCCGGATGTCGAGGGCGCGAACGCCGCTCTCCCTCCATTCCAGCTGCAGGCGCGGATCGTGACCGTCCTCCAGCAAGCGCCAAGTGACCGATAGCTGACCGCCGGACTCGGCGAAGGCGCCGTACTTGACCGCGTTGGTGGTGAGCTCGTGAACGGCGAGAGCGAAGCTCTGCGCCACCTCGCGCCGCACGCGCACGCTGGGCCCATCGATGGTCAGCTGGTCGTCCGGAGCGCCGACCGCCGAGAGCTCGTCGCGCACGAGATCGCCGATCTCCATCGACGTCACGCCGGTGCGGGTGAACACCGCCTGGGTCCGCGCGAGGGTGTGCAGGCGTCCGTCCAGCCGCTCGGCGAGGTCGCTGAGGCTGGTGGAGCTCCGCACCGTCCGGTTCACGATCGATCGCACCACGCCCAGGATATTCCGCACCCGGTGCTGCAGCTCGCCCAGAAGCATGGTCAGGCGGGTCTCTGTCACCTTGCGGTGGGTGATGTCCTGGGTGATCCCCAGCATCCTCCGGCCGCGGGAGGAATCCTCGCGTCCCGTCTCGGCCAGCCAGCGGAACGAGCCGTCCGGCAGGACGACGCGCCACTCGGCGTCGAAAACCCCGCCTGCACGGGCCTCCTCGACCGCCTTGAGGTACTGCTCGCGGTCCTCCTCGTGCACCGGGCGATCGGCGTGAGCCGGCGGCTTCTCGGACCTTGGCAGGCCCCACAGGTCGTAGACGGTCGGCGACCACCAGGTCTCGTCGCTCTCGGGGTTCCACTCCCAGACGCCGACGCCGGCCAGCTGCTGGGCCTCGCCAAAGCGCCGCTCGCTGGTCTGCAGCGCCGCTTCCGCGCGCGCCGTGCCGGTAATCTCGAGGAAGGTCAGGACCACGCCGCCAATGAAGTTGTCGACGCTCCGGTAGGGGAGCACGCGAACGAGGAACTTGCGGTCGTCCTCCTCGATGTCGACCTGCCGCTCGACGCGGCCGAGGGTGGACAGCACCTGGCGCGCGTCGTCCTGAAGCTGCGGATAGGCGAGGCGGGTGGTGATATGCGCGATCGGCCGGCCGACGTCGCTGTCGATGATGTGGAAGATTTCGGTGGTGACCGGCGTGAAGGTCCGCAGGCGCAGGTCGTTGTCGAGGAAGATCGTCGGGATGCGCGTGCTTTCGAGAAGGTTCTTGAGGTCCGAGTTCGAGCTCGCCAGTTCGGCCACCCGGTGTGCGAGCTCGCCGTTGACCGTATGCAGCTCCTCGTTGACCGCCTGCAGCTCCTCCTTCGAGGTCTCGAGCTCCTCGTTGGCGGACTGAAGCTCCTCGTTGATCGACTGGTATTCCTCGTTCGAGGACTTCAGCTCCTCGTTGGTGCTCTCCAGCTCTTCGATCGTCGCCTGCAGCCGCTCCTTGGCGGTGCGCAGCTCCCCCTCCAGGCGCTGCACCTGGTCGTCGGTCCGCGAAGATTCGCCGGCGTTGATCCCCTCGGGAAGCGGACCGGCGTCCTGGAAGATGACCATCAGGGCCACCGATTCGTCGGGCCGGGAGACGGGCTCGACGACGATGCTCACCGCGCGCGCCTCCGCACCGCCGCCCATGCGCACATGCCGCACGCTGGCCCGGGCGTGCTGGCTGATCGACTTGTGCATCGCCGATCGGAGGTCCATCCGCAGGTCGCGGTGGACGAGGTTGAGCAGGTTCAGGCTCGCGGCCCCCGCCGCAGGTTCGAGGAACCGACCCGTGCGACCGGAGAAGTGCAGCACGTCGTAACTGCTGTCGACAACGACGAAGGCCGGCGCGTAGCGCTCGGCCACGTGATCGACCCGGCGGCTGAGACCGCTGGAGAGCGGCCGAGGCGAACGGGGGACGGGCCCCGGCCCCTCTCCCTCCTGGTGCGTCGCACGCGGCGTGAGCGGGAAGTCCGGCAGGACACGCGTGGGGGTGTCGAGGCGACGGAAGAGCCGGCTCTTGCGGTCGACCTGGGCGAAGAGCTTCTGCTGGCGCGTGACGTTCTCGGCCGGGCCCAGGAAGAGGTAGCCACCAGGATTGAGCGAGAAGTGGAAGATCGGGATCACCCGATCTTGTAGCGAGCCATTCAAATAGATCAGAAGATTCCGGCAGGACAGCAAGTCTATGCGTGAGAACGGTGCGTCCTTGACGATGTTATGCGGCGAGAAGATGCACATCTCCCGCAGTTCCTTGGACACCACATAGGTCACGCCTTCCTTCACGAACCAGCGGGCGAGGCGCTCGGGAGAGACGTGGCGCGCGATCTGCTCGGGATAACGCCCGCTACGCGCGATCGCGAGGGCGCGCGCGTCGATGTCGGTCGCGAAGATCTGGACGTGGGGCGGCGTGTCGATCTTCGACATCTGCTCGCGGAGAAGGATGGCGAGCGAGTAGGCCTCCTCTCCGGTAGCGCAGCCAAGCACCCACACGCGAATCCGGTCGTCGCGGCCCTTGCTCTCGAAGATTTTCGGGATGACTTCCTGTTCAAGGATTTCGAATTCGCCGGGATCGCGGAAGAAGTGCGTGACGCTGATCAGCAGGTCCTGGAACAGATGCTGGACCTCCTGCGGGTCGCGGCGCAGCAGGTCGATGTAGGAATCCAGGTCGCTGGCGTGGACCACCTGCATCCGGCGCTGGACGCGTCGCAGGAAGGTGGCGTGTTTGTAGCCGTTGAAGTCGTTGCCGGTCACATTGCGCAGAATGGCGGCGATGCGCGCGAGAGACGGGCCGGCGTCCGCTTCCGTTTCGCGCTTTTCCTCATGAGCCTCCGAGCGCGAGATGTTGGAGAGGTACTCGAGGATCTCGACGCCTATCCTGCTGGCGGGGAGGCGCATGTCAGCAATTCCCGCGGCGGTGACGGCCGTGGCGGCTGGCTCGAGGGATTCTTCGGTGCCTTCGGCGACCGACAGCCCCCCCAATCGCTTGGTCGCGGTCACGCCCGTGACACCATCGCTGCCGAGGGGGCCCAGCAGGACTACGGCGGAGCGCTCTTCATAGGCCTCGGCCAAAGTGACGACGAGGCTGTCGATCCGTCCGTCGCCGGGCTTTGCCGGCTCGAGGCGCAGGCGCCCCTTCTCGATCACGACAACCTGACCTTGAGGACAGACATAGCCATGGTCGGCCGCGAGGACCGTTTCAGAGGTCGCGGGCGCGATCGGCATCGAGGTGAAGTCGCTGAGATCCGCGAACGGATCGAGGGTCGCGTTCGGAACGCCGGGCGCGATGAACACGAAGGCGGCGCCGGTGTCGGCGGGCAGCCCGCCCAGGAACTGTATCAGGGTCTCAGTCGATCCAGGCGCCACCGCTACAGCGACGCATGCCGCTACGGCAGGTGGGGGCTGGGCGACCGGCTGGGGCTTATCCGTCTTCGAGGTCCGTCTGGCCAATCTGCCTCCCCATCTCCCGTCAATTAACCTATCCCCTTAGGGATGCGGGAAGAAGCGCAATGACGACTAAGCAGCGTCTTCGTTCGCTTCTCTACTGGCGGCCATCGAGATTTGGGCGGCCTGACGGAGCGTGTCCGCATAGCGCCGGTACTCGGCCGCACGCGTGTCATAGAGCTCAGCCACCGCCTTGCGGCCGGTTTCGCGCGCGTCCTGCGCCATTCGCCGTACCAGAGTGACCCGCTCTTCCATGATTCTCATGGCGACCCCGATCGCCTCGTCGAGCAGCTCGTGGTGGTCCGCAAGCTCCTCGGCCGTGTAAGCGTGGCCGATCTGGCAGCGGAAGCGGAGCGGCTTCTCGCCTTGCACCTCCGACAGGACGCCGCCGCACTCGGGGCAGGTCAGTGTGGCCGGGCTGGCGAACCGGTGCAGCGTGTCCGAACCCACGCGTCCTCCGCAAGCCACCTTGACCTCGAACGCCACGCTGTCGGGGACAGCCCTCGACGGTCCGGCTTCGGTTCGGGCGAGCGAGGCGATGAGCTCGCCCAGTTCGTCCGCCCGCGCCGCGTGGTCGACGTCGACAGCCTCGAGGGCCGCCCGGGGCATGCTGCTCTCCTGCGCGTCGAGCGGATGCTGGACGATGGCGACGCCGCCCGCGCTCTTGATCGCGAAAAGACCCGATGCGCCGTCGTTGAGCAGTCCGCTGAGGACCACCCCGATCACGCGGGACCCGAACGACATGGCTGCGGACCGGAACATCGGATCGATGGACGGGCGGACCAGATTCTCCCGCGGCCCGGCGCCCAGCCGGATCGCCCCGTTCATCAGCAGCATGTGCCGGTCCATGGGGGCGACATAGATCTGGCCCCGTTCGATCGGCTGGCCGTCCAGGGCGATCGCGACCGGCAGCTCGCCGGATTTGCCCAGAACCTCGGCCAGATGGCTCGGCTGGGTAGTGGGAATGTGAACGGTCACGAAAACCGATCCGGAAAAATCCAGGGGAAGGGCGGCGACGATCTTTCGCAGAGCTGCCGCGCTCCCTGCAGAACCTCCGATCGCCACGATATCCCGCTTGCTCATAACCCTCGTCGCGCTGGCCCCTTGAACGAACCGCGCCCAACATGGCCGGTTCCCTGGCGGACGTTCGGCTATGCAATAAGATCTGTTAAGCTTGTTTTTCCGTACAAATGAGAGCTTCCGTCTCTTCAGGCACGTTGTATCCTCTTGCCTTCGCGAATACCAAGGCGGGGAGGGTCTTCGGAGGGTCGCCAGCCGATGGGTGAACATCATCTCCGCGGGCGATGCGTATTGGTGGTCGAGGATGAATTTCTCCTCGCAGATGACCTGTCGCACTCATTGCAGGAAGCGGGCGCCATAGTACTTGGGCCGGTGCGTACTGTGTCAGACGCATTGCGTCTGATAGAAACGGGCGCTCGAATGGACGGCGCTTTATTGGACGTCAACCTTGGCCGGGAGAAGGTCTTTCCGGTCGCAGAAGCCCTCGAGGCTCGCAATGTCCCATTCTGCTTCACGACCGGCTATGAGTCGCAGTCTATTCCCGAACGATTCTCGAAAGTCGCACGCTTCGAAAAGCCCCTCGACAGCGACGCCGTCGCCCGCGCCATCGGCGAGCACATGCTGACCTGAGAAGCAGATCGTCCTACAGCCGCTGGGTCCAGTAAGCGCGGGTCACATAGGGGAAGGTCACTTCGCCCTTCCCGCGCAGCTCCGCCTCGCTGTCGATCACCGCGCGGACCTCCGCCTCGACCTTGGCGAGCTCCTTCAGCGGCAGGGCGGCGATGAAACTCACGGATTTCACGCGCGCGACGATGACATCGCCGGGCGCGCCCGTGTGGCCATGTGTGAATTCGGTTTCGTGCAGTGGGCCGAAATGACGGGACGGGAACAGGCGCCGCCACTCGCCTGTCGCGTGCCTCGGCGTATCGGCCTCGCGGCTGTCGAGGATCTCGCTGATACGCTTCACCCAGGGGACGCGATCGTCGCGCACGTTCCACACCAGACCGAAGCGGCCGCCGGCTTCGACCACGCGGGCGATCTCGGTCAGGGCGTCAGCGTTGGCGAACCAGTGGAAGGCCTGGGCGCAAAGCACGGCCGCAGCGACCCCATCGCCTAGCGGAATCGCCGTCGCCGTTCCCTTCAGGGTCTCCACCTGAGGAAGAGCGTCACGCAGCGCCCGACGCATGCCCGCCACCGGTTCGACGGCGATGACGCGCGCGCCGGTTTTGACGAGCAGGCGGGTGAACTTGCCGGTGCCGGCCGCCAGGTCGACGACCCGCGCGTCGGCGGAGATCCCCATCGGCCCGGTCAACCAGGTGAGCAGCTCAGCCGGATAGTCCGGTCGCCCCCGGACATAGTCGGGAGCGGCCGTGTCGAACGCCTTCGCCTTGGGGTGGATGGCCAATGCCTGCTCTCCTCGAGCGCGCCTCTTTGAAGCCCCAAACAACTCCGTCATCCCGCACGCAGCGAAACGCAGTGACGCGGAGATGCGGATGACGGGATTTTTAAGGAGAGCGTTCGCCCGATCACCCCCTGAACGGATCCCGCATCATGATGATGTCGGCGCGTTCGGGGCCGGTGGTGACGAAGGCGATCTGGGCGCCGATGAGCTCCTCGATACGGCGCACGTACTTCACCGCCGCGGCGGGCAGGTCCTTCCACGAGCGGGCACGGTGGGTCTGACCGCTCCAGCCCTCGATCTCCTCCCAGACAGGTTCGACCGCCGCCTGGTCGGCGAGGCTGGCGGGCAGGTAGTCGATGGTCTCGCCGCGGAGGCGATAGCCGACGCAGATCTTCAGGGTCTCGAAGCCGTCCAAGACGTCGAGCTTGGTCAGGACGATGCCGTCGATGCCCGCGATGGCCACGGACTGGCGAACGAGGACGGCGTCGAACCAGCCGCAGCGGCGCTTGCGGCCGGTGACGGTGCCGAACTCACGGCCGCGCTCGCCCAGCTTCTCGCCTGTCGCGTCCTTCAGCTCCGCCGGGAACGGGCCCTCGCCGACCCGGGTGGTGTAGGCCTTGACGATTCCCAGGACGAAGCCCGCCGCCGAGGGCCCGACGCCCGCGCCGGCGGCCGCCTGGCCGGCTACAGTGTTGGACGAGGTCACGAACGGATAGGTGCCGTGGTCGACGTCGAGCATGACCGCCTGGGCGCCTTCGAAGAGGACCTGGCGATTGTCGCGGATGGCCCGGTCGAGCTCGCGCCACGCCGGCCGGACATAGGGCGCCACCTTCGGAGCGACCTGCCGGAGCATGGCGAGCAGCGCGTCCGGCGTCACTTCCGGTAGGTCGAGGCCGCGCCGCAGCGGCTCATGATGGGCAAGCAGGCGGCTGATCTTGCTCTCCAGCGCCGCCTCGTCGCCGAGATCGCAAAAGCGGATCGCGCGGCGGCCCACCTTGTCCTCGTAGGCCGGCCCGATGCCGCGCCCGGTGGTGCCGATCCGGCCCGCGCCCGCGCGCGCCTCCCGCGCCGCGTCGAGGTCGCGGTGAAGGGGCAGGACCAGGCAGGCGTTGTCCGCCACGGCCAGGATCTCTGGCGTGATGGTCAGGCCCTGACCGCGGACCCGCTCGATCTCATCGAGCAGCGACCAGGGATCGACGACCACCCCGTTGCCGATGATCGACAGCTTGCCCTGGACCACGCCCGAAGGAAGCAGGGAGAACTTGTACTCGTTGTTGCCGACAACGATCGTGTGGCCGGCGTTGTTGCCGCCCTGGAAGCGCACGACCACGTCGGCGCGGTCGGCAAGCCAGTCGATGACCTTGCCCTTGCCCTCGTCGCCCCACTGGGCGCCGATCACCGTCACATTCCCCAAAGCAGCCTCCGCGTGAACCTGGCGGAAAGGCGGCGCCGGATGGTGCGTGGGCGGCCTTTCCGCGGCCCTTTAGCCGCCGGCGGGGTCGGCGACAACCGCTCCGGCGTCTCCGCTCCCGTCCGGCAGGTCCGGCTCCTGACGCCGCCACAGCCAGAGCGCCATGATTGCGCAGGCCACAAGGCTGACGGCGCTGTCGAAGGCGAATGCGCCTGCTATGCCGGCCGCGCCGTACGCCCGGCCATCTAGGATCTGCATGTAGGTTATCGGCCCGTTGCCGGCGCCGGTGAGCAACGAGACCTGGGTCGCGGCCAGCGGGTTGTCGGTTCCGACCGACCGGAAGGTGATGGCGAAGGAGGCCGTGAAGGCGGCGGCCTGGAAAGCGTTTTCCCCGATCATGGCCACGGCGAAGGTCGCGGGCCCGTGCGGAGCCAGCAGCAGGCCTGCCGTAAACAGGGCCCCCACGCTTCCGATGAGCAGGTAGAGGCGCACGGGCGTCGTGAGCTTGAGAAGGCGCGGAACGAGCAGCGAGCCGATGATCCCCGCCACGGTGACGCCTGCGCCCCCCACGGTGGAGACGAACCGCTCCGACGCCCGGAACTGATCGCCAAGCCCGCCCAGCAGGTTGGTCAAGGAGAAGGCCGCGGCAGGCGCCAAGAAGAGGATGAGCAGGCGCACGATGTGCGGGCGCGTCGCCAGGGTGCGAAGGTCGCGCAGGAACGCTGTGAGCCCTTCGTTCGAGAGGCGGGCGTCCGGCGGCGGCGCCTCGAGCAGGAGGAGGGGAAGAACTGGCGCCATCACCGCCAGTCCAAGCACCGCCGCGCCCGCGAGGAAGGGAAGATCGCGCAGGAGAGGCATGGCGATGAACACCGCCAGACCTCCGGCGCCCGTGTTCCCCACCGTGCTCCACGCCGCCAGGCTCGCGCGCTTCTCCTGAGGCAACAGGCTGCTTAGCCACGCCCCGGCCACGCCGGCGAAGAGGATGGCGGAGAACCAGGCGAGGAAGAGAAAGGCGCCGATGGCGAGGACGCTCTGATGGCAGAGGAGGGCCGCGAACAGCAGCAGTCCCGTGAGGACCGCCAATCCGAGGGTCCAGGCGCGCCGGCTGATCCACACGTCCAGCACTGGTGAGGCGAGGAAGCCGACGGAGGTCGGCAACCCCGAGAGCGCCGTGACGGTGGCGATCATCGGTTCGGGGACGTGTTGGGAGGCAAGGAGCTGGGGCGTGGTGACCGCCCAGACCCCGCCGAGCAGGCCGAACGGGGCCATCGCCAGTCCCATCACCCAGATGGGCAGCCGTGGCGCCGTCAGTGGCGGCGCCGTGGTTTCGACGCCGGCCCCCACGCGTCTTCTAGAGCTCGAAGTCGGACGAGAGCGCGGCCTCCGCCATGGCGCAGTGCATGGCGATGCCCCGCGCCATCACCCGCTCGTCGAGGACCATGCGGTTCGAGTGCAGGGCGCAGCAGGTGCGGTAGTCCCCGCCCTCGGGCGCGGCGCCGAGGAAGGCCATGGCGCCGGGGACTTTTTGCAGGACGTAGGAGAAGTCCTCCGCCCCCATGATCGGGTGCGGCATGGTCATCCAGCCGTCCTCGCCGAAGACCGTGCGGGCGGTTCGCGCGGCGAGCTCGGTGACGCGGCCGTCGCAGACCGTGACGGGGAAGCCGGGATCGATGTCGATCTGGGCGCGCGCGAGGTGGGCGGCGGCGATGTTCTCGGCGACCCGCGCTATCCCTTCGTGGACCATCTTCCGCGTGCGCTCGGAGAAGGTGCGGATCGTCCCCACCATACGGCCGGATTCGGGAATGACGTTGTTTGTCGTGCCGGCGTCGATGTGGGCGATCGTGACGACCGCCGGTTCGAAGACGGAGATCCGCCGCGTGACCATTGCCTGGATGGCGGTGACGATCTCGCAGAGGACCGGGATCGGATCGACCGCGTCCTGCGGCATCGAGGCGTGACCGCCCTGGCCGGTCACCTTCACCGTCACCTTGTCGGCGGCGGCCAGCAGCGGGCCAGTGCGGCCGGCGAAGACGCCGCTGGGCATGTTCGGCGAGATGTGCAGGGCGAAGGCGACGTCGGGCAGCGGATCGATCAGCCCGTCCTCCAGCATGAAGCGGGCGCCGTGGTGCCCCTCCTCGCCCGGCTGGAACATGAACATCACCGTGCCCGCCAGGCGCTCGCGCCGCTCGCACAGGGCCCGCGCGGCGCCGGCCAGCATGGCCACGTGGGTGTCGTGGCCGCAGGCGTGCATCGCGCCGACGTTCAGGGAGGAGAAGGGCAAGCCGGTTTCCTCGGTCAGCGGCAGCGCGTCCATGTCGCCGCGCAGAAGCACCGTGCGGCCGTTGGCCGGGCCGCGCAGGATGGCTAGGACGCCGCTCGTGGAGTGGCCTTCGCGGATCTCCAGCGGCAGGCCCGCGAGCGCCGCCTTCACCTTGGCCGTCGTCTTGGGAAGATCGAGGCCGAGCTCCGGCTCGGCGTGGATCGCCCGACGAAGCTCGATGGCGCTTTCCAGGCCCGCGTCTCCAGCGGCTTTCCAGCCGTGCGCGTCGATGGTCATGACGTTCATGTCGAGGCTTTCTCCGGATAGGCGAGCGACGGGCGGCCAAGTGACCGCGAGTGAGGCCCAAAGTCCAGGGCGGGCGCTCCCCGCGCCCGGTGACATGCGCTAAGAGCCGGCGCATGACCCGCCCACGCTTCCATCTCGCCTTCCCAGTCCACGATCTGGCGGCGGCGCGCGCCTTCTACGGCGGCGTGCTCGGCTGCCCCGAGGGGCGCAGCGCCGAGGACTGGGTCGACTTCGACCTGTACGGCCATCAGATCGTGGCGCACCTCGCGCCGGAGGAGCTGCGTGAGGCGGCGACCAACCCCGTCGATGGCGAGGACGTGCCGGTGCGCCACTTCGGCCTGATCCTCGAGCCTGCCGACTGGCGCATCCTGGCCGAGCGCCTGAAGGCTGCCGGCGTCCGCTTCATCATCGAGCCGCAGACGCGCTTTGTCGGCCTGCCCGGCGAGCAGAGCACGATGTTCGTCAAGGACCCCTCGGGCAACGCACTGGAGTTCAAGGCCTTCGCCGACGACGCGCAGGTCTTCGCCCGATGAGCGTGACGATCGACGACGTCCGCGACGCGGCGCGGCAGATCGAGGGCGTGGCCGTGCGCACGCCCCTGCTCGAGAGCCCCGCGCTGGAGGCGCGTGTTGGCGGCCGGATCCTGATCAAGGCCGAGACCTTCCAGCGCGTCGGCGCCTTCAAGTTCCGCGGCGCCTACAATCGCCTGAGCCGGCTCTCCGAGGACGAGCGCAAGCGCGGCGTCGTCGCCTTCTCCTCCGGCAACCACGCTCAGGGAGTCGCGCTCGCCGGACGCGCCCTCGACATGCCGGTGCTGATCGTCATGCCGTCGGACGCGCCGAAGGTGAAGGCGGAGGCGACCCGCAACTATGGCGCCGAGATCCGCTTCTACGACCGCGCGCGCGAGAGCCGCGAGGAGATCGCCGCCGAGCTGGCCCGCCAGCGCGGAGCGGTGGTGGTGCCGGCTTTCGACGATCCCTTTGTCATCGCCGGCCAGGGCACGGCAGGGCTGGAGATCGTCGAGCAGGCCGAGGCGCTCGGCGAACGCATCGCCACGGTGATCGGCCCCGTCGGCGGCGGCGGGCTGATGAGCGGCGTGTGCCTGGCGATCAAGGCGCATGCGCCCTGGGCGCAGATCTGGGCCGTCGAGCCGGAAGGCTTCGACGACACGCGACGCTCGCTGGAGGCGGGCAAGCGCGTGGGCGCGCCGCCCGCGCAGCGTTCGCTGTGCGACGCGCTGGAATCGCCGATGCCCGGGGAGCTCACATTCCCGATCCTCAAGTCATGCCTCTCCGGCGCGGAGACTGTCGACGACGCCGAGGTCGCCCAGGCCATGCGCTTCGCCTTCCAGGAGCTGAAGCTGGTGGTCGAACCCGGCGGATCGGTCGCCCTCGCCGCCCTGCTCAGCGGCAAGATCCGCCCCGACCCGGGGCAAGCCACCGTGATCATCCTCTCCGGCGGCAACGTCGACCCCACCCTCTACGGCCGCATCCTCGCCGGGACGGATTGAACGGCGGGCGTGTCGCGGCGGCCTTCCCCATCCGTCCCGGCGCTTCGCGCCGGTCCACCTTCCCCGGGAGGGGAAGGAGAGCGAGTTTTTTTATGAAACAATTCAGCGCTCTCCTCCCCCTTTACGGGGGAGGTGGCTCAGCCCGCGAAGCGGGATGAGACGGAGGGGGAAGGCCGCAGCTCCGACGCCAGCCCTACAACCCCACCCGCCGGAAGCCCGTCGGGTCGCCGCCGCCGCGGCTGCTGATCCGGGCCGTGGCTTCGGCCAGGGGCTCGGTGGCGACGGCCATGTGCCAGGCGTTGGCGTGGACGAGGCGCGCCTCGTCCAGCATCATGCCCACGTGGCCGCGCCAGAAGACCAGGTCCCCGCGCGCCAGGTCCTCAAACGCGATGGCCGCGCCCAGCTGGGCCTGCAGGTCGGAATCCCGCGGACAGGCGTGGCCGGCGGCGTACAGGGCCTGCTGGACGAGGCCCGAACAGTCGACGCCGACGCTGTCGCGGCCGCCCCAGAGGTAGGGCGTCCCCACGAACCGCTCCGCTGTCGCAGCCGGTTCCGCAAACCCGGTTCCGATCGGGGCAAGGTGCGCCGCAGCGATCCAGCCTGCGCCCACCGCATGGGCCAGTTCACCCTGCGTTTGGGTGATACGGACGAGGGCGTTCAAGCTGAGCGGCCCGAGCGCGCGGGATTTGATCGAGGGCTCGGCGAAAGCGTAGGTGCGCAGGGCTGTGACCCAGTGGGTAGGCGCCTCTTCGTTCTTGTCGAGGGCCGAGGCGTCGACCCAGCCGACGTAACTGTCGCGGGCGGCCTGGCCCCAGGCGAAGTCGCCGTCGTTCTCGAGCACGTCGAAGGCTTCCCCGAACAGGACCTGGTCGAGCTGCTCTGCGCCGGCCTCCGCCGCCCGACGCAGGGCGACGAACGGGGTCGTCACACACATCCGTTTCGGCTCGGCGAATCGCTTCGCTCGGACGACCCCTTCGAGGTCGGAGCTGGCCAGGTCCGCCCGGGCCAGGGTCAGGCGCGGATCGGCCTTCACGCCTTCGCGAACCGCCGCTCGAGCATGTGGAGGAGGGCGAGGATGGACTGGGCTTCCGCCCCTACCGGCGCGCCGGGTCGAGAGCGCGGATTCCAGGCGAAGATGTCCAGGTGGACCCACGGCCCGACCGGCGCAAAGCGCTTGAGGAAGAGCGCCGCAGTGACCGACCCGGCCTGCGCCCAGCCGTCCGGGTCGTTCTTGAGGTCAGCGACGTCGCTATCCAGGGAGGCGGCGTAGCCGTCCCACAGCGGCATGCGCCAGAGCGGGTCGTTTGCGGCGAGCGAGCCTTCCGCGATCTCGCCGGCGAGATCGTCGTCATCGGTGTAGAAGGGGATGACGTGCGGCCCCAGCGCCACCCGCGCCGCCCCGGTCAGGGTCGCCATGTCGATGGTGAGGCTGGGCGTCAGCTCCGCCGCCCGCGCAAGTGCGTCGGCAAGGATCAGACGGCCCTCCGCGTCGGTGTTGCCCACCTCGATCGAGAGGCCGCGCCGCGAGGCCAGCACGTCCCCGGGCCGCATGGCGTCGCCGGAGACGGCGTTCTCCACCACCGGGACCAGCACGACCAGGCGCACCGGCAGGCGCAGGCCCATGATCATCCGACCCAGGGCGAGGGCGTGGGCGGCGCCGCCCATGTCCTTCTTCATCAGCCGCATGCCGGCCGAAGGCTTCAGATCGAGGCCGCCGGTGTCGAACACCACGCCCTTGCCGACCACGGCCACGACAGGCGCGCCCGCCTCACCCCAGGTGATCTCGATCATCCGCGGCGCGCGATGGGCCACGGCGGCCCGTCCGACCGCGTGGACCGCCGGATAGCCGGCCTCGAGCAGGGCGTCCCCGGTCACCACCTCGATCTGCGCCCCGTGCTGGTGGGCGATCTCGCGGGCGATCGTCTCGATCTGCAGCGGCCCCATGTCGTTGGCCGGCGTGTTGACCATGTCTCGGGCGAGGGCGCAGGCGTGGGCGAGGACGCGCACGCGGTTCGCATCCGCGCCGCTCGGAGTCACCAGGCGCGGCGGCGGATCGCCCCGATCGCGCTTGTACCGGTCGAAGCGGTAGGCCCCCTGGGCCCAGGCCAGGGCGAGGTCGGCGCCGTCGCCGCGCGCCTCGCCGTCGAGCCGGTAGTCCCCTGGCGGCAGTTTGGCCGCCAGACCACGGAAGGCCGGCGCCGCCGGTCCCTCGCCAAGGCCGAAGAGCACTTCCTGGGCCTCGCCGTCGTCGCCTCTGACAACCGCGAGGTCGCCCGATTTTCCGGCGAACTTGACCTGCGTCGCCGCCGCCCGCGCGGGCGGACTGAGCTCCTGGGCGTTGAGTCTCCAGTCCGCCTGGCTGAACAGGCGGATCGGGATCGAAGGCTCGTGATCCGACGGGAGATTGACCTCTGACATCGCTCCGTCCGCTTGGCCTTCGGCGAGCGGATTCCCTTACGACCGACCCTGCGCTGCCGCAACGACTCCGACCGTCCGCAAGCGATCGGGAGCGCCACCCTGGCGCCCTGCGGTTAAGGTTTCATCAACCAAAAAAAACTGTCGCCAAACCCCGGCGCCCGTTGACGCTTTTCGGGGTCTGTGTCCCCATATGTAGGGCGGGGCGGACGTTCCGCCCACAAGATTTAGTCGTAATTTAGCGAGGCGACGCCAAATGGGCTCCTCGCAGAAAGTACGGTCGGGGCTCGGGATGAACACGTCGCACGCGATTCAGGATCAGATCTCACAGCCGCGCCAGGTGCGCCCAAAACCGGTCGAACGACCGAGCCTGACGCTCGTGCGCAAGGTCGAGATCGACCGCTCGCGCGACGCCCTGCTCACCGACTTCGGCCGCACCACGCTGGAGGACCGCTACCTCCTCCCGGGTGAGTCGTACCAGGACATGTTCGCCCGCGTGGCGACCGCGTTCGCCGACGATGCGGACCACGCCCAGCGGATCTACGACTACATCTCCAAGCTGTGGTTCATGCCCTCCACGCCGGTGCTGTCCAATGGCGGCGCCAACCGGGGCCTGCCGATCTCCTGCTTCCTCAACGCGGTCGGCGACTCGCTGGAAAGCATCGTCGGCACCTGGAACCAGAACGTGTGGCTGGCAGCCAACGGCGGGGGGATCGGCACCTACTGGGGCGGCGTCCGCTCGATCGGCGAAAAGGTGAAGGGCTCGGGCCAGACCAGCGGCATCATCCCCTTCATCCGGGTGATGGACAGCCTCACGCTCGCCATCAGCCAGGGCTCCCTGCGCCGAGGCTCGGCGGCGGTCTATGTCGACATCCACCACCCGGAGATCGAGGAGTTCCTCGAAATCCGCAAACCTTCCGGCGACTTCAACCGCAAGTCGCTGAACCTGCACCATGGCGTGTCGGTCACCGACGAGTTCATGGAAGCGGTGCGGGACGGCGCGCCCTTCGCCCTGCGTTCGCCCAAGACTGGCGAGGCGGTGCGCACGGTCGACGCCCGCGCCCTGTGGCAGAAGCTGCTGGAGCTGCGGCTGCAGACCGGCGAGCCCTACGTCATCTTCTCCGACGCGGTGAATCGCGCCATGCCCAAGCACCAGCGGGAGCTGGGCCTGAGGGTGCGGCAATCGAACCTCTGCTCGGAAATCATGCTGCACTCTGGGCCGGACCACCGGGGCGTCGAGCGCACCGCGGTCTGCTGCCTCTCCTCGGTCAACGCCGAGATGTTCCTCGAGTGGCGCGACCACCCGACCTTCATCGAGGACGTCATGCGCTTCCTCGACAACGTCCTGCAGGACTTCATCGACCGTGCTCCGGCTGAAATGACGGCGGCGGCCTATGCGGCAGCGCGGGAGCGGTCGGTGGGACTGGGGCTGATGGGCTTCCACAGCTTCCTGCAGGGCCAGAACGTGCCGTTCGAGAGCGCCCTGGCGAAGAGCTGGAACATGCGCATCTTCAAGCACCTGCGCCGCGCCTGCGACGCCGCCAGCAAAACCCTGGCCGAAGAGCGGGGCGCGTGCCCTGACGCCGCCGAACGGGACGTGATGGAGCGCTTCAGCCACAAGCTGGCGATCGCCCCGACCGCCTCGATCTCGATCATCTGCGGCGGCACGAGCGCCGGCATCGAGCCGATCCCGGCCAACGTCTACACGCACAAGACGCTCTCCGGCTCCTTCGCCGTGCGCAATCCGTATCTGGAGCGCGTGCTGCAGGCGAAGGGGCGCGACACCAGCGAGGTGTGGGCGTCGATCCTGGAGAACGAGGGCTCGGTGCAGCACCTCGACTTCCTGACCGATCAGGAGAAGGACGTGTTCAAGACGGCCTTCGAGATCGACCAGCGTTGGGTGATCGACCTTGCGGCCGACCGCACGCCCGACGTCTGCCAGTCGCAGTCGGTCAACATCTTCCTGCCCGGCGACGTCGATAAGTGGGACCTGCACATGCTGCACTGGCAGGCGTGGGAGCGGGGCATGAAGAGCCTCTACTACCTGCGCTCCAAGTCGGTTCAGCGCGCGGCCTTCGCCGGCGGCGCAGGCGCAGCGGCCAAGGCCGCCGCCGAGGCGCGCACCGACTACGAGGAGTGCCTCGCCTGCCAGTGACGGCAGGCGGCGAACTCTCAGTGTGAACACCCGTCCCGGTGCGGAATTGGCGTTGTTCGCGCTGTAAGTAGCAATTCTCTCAATTTCTCAATAATTCTGCGGTTCGTTTAGAGTAATTGAGGGACAAACTGCTTACACCTTACAGCGAAGATTGTTATTTGATGTCACAAAATAACCTACTGCCAAGTACCGTACGGTCTTAATTCGACCTTAGACGTCGAAGACGATCTATATCGGGTCAGGGCCGGTTCAACTTGTTTGAGGCGGCTTGACTCAGTGGTGTACAGTCCGTGGAGGCGCGCACCAGAGCACGAGGTATGCCGCGCCCATGGATGGCGAGGCTGCGTTCCGCATCGCGGAACTGGGTGGGGGAAGGCGTTGGCGAGGTGAGCCCGCTCCGACCCCTCGCACCCCCACCCACTCTCCTCGTTCGGATTTCTAGCGGTCGAAAAGGGTCCGCAGCGGTTCCGCGCTCGCCGCGACCCGCCCGCGCTCCGTGACGATCGCCGTGATCAGCCGGGCGGGTGTGACATCGAAGGCGTAGTTCGCCGCTGCGCTGCCTGGCGAAGCCACCCGGACCCAGCTCAGGGATCCATCTTCCAGCGAGCCCCACAGGTGGGTGACCTCACGCGCGTCGCGCTGCTCAATCGGTATCTGCGCGACCCCGTCGGTCAAGCTCCAGTCGATGGTCGAAGATGGCGCGGCGACGAAGAACGGCACGCCGCTGTCACGCGCCGCCAGCGCCTTGAGGTAAGTGCCGATCTTGTTGGCGGCGTCGCCGGTCGAGGTCACGCGGTCGGCGCCGACCACGCACAGGTCCACCATGCCATGCTGCATCAGGTGGCCGCCGGCATTGTCGACCACGATGGTGTGGGCGATCCCCTGCTGGCCAAGCTCGAAGGCGGTGAGGGCGGCGCCCTGATTGCGCGGGCGCGTCTCGTCCACCCAGACATGCACCTCGATCCCGCGCTCCTGGGCGACGTAGATCGGCGCGAGGGCCGTCCCCCAGTCCACAGTGGCCAGCCAGCCGGCGTTACAGTGGGTGAGGACATTGACCGGTCCGCCGCCCTTGCGCGCCGCCGCCTCGGCGATGAGGTCGGCGCCGTGTTCTCCGATCGCGCGGCAGGCCGCGACGTCCTCTTCGGCCATCGCCGCGGCCTCAGCCCAAGCGGCGGCTTCGCGGTGAGCGGGCGGCAGATCGGCCAGCACGCGGCCTATCCGCTCCAGCGCCCACGCCAGATTGACGGCGGTCGGCCGGCTCGCGGCGAGCCTGGCTCGGGCCGACGCGAGGGCCTCGTCCGCCGGATCGGCGCCGGCGGCCAGCGCCATGCCATAGGCCGCAGTCACGCCGATGAGGGGCGCGCCCCGCACCTGCATGTCGGCGATGGCGCGCACGGCGTCCTCGACATTCGTGAGGCGCACCGTCTCCACGCGATGGGGAAGACGCGTCTGGTCGAGAATCTCCACGGCCCCATCGGGAGTCGGCCAGATCGTCCGCGTGGGCTGGCCGTCGATCAGCATGGCCGTCGCGTCACAACGCGTCGGTCAGGGCGAGAGTCTGGCGCAGCTCGCGCTTGAGGAACTTTCCGCTGGCGTTGCGCGGCAGAGGGTCCGACAGCAGCCAGAGGTATCGGGGGATCTTGTGCTTGGCCATGATCCCCGCGCAGTGGGTGCGCAGGATCTCCGCGCCGACCGCGTGGCCGTCCCGCAAGACCACCGCCGCGGCGACTTCTTCCCCAAGGCGTTCGTCGGCGACGCCGAACACGCAGACCTCGGCGACGGACTCGTGACGGTAGAAGGCCGCCTCCACTTCGGCGCAGTAGACGTTCTCGCCACCGCGCAGGACCATGTCCTTCTTGCGGTCGACGATGAAGATGAAGCCGTCCTCGTCAACCCTGGCGACGTCGCCGGTGTGCAGCCAGCCGTCGGTGATCGTTTCGGCCGTGGCTTCGGGGCGGTTGATGTAGCCCTTGATCACCTGGGCGCCGCGCACCCACAACTCTCCAAGTTCGCCGGCGGGCACGGGCTTGCCGTCGTCGTCCACGCACATGGTCTCGAAGTCCGGCATGGCAGGGCCGGCGCTGGACGGCTTGTCGACAAAGAAGTCGGCCGCCACCGCGGTGATGATCCCGCAGGTCTCGGTCATGCCGTAGCCGGTGTTGGGGCGCGCGGTGGCGACGGTCTGGTCGATCTTGTGCACGAGGTCCGGCGGGAGCTGCGCGCCGCCGCCGCCCAGGGACATCAGGCTCGACAGGTCGTGCTTGGCGAAGTCCGGATGGCTGATCAGCTCGCGCGACATCACCGGCACGCCGCTCATGCCCGTCACTCGCTCCTTCTCGATGAGCTCGAGGGCGACCTTGGGGTCCCAGCGGTACATCAGCACCAGCTTCCCGCCCGCCGCCGTCGAGGCGTAGGCGCCGCAGTTGTTGGCGGTGACGTGGAACAGCGGCGTGGTGAGCAGGGCCGCCGGGATCGGCGGGGCGACGTTCGGGTCGATTGGCACGCCGGTCGCGCGGGACGTGGCGAGAGCCTGCACCTGGCCCGAGAACATCATGCTCATCAGGTTCGAGATGCAGCCCCGGTGTGTCAGCTGCGCGCCCTTAGGGAAGCCCGTGGTGCCCGAGGTGTAGAAGATGCAGGCGTCGTCATCGGGGTCGACGTCGACCTTGGGAAGCGTTCCGGGCGTGGCGATCACTTGCGTCCAGGCGATCACGCCAGGGGGGAGCTCATCGACACGCGTGGCGACGATCTTCGCCTTTATCGAGCCGGCTGGCCGCTCGACCAGCCGCGCCAGGCGCTCTCGATCGCAGAAGATGACCTTGGGATCGGAGTCCTTGAGGGCGTAATCGATCTCCTCGCCGACCCACCAGGCGTTCATGCCAACGACGGCCACGCCCATCGACACGCAGGCCCAGTAGACCAGCAGCCACTCGGGGTAGTTGCGCATGGAGATCGCCACGCGGTCGCGCGGCTTCACGCCCTGCGCGACGAGCCAGGCGGCGATCGCGTCCACGTGGGCGTGCGCCTGGGCGTAGGTCAGCCGCTCTTCGCCATAGATGAGGTATTCGCGCTCGGCGAAAGCCTTGGTCGAAAGCCACAGCTCCCGCACCGTCGGTATGGCGTTCTTGTAGGTCAGGGTGTCGATCCCGCGGATTGGCGTACGCACGATCTCGAACGGCGCGCCGACCGCGGTAAGCTCGGCCCAGGCGGTCTTCAACTCCTTGTAGTGCATGAGGTCCTTCCGTCAGATGTCGAGGCGATACACGCGCCGTGCGGTGTCGCTGAAGAGAGCGGTCTTCTCGTCGTCGGATGCGCCGGCGGCGAGGCGTTTGAAGGCGTTCCAGAGGACGTCGTAGGCGCAGCTGCCGAGGTCGACCGGGAAGTTGCTCTCGAACATGCAGCGGGTCGGGCCAAAGGCCTCGATGCAGGTCTCGACGTAGGGCCGCCATTCCTCCGCCAGCTGCTCCGAGCTGGCCGCCGGCTGGCTCATGAAGGAATCGAAGCCGGCGAAAGGCATGGCGAGGCCGCCGACCTTCACATGGACGTTGGGCAGTTCCGCCAGCGCCTTGATCTCGCCGCGCCAGATGTCGAACCGCTCGCCTCGCCGGCCGGCGTAGGCGCCGATCCCAAGCGGGGTGCCGACATGGTCGAGGACGATCGTGGTTCCGGGGAAGGTCCGCGCAAGATCGACGAGTTCCGGCAGTTGCGGCTCCAGCAGCCAGGCGTCGAAGGAGAGGCCAAGGGGCTCGAGTTGGGCGAACCCTTTGCGGAATGTCTCATCGCGATAGAGGCCGGGGGCGCGGCGGGCGAGTGGGCCAAGGACATCCGGGTCAGCGTCGGACGAGGCGCTGTGGCGGATGCCTCGGAAGCGACCCTCGCCGTGGGCGACATGGGTCTCGAGCACCTGGCGTGCGCGTTCGCCGATGGTGAGGTCCACGTGGCCGACGATGCCGGCGCATGGGCTGACCGGTCCGTACTGACCCGAGCCACCGACCGAGGCGATGCTGGTGACCATCTCCGTCTCGCCGACGGGACGGAGCGCCGGGTCCCCGTCCTGCCGGTAGAAGGACCCGCACTCCATGTAGACGGTGGCGAACACCTTGTGGCCGCGCTTCATGTCCGCGAGGAGCTCGTCGAGCATGTAACGTGGCGAGAGGCGCAGCAGGGCCTCGAAACCGTGGCGGGGCGGCCCTTCAGGGGGCGGCGCCCCTCTTCGGTCCCAGAGGTGATGGTGCGGATCGATGATCGGCAGCTCGGGATCGAGGATCGCCTCGCTTGTCTCGCTGTCCTGCGCCATCCGGTCTCCTCCGCGGGCGATGTCCGCCCGTCTTCTCCCGGTCTCCATGCCCCGCAATGGCGAGGGCGCGCAAGCTGGCTGACTCAGACAGGGATGGCTTGCGCCCGGCGTCCCGATCGGCCAAGCAGCGCGGCCGTGCGCCTCGTCCTCACCCTCGTCTGCCGCGAGTTCGAAACCTTGCAGGTCGCCCTTGCCGATGGGCTGGAGGCCGTCGCGGGCGCGGGAAACCCGGTGCTGGACATGCAGCAGCTGGGCGAAGGCGCCATCGATCTCTTCACCGAAGGCGAGAGCCCGCAGGACCTCGCTCGTGCCGCGGCGCGGGCCCTGGAGCGGCAGCCGGCGGACTTCTGCGCCCAACCCGCCGAGGATCGCAGGAAGCGCCTGCTGGTCGCGGACATGGATTCGACGATCATCGGCTGCGAGTGCCTGGACGAAATTGCCGACTTCGCCGGCCTCAAGGCCGAGATCGCGGCAATCACCGCGCGCGCCATGGCGGGAGAGATCCAATTCGAGGGCGCCCTGATCGAGCGGGTGTCCAAGCTCGCCGGGCTTGGACTGGGGGCGCTGGAGGACGTGTACGCCCAGCGCGTGCGGCTCGAGCCCGGGGCGGAGACCATGGTGCGGACCATGGCGGCGCACGGCGCGCGCTGCGTGCTCGTCTCCGGCGGGTTCGACTTCTTCACCTCCCGCGTTTCGGCGGCGGCCGGCTTCGCCGCACATCGTGGGAACCGGCTCATCGACGATGGCGTGCGCCTGTCGGGCGAGGTGGCCCAGCCGATCCTGGGCCGCGAGGCGAAGCTGGCTGCGCTCGTCGAGGAAGCGGCGGCGCTCGGGCTCGATCTCTCGCAGACCGCGGCCATCGGCGACGGCGCCAACGACCTGGCGATGATCGAGGCCGCGGGCCTTGGCGTCGCCTATCGCGCCAAGCCGATCGTCGCTGAGCGGGCCAGGGCCCGCATCGAGCACACGGACCTCACCGCGATGCTTTTCTTCCAGGGCTACGAAGCCGACGCCTTCGTGAGAGGGCCTGCGTGAGCCTGCCGCCTCTGCCAAGGCGCGTCGAAGGGGTCGTCTTCGACATGGACGGCCTGCTCACCGATTCCGAGCGGATTTTCCGCGACTCGATGTTCGCGGTGACGCGCAGGGACGGGCGGGACATTACCATGGAGGTGTTCCTGCGCATGGTCGGCGCGCCGCGCGAGCAGAATCAGAGGGTCGTGCTGGAGCACTTTGGCGCGGACTTCGACTACGACGCCTGGATCCAGGCGGTGAACGCCCACGCTCACGCCCAGATGGCCGTGGACCTTCAGCTCAAGGCGGGCGTCGTCGAGCTGCTCGACGACCTCGATGCGCTGGGCCTGCCCCGCGCGATCGCGACCTCGTCGTCACACGCGGCGGTGGAGAGGCAACTCGGCGACCTCGCGGCTCGCTTCCAGGCTGTCGTCGCGCATGGCGACTATGCCAGGGGCAAGCCCAATCCCGACCCGTTCCTCACTGCCGCGAGCCGCCTCGGGGTCGCGCCCGAAGCGTGCCTGGGTCTGGAGGACTCCCATAACGGCGTGCGGGCCGCGCATGCGGCGGGCCTGATGACGATCATGGTGCCCGACCTGCTCGAGGCCACGGAGGAGATGCGCGGCCTCTGCGTCGCGGTCGCCGAGACGCTCCACGACGTTCGCGATCTACTCGCGGCGCAGAACGGATAGGAGCTTTTCTTGCCGCTTGGCGCCGGCGGCCTTTCCCCATCTGTCTGACCGCTTCCAGCGGTCATCCACCTTCCCCGGGAGGGGAAGGAGAGCGATAAATCATTGAAGAAAAATGCGCTCTCCTCCCCCTTCACGGGGAGGTGGACGCGGCGAAGCCGCGGACGGAGGGGGAAGGCCGCCACCACTAAGCGGCGGCCAGATCCTTACGCCGATTCCAGGTTCTGTTCGGCGGCTGCGGCGCGCATGGCGCGTTGCAGCTTTTCGAACGCGCGGACCTCGATCTGGCGCACGCGCTCGCGGCTGACGCCATACTCAGACGCCAGCGTTTCGAGGGTCGTCGGATCGTCCTTCAGCCGGCGCTCGGTGAGGATGTGCCGCTCGCGGTCGGTCAGCTCCGTCATCGCCTCTTCGAGAAGGCTCATGCGGATCTGCTTTTCCTCGTCCTCGGCGAGCTGGGTTTCCTGGCTGATCTGATCCTTGTCCTCCAGCCAGTCCTGCCACTCGTTCTCGCTGTCGGCGCGCAGGGGCGCGTTGAGCGAGGCGTCGGGGCCGGCCAGGCGGCGGTTCATCGAGATCACTTCGGAGTCGAGCACGCCGAGCTTGGTGGCGATCTGGCTCACCTGTTCGGGGCGCAGGTCGCCTTCTTCCAGGGCGCTGATCTCGCTCTTGGCCTTGCGAAGATTGAAGAACAGCTTCTTCTGCGCAGCCGTGGTGCCCATCTTCACCAGGCTCCACGAACGCAGGATGTATTCCTGGATCGACGCGCGAATCCACCACATGGCGTAGGTCGCCAGGCGGAAACCCTTGTCGGGCTCGAACTTCTTCACGGCCTGCATCAGGCCGACATTGCCTTCAGAGATGACTTCACCAATCGGCAAGCCATAACCACGGTAACCCATAGCTATCTTTGCTACGAGGCGAAGGTGAGACGTGACGAGTTTATGAGCCGCTTCCGGATCCTGATGTTCACGCCAGCGCTTGGCCAGCATGAATTCTTCGTCCTTCGCGAGCATCGGGAATTTCCGGATCTCGGTCAGGTAACGAGACAGGCCGCCATCAGGCGACATCACGGAAAGGGCATTGACAGCTGCCATGGACTTCCTAAATCCCCACCTTAAGAGACTCGAGAGCGTCGTGTGGGCGCGGAGGAGTCTGAGAACACCCTATATAGGGCTTTGTTGCGCCTAGTTCACCGGCGGACAGTGCGAATCGTTCTCACAAGGCTTTGAGGCCCGCTTCAAGCGCGCAGAAATCGGCAGGGGGCGCCGTTTCGAACCGGAGCGCCTCGGCCGTGATCGGGTGGACGAACCCCAGCACCGCCGCGTGCAGCGCTTGTCGACGCAGCGCCGCGGCCTCGACCGCCGCGCGCACGGAAGGCGCCGGCGCTCCAGCGCCGTAGGTCGGATCCCCCAAACAAGGCGAGCCCTTGGAGGCGAGGTGGACTCGGATCTGGTGCGTCCGGCCCGTCTCCAGCCGGCAGCGCACGCGCGCCGCCAGCGGTTTCGCGGCCGGCCCGAACGTCTGCTCGACCTGATAGTGCGTCACCGCCTCACGCCCGCCACGCGTCAGGACGGCCATCTTCTTGCGATCGTGGGTCGAGCGGCCGATGCGGGTGACGATCGTTCCGTGGGCCGGTGAGGGCGCGCCCCGGACGAGGGCGAGGTAGGCGCGGTCGATGTCGTGGGCGGCGAACAGGCGCGAAAGGCCCTGGTGGGCGGCGTCGGTCTTCGCCGCGACCATCACCCCCGACGTTCCCTTGTCCAGGCGGTGGACGATTCCCGGGCGCGCCACGCCTCCGATCCCCGACAGGCTCGCTCCACAATGATGGATGAGGGCGTTGACGAGCGTGCCCTCCTCGCTGCCGGGGGCCGGATGGGCGCTCATCCCCGGCGGCTTGTCGATCACGATCAGAAATTCGTCTTCGAAAAGGACGACGAGGCCGAGATCCTGCGCTTGCGGTTCGGCGGGCGCCGCCGGAGGGATTTCGAGGCGGTATAGACCGGCTGCTGCTCGGGCGGAGGGATCGTCGAGCGTCACGCCCTCGCGGGAGAGCGCCCCGTGGGCCATCAGCGCCTGCAGCCGGGCCCGGGAGAGGTCGGGCACGGCTTCCGCGAGCGCCTTGTCCAGGCGTCCCACAGGCGCGTCGAGCCGCACCTCCAGGATGGTGGCTGCGCCGGTCTCGCTAGTCGCGGACGACAAGTCGACCTTTCTCCGCCACACGATAGAAGCACGAGCGATGGCCGGTGTGGCAGGCGCCGCCATCGCCACCGACACTCACTTTCAGCAGCACTGCATCCTGGTCGCAGTCCACCCGCAGCTCCTCGACGGTCTGGACCTGGCCGCTGGTCTCGCCCTTGCGCCAGAGGCGCTGGCGCGAGCGGCTGAAGTAGTGCGCTTCGCCCGTCTCGAGGGTGAGACTGAGCGCCTGCGCGTTCATCCAGGCCAGCATGAGAACCTCGCCCGTGCGCGCGTCGGTGGCGATCGCGGCGATCAGGCCGTCCCTGTCGAAGCGCGGGGCGAGCGTCGCCCCCTGTTCCAGGCTCCGCTTGTCCGGGGCGGTGGGGAAGGTCGCTTCGCTCGGCAAGCTCGTCTCCAAATGGCTTTTATCGGGTCCAAGGCTATATACCGCCCCGTCATGACCTTGCGCCTGTACGACACCATGGCCCGCGCCAAGCGGGACTTCGTTCCCGGTGATCCTTCGCGGGTGACGATGTATGTGTGCGGACCCACCGTCTACAACTACGCCCATATCGGCAACGCCAGGCCGGTGGTCGCCTTCGACCTGCTGTTTAGGCTGCTTCGCCATCTCTACGGCGAGGACCACGTCCTCTACGCGGCCAACGTCACCGACGTCGACGACAAGATCAACGCCAAGGCCGCCGAGGAAGGCGTGCCGATCGACGTGATCACCGAGCGCTACCTTGGCGTCTACAACGCCGACATGGCGACGCTGGGCGCCCTGCAGCCCACCTTCCAACCGCGGGCGACGCGGACGATGGACGCCATCGTCGCCCTGGTCGGGCGCCTCGTGCAGTTGGGCGCCGCCTACGAAGCCGAGGGGCATGTCCTCTTCGACATCCAGTCCTTCCCCGCCTACGGCGCCCTCTCCGGGCGCTCGATGGAGGACATGATCGCCGGGGCGCGGGTCGAAGTGGCGCCCTACAAGCGCAACCCCGCCGACTTCGTCCTCTGGAAACCCTCCAAGCCGGGCGAGCCGGTGTGGGAGAGCCCATTCGGCCCTGGCCGGCCCGGCTGGCATATCGAATGCACCGCCATGATCGAGCAGACCCTGGGCCTGCCGATCGACATCCACGGCGGCGGTCACGACCTCATCTTCCCGCACCACGAGAACGAAATCGCCCAGGGCGTGTGCGCCTGCGACCAGGGCTACGCCCGGTACTGGGTGCACAACGGCTTCCTCAATATGGGCCAGGACAAGATGTCCAAGAGCCTGGGCAACGTGACCCTGGTCCACGACCTGATCGACCGCTTCCCTGGCGAGGCCCTGCGCTGGGCGCTTCTCGCCTCGCACTATCGCCAACCCCTGGCGTGGACCGAGGACACCGCGGCGCAGGCAAAGCGAGCGCTCGACACGCTCTACGGCGCCCTGATGCGGGCAAGCGAGGTCGAAGCCGTGCCGGCGGAGCCCTCGGCCGCCTTCCTCGAGGCGCTTCTCGACGATCTCAACACGCCCAAGGCCAACGCCGAGCTGTTCGCGCTCGCCGGGCGGCTCGACGCCGCCAACGGCGTCGAGCGGGCGGCGGTGAAGGGCGAGTTGCTGGCGAGCGCGCGCCTCGCCGGCTTTCTCGGCGCCGACCCGGCGGCCTGGTTTCAGGGTGGCGCGGACGCCGATCTCACGGCCAGGATCGAGGACCTGATCGCCCGTCGTGTGGCGGCGAGGAAGGCTAAGGATTTCACCCTCGCCGACGCCCTGCGCGCCGAGCTGACGGCCATGGACGTCGAGGTGATGGACAACCCCACGGGAGCGACGTGGCGGCTGAAGGAGCGCGTCTGACTTGGACGTGAAGATCGAGCACCGCATCGGCATACGCGCGCCCGCCGACGTCATCTGGGACTCGATCTCGGATCTTGGCGCCTGGAAGGACTGGAACCCTCTCTATCCCCGCGCCAATGGTGTCCTGCGCATCGGCGCCCAGCTCGACCTGGACGTCGCGATCCCGGGGCAGAAGGTGCGAACCATCCGACCGGTCATCCTCGACTGGGTGCCCAACGACCAGATTCACTGGCGGGTGAGCATGCTCGGCGGCCTGATCCAGAGCACCCGCTACATCGAGATCGAGGCGCTCACTGAAACGGGCTGCATCTTCTCCAACGGCGAGCTCTTCCGCGGCCGCTTCGCCTCCCTCGCGCTTCGGCGTATGGCCAAGGATATCCGCAAGGGCTTCGCCGCGATGGGCGAGGCGGTGAAGGCCCGAGCCGAGGAGGCCTACGCGGGCGCCAACGCTTGAAATCGTACGCGCCACGGGCCACGCAAGATGTGGCGGTCAAGCCCTGGATTTTACGCCGCTCGCGCCGATATCCTTCGCCATGATCGATGATCTCTATTCGGCGAAGATCCTGAAGGCCGCGGCGAACATGCCGCGAGCCGGACGCCTGGCTAAGCCTGGCGGCAGCGCCGAGAAGATCTCCAAGCTGTGCGGCAGCCGGATCGTGGTCGACGTGGTGATCGGCAAGGACGGCCGCGTCGCCGATTTCGCCCAGGAGGTGAAGGCCTGCGCGCTTGGCCAGGCGGCGGCGGCCGTCCTGGGCGAGCACGTCGTCGGCGCTCGTCCGGTGGAGATCGAAATGGCGCGAGACGCGCTTCGTGCTATGTTGAAGTCTGGAGGCGCGCCTCCGGAAGGACGCTTCTCGGACCTGGCCATGCTCGAACCGGTAAAGGATTACCCGCCCCGTCACGCCTCGACGCTCCTGGCGTTCGAAGCGGCCGTGGACGCGTGCCGGATGGCTCAGACGGAGCGAACTCGCCGCGCCGGCGCAGCCTGAGCGGAGCCCGCTCCGCCACAAGGCGCGTCGGCATGAACCTTTACGACCGCGTCGTCTGGGGCGCCCATCGCGCCTATAAGCTGACGCTCTCGCCGTGGTTCGGGCGACAGTGCCGCTTTATCCCGACCTGTTCGGACTATGCGGCCGAGGCCCTGACCGTGCACGGGCCAATCCGCGGGGGCGCCCTCGCGGCATGGCGCCTGTGCCGTTGCCATCCATTCGGCGGCCAGGGATACGACCCGGTGCCGCCAGCGCCCGCGAGACGGGCGGGAAAGAAGCCGGAGTCCGATGATCCAACTGACGTTCCCCGACGGCCAGGCCCGTGAGTTCCCCAAGGGGGTGACGGGCCGCGAGGTCGCCGCCGCCATATCCAAGTCGCTCGAGAAGAAGGCCCTGCTGGTCAAGCTCGACGGCGAACTGCTCGATCTCAAGCGGCCGCTCGAGCACGACGGCCGGATCGAGATCATCACGCGCGACGCCCCCGAGGCGCTCGATGTGATCCGCCACGACACGGCCCACGTCTTGGCCGAGGCGGTGCAGGAGCTCTTCCCCGGCACGCAGGTCACGATCGGCCCCAATGTCGAAGACGGCTTCTACTACGACTTCGCTCGCGACGAGCCGTTCTCCACGGAGGACTTCGCCGCCATCGAGTCTCGGATGCGCGAGATCGTCGATCGCGACGAAGCGATCACGCGCGAGGTGTGGGACCGCGACGAGGCGATCCGCCACTTCGAGGAGATCGGCGAGGCCTACAAGGCGCAGATCATCCGCGACATCCCGGCGAAGGAGCCGATCAGCGTCTACCGCCAGGGCGGCTGGAAGGACCTCTGCCGCGGTCCGCACCTGCCGTCCACGCGCCACGTGGGCAAGGCGTTCAAGTTGACGAAGCTGGCCGGCGCCTATTGGCGCGGCAACCAGGCCAACGCCCAGTTGCAGCGGATCTACGGCACGGCGTGGGCGTCGGACGCCGATCTCGAGGCCTATCTGCACCGGCTCGAGGAGGCCGAGCGTCGCGACCACCGGCGCATCGGCCGGGCCATGAACCTCTTCCACATCCAGGAGGAGGGGAAGGGCATGGTGTTCTGGCATCCCAAGGGCTGGACGCTCTATCGCACGCTGGAGGACTACGTCCGTCGACGGACGGAGCGCGCCGGCTATGTCGAGGTGTCCACGCCGAACATCCTCGACGTTTCTTTGTGGGAGCGCTCAGGGCACTGGGAGAAGTTCCACGAGAACATGTTCGTCTGCGAGACGGCGGAGGACGAGACGCTCGCGGTCAAGCCGATGAACTGTCCCTGTCACGTGCAGATCTTCAACCAGGGGCAGCGCTCGTACCGTGAGCTGCCGATCCGGATGATGGAGTTCGGCGTCCTGCACCGGTACGAAAGCTCGGGCTCTCTGCTCGGATTGCTCCGTGTGCGGCGCATGATCCAGGACGATGCTCACATCTTCTGCACGGAGGAGCAGATCGAGTCCGAGTCCACGGACTTCATCGAGCTCCTCAAGCTGATCTACGCCGACCTCGGCGTCGAGTTGCACTCGGTCAAGCTCGCGCTGCGGCCCGAGCGCCGATTCGGCACGGACGAGCAGTGGACGATCGCGGAGGACACGCTGGAGCGCGCCGCCAACGCGGCGGGAGTCGAAGTCGAGCGGATCCCCAACGAGGGCGCCTTCTACGGGCCAAAGCTCGAGTTTCACCTGCGCGACGCGATCGGACGCACGTGGCAGTGCGGCACGCTGCAGCTCGACTATGTCCTGCCCGAACGTCTCGACGCGACCTTCATTGGCGAGGACGGTGGCAAGCACCGGCCGGTGATGCTGCACCGGGCGATCGTCGGCACGATGGAGCGGTTCCTCGGCGTGCTGATCGAACACTACGCCGGGGCCTTCCCGCTCTGGCTCTCGCCGGTCCAGGCGGTGGTCGCGACGATCACGTCGGAGGCGGATGACTACGCCATCAGCGTGGCCGAGAAGCTGCGCAAGGCGGGGCTCCGTGTCGAGACGGACCTGCGCAACGAGAAGGTGGGCTACAAGGTGCGCGAACACTCCATGGCCAAAGTCCCGGTCCTCGCCGTCGTCGGCCGCCGCGAAGCCGAGGAAGGCAAAGTCGCGCTCCGCCGGCTGGGCAGCGACCGCCAGAACGTGATGACCCTCGACGAGGCGGTTGCCGCTCTCTCCGCCGAGGCGACGCCGCCGGATCTGCGGTGAGGCTTCGCCGCGGACGCCGGGGCGGCGGCCTCCCCCTCCGTCCGGCCTTCGGCCGTCCACCTCCCCCAGAAGGGTGAGGAGAGCGAAAAACATGAAATGAACCGCGCTCTCCTTCCCCTCCCGGGGAAGGTGGCTGACCGCAGAAGGCGGGCAGACGGATGGGGAAGGCCGCACCCACTCAATCCGACGATCACCGGACGTCGGCCCGGAGGTCGCGGACGCCGCGGCCGAGGCGCTGGCGCAGGAGCGTGCGCAGCGTCGCCCCGTCGACATAGCCGACCTGAGTCGCGATCGCGTCGACGTCGAGAGATGTGCCTTGCAGGAGGTTCTGGGCGCGCTCGACGCGCAGATCCTGGAAGTAGGAGAGCGGGGATTTTCCGAGCACGTCCTGGCAGCGCCTCTGCAGGGATCGCGGACTGGTTGCGATGGCGATCGCGGCATCCTGAAGATTGAAACCCTCGTGCAGGTGTTCGCGGGCCCATCGCTCGAACTTCAGGATCAGAGGGTCGGCCTGCGCCAGGTGGTTGGGGATGATGTAGGGGCCCTGCGCCGTTCGGACGTCCGCCAACAGGTAGCGAGAGACCATCGCGGCGAGTTCAGGGCTCGACTTGCGGATCAGCCATAAGGCGAGGTCGAGATGGCCCATCGCGGCCCCGGCCGTCACGCCGATGTCCGTCGGCACGATCATGCGCGACTCGTTGAGCCGGACATTCGGGTAGCGTTGGCGGAACAGGGGCGCGAGCCACCAGGTCGTCGTCGACTCGCGATGATCCAGCAAGCCCGTCTCCGCCACGACGAACGTGCCGATACACGAGGCGGCGACTTGCGCGCCGTCCGCCCGCCACTTGAGGATCACCGACCTGGCGTCCTTCACATCTGGCCTCTCCAACGCCGGGACCAGGAGTTGAGGTGTGGAGGCGCCAAGGGCGGGGACGATCACCCAGTCGGGTTTGTAATCCGCCGGGATCGGCTCGACCGGAATGACCAGCCCGCCGCTCGACCTGACCTTCCGCCGCATTCCAAAGGTGGAGACCTTGAACAGGCGGGGCTCGCCTTGTTGGGCCGCGAGGTTGTTGGCCACCCTGAAGCTGTCGAGCACCGACGTGAATCCGATGTCGAAGGCGCCGTCGAGGATCAGGACTGCGATGCGCATGGCGGAAATGACCATAAGGCTGGTAATTGCGTCAAGATGCGGGTTGGCGGAAATGGTCCTAAACTTGGCGGTAACGCCAATATCGCCAATCGAGGCCCGGGGCTAAATCGTCTCCTGTCATCAACCCTGACACCCCAGGAGATACTCCCATGAAGGTTCTCGCGATCAGCAAGTGGACCAAGGCGCCGACCGCGGAAGAGCGGCAGGCGATCATGCCGAAGGAAGTGCCGCAGACCCTGAAGCTCTATCTCGACGGCGTCATCGAGC
>JAFANN010000208.1 GCA_019232665.1 Caulobacteraceae bacterium | reverse complement strand
CTGCTATATGTTTGTACCGCACGGACGGATTTCGATAATCTAACCGACGACTTTTCTTGCTGGGGAGCGACCCGCGGACCTTACAGAGGCGATGTGCAATCGGTTCCGAAGTCGCGGTTCATCTGATCGTATATCCGAGCGAGTGCGCGCGGCGTCGCTCCGTTTACGTCCTGCCGCCACTCCCTTCTACGCAGACGTGGCTGATGTAATGCGACCCGAGAAGCCACCGCACCTCGGCATCTCACGACCTTCCAGGTCGAGCGGCTGCACCACCACGACGGTCCGCGCCTAGCGCACGACCAATTTCTCCAGCGTGAGGCAGTTAAGGGCCGCGCGGACTCTAGCCAGTTCCGGGTCCTACCACCGGGCCAGACGGGAGGTGGCGAAAATGACATCGATTGGGAGATAATCGTAGTACCTGGGCATTCTCCTGTGCCGTGCCACACGCGAGCATCAAACAAAGCGGCCTCGCCAGGTGCGCTCGGCAAATCGCCGCTCTGTTCAGGCCGCGCGGTTCACGCGGCGCGTGGCGCGCTCGTCGACGAGGTCGCGGTAGAGCGCGAACAGCTGCACGAAGTGCGCCTCGGCGCTGCTTGGGCCACCTGAGGCCGCCCCGGCGCCGCCCGTCGCGGCAGGCGAGCGGAGGGCTTCGCAAATCGCCGCGGCGCAGGACGCAGCGTCCCCGGTGCGATAGGTCACCGCGGCTCCGCGCCGCGCCAGGTCGGCGGCCCCGCCTGTGTCCGGCGCCACCACGGGAAGTCCCGAGCTCATCGCTTCGGCGACGACGAGGCCATAGGTCTCAGCACCCGACCCGTGCACGAGCAGGTCGGCGCTGGCGTAGATCTCGGCAAGGCGCCGCCGATCGGTCACCGGGCCCATCAGGTGCACGCCGGGCGAGCGTCGCACGAGGCGCTCGACGGCGCCGCGAGTGGGGCCGTCGCCGATGACGAGCAGGACGATGTCCGGGCGGTCCGCCCTCGCCCGGACGAAGCCTTCGATCACCGTCCGGTGCCTTTTCTCCGGGTGCAGACGGCCAACCGTGAGCAGCAGCCGGGATTGCGAACCGGCGCCGCAGGCCGCGAGCAACTCCCGGCGCAGGGCTTCGTTGCGTTGGGCCGGAGAGAAAAGGTCAGCCTCAATTCCGAACGGAACGGCCACCGGGCGGTGGACGCCAAAACGCTCCAGCCGTTCGGCGAGCCATTCGCCTCCGGTGACCGTGACATCGAAATTGGCGCTGAGCCGACGCAGATACGCCCAGTAGCCGTTGAACAACCGGTCGATCCGGTCGCGATCCAGCAACCCATCGAGCAAGGTGTGCGGGTAGCCGGCGATGAAGTCCTGGTGGAAGACCAGCGAACGGACCGCGTCTCCCGGCCATTGGGCGGCGATCCAGCCGCCGCGCCAGGGCGAGGAGCCCTCCACGACATCAGGAGCCTCGGAGTCCATCACCCGCCAGGCCTCGGCGGCGCCCAGGAACATCCGGTAGTTCGCGTCGAAGGGCATCGGCGGGGCCGAGACCCAGACGATCTTGCCCCCGGGCCTCAGCTCCTCGCGGCTCTCCGCGCCTGGCGCGACCACCACGACCTCGTGACCCTCGCGCGCGGCGAAGGCGAGCTTCTGGCGCACGTAGCTGGCGACGCCCCCGCCGGTCTCGGAATAGAATCCGGAAACGTCGAGGATCTTCATCGATCGACCGCCATCGTGCGCGCCCTCAGCGGCCCGTCAGGGCGCGATATCGGGCCAGGGCCCCGGCCATGGCCTCGTCCCACGAGAACTTGAGGCTGCGGGCGCGGGCGGCTTCGCCCATGGCCTGCCGCAGAACGGGATCGTTCGCCAGTCGAAGCGCGCCGTCCCCCAGGGCATCCACGTCGCCCACTGGGGCGAGGAACCCGGTCACGCCGTGGTCTACGAGCGAGCGGCTGCCGGTGGCGTCGGCGCAAATGGTCGGCAGTCCTGAGGCCATGGCTTCAAGGGTGACGCTGCCGAAGGTCTCGGTGTCGCTCGGGAAGACGAAGATGTCGGCGCTGGCGTAGGCGGTCGCCAGCTCGTCGCCGACAACGAAACCCTCGAACAGCCCATCAGGCAGGGCGCGCTCGAGGGCCGCGCGCTCGGGTCCGTCGCCGACCACCAGCGCCCGGGCCGGCGCGCCGGCCGCCTGCAGGCGCCGGACGACCGCCACGAAGTCATCCAGCCGCTTTTCGCGAACCAGCCGGCTGACGAACGTCACCAGGATGTCGTTCGCGCCGACGCCGCGAGCGGCGCGCCAGGCTTCGGACCGGCGGCTCGGATGGAACCGCTCCGTATCCACCCCTCGCGTCCAGAGGTGGAACTTGGCGTCGACGCCCTCGGCGGCGAGAGTCTCCGCCATCGAGGGGGATGGAACGAAGACCTCGTCGCAGGCGCCATAGAAGCGGCGCTCCGCCGCCTTCGCGACCGGCTGCAGGAAGCCGAGGCCATAGTACTTGAGGTAGGTGTCGTAGCGGGTGTGATAGGACGCCACTGTCGGCCAGCCCGAGGCCTTCGCCAGACGCAGGGCCTGATGCCCCAGGATGTCCGGGGTGGCCAGATGGACAATGTCAGGGCGGAACGCCCGCATGCGCGCCCGGAGCGGCGCGGTCAAGCCCAGGGCGATCCGGTACTCGGGCCTGAAAGGGATAGCGAGGGATGGCGCGGGCACGACCTCGCCTGCGTGCTCCAGCGCCGGGGTCCGAGCCACCGGCGTGAAGATCAGCGTCTCCACGCCGTGTGTCTCGAGATAGGCGACCAGCCGGTTGAGCGTCAGGGCGACGCCGTCCCGGATGTAGTTGTATGAACCTGTCACCAGCGCCACGCGCAGCACGGCCTGGGGGGCTGGCTCGGACCGCGCCTCCATCTGGAGGGGACGGATCGTCGTTTCCTGATCCGCCATCACGTCCAAGCCAAACACCCCGCCGCGGTCAACGCCCGCGCCATATAGCGAGGCGCGGCCGGGGATGCACGTGGCGAGGAGACGCGCGTGGCCACGCGCCTCCTAAGAGCGATCTATTTCAGGTGCTTCGCAAGGTGCTTGTTCATCTCGAACATGCTGACCTTGTCCTTGCCGTCGAAGACCGGCTTGAGCTTGGCGTCCGCCAGGATCTCGCGCTTGTTGGCGGGATTTTGCAGATTGTGCTGCTTGATGTAGGCCCAGATCTTCGAAACGGCGTCGCCTCGCGACAGCTCGCTGCCGCCGACCACCGCCGCCAGGGCGGGCGAGGGCTTCAGGACCTGCTGCAATCCATTCGGCTTTTTTGGAGGCTGCGCCATGTGCTCGTGGCTCCCTGGTTTTCTCTGCGCGCCGTTGCGCGTTCCTCAGGCAAGAATGGCGGTTTCTGAGCCGATGCCAAGCCTCGATGTCTCGCAAACCGCCCTGAAGCCGTCAGTCTGCGACCTTTAGTACGCTCTAGCTAGCTTCAAATGGCCTTCCGACGCGGCTCGAGCGCGTGAAGCGTCGCCAAACAGTTCGAAAACGGTCAGATTCGCGAATCGGCGAATCAAGCCGTCGCCCGCGGCGATGACGCCGGCGCGCAGGCCGCTCGCGCGTCGCTTTCCCTTTCGTCAGGCTGTCCGCCCGCTCCGACGGACCTGCGCCTGGATGGCGCCGCCCTTCGCCGGAGCCTGTCTGGCGCCCCGCAAACGAACAGCCCCGGTTCAAGCCCAGCTTGGATGCGTCCTCGCTCAGCAGGCGTAGATCGTCATCACCTGATCGAGGAGGCGCAAAGCGTGGTCGCGCGTGCGCTGGAAGGAATTACGGCCGATGATCGAGCCGAAGCCGCCGCCGGCATGGATGTCGCGGATCTCGGACAGGAAGGTCTCGTCGTCCGACACCGCCGCGCCGCCAGAGAAGATGACGATTCGGCGTCCCGCGAAGGCGCACTGGACGATGTGACGAACGCGGTCGGGTCCCGTCGAGATCGGGATCTTCTGCTCCTCGTAGATCTTGCGCGCAGCGTCCTGCTCGATGTGCGAGGTCGGCAGCTTCACCTTGATGATATGAGCGCCCAGCTGGGCGGCGATTTGGGCCGCGTAGCCGACGACGTCGATCGCCGTCTCGCCGTCCTTGCTGAGCGAGGAGCCTCGCGGATAGGACCAGACGACAACGGCCAGGCCCCGCCGTTTCGCCTCCTCGGCGTAGGCGCGCAGCTGGCCGTACATCTGGGTCTCGTGGGCCGATCCCGGATAGATGGTGAACCCGATGGCGCAGCAGCCGAGGCGCAGCGCGTCGTCGACGCTGGCCGTCAGGGCCTGGCTGGGGTCCTTGTCCTCGTGAAGGACGTCGCTGTCGTTGGCCTTGAGGATGAGCGGGATCTGCCCGGCGAAATCGCGCACGCCGGCTTCGATAAAGCCGAGGGGCGCGGCGTAGGCGTTGCACCCCGCCTCGATGGCCAGCTGGAAGTGGTAGCGAGGATCGTACGCCGGCGGATTGGGCGCGAAGGACCGCGCGGGCCCGTGCTCGAACCCCTGGTCCACCGGAAGGATCACCAGCTTGCCGGTTCCCCCGAGCCGCCCGTGGTTGAGCAGCCGGCTGAGATTGGTAAGCACCCCAGGGTTCTCGGCCCCGTACCAACCGAGGATCTCCTCCACGCGCGGCGTCATGCTCACTCCCTACGGGCGTCTGTGCGCGCCTTCACGCGCGGAAGGATCAGGCGCTCGACAGCCTTGGCGAAGCCTTCGTCCTCGTAGCTGTCGGTCGTGGCGCTCGCCTTGGACTTCACCTCGTCTGAGGCGTTGCCCATGGCGACCGAAAAGCCGCTCTTCTCGAACATCAGGACATCGTTGGGCATGTCGCCAAGAGTGGCGATCTCCTCCGGCCGGATCTTCATCAGCCGGCTGAGCGTCTCGATGACCATCCCCTTGTTCGCGTTGGGATGGGTCACGTCCAGATAGTAGGGCTGGGAACGCGCCGCGCTGACGGTCTTGCCAAGCTCCTGCTGGGCCTCGCGCTCGGTCTTGGCCACCCGATCGAGGTCGTCGGAGACGCCGACGATCTTTACGACCTTCTCGAAAACCTCGTCGGGATAGGTCTTCACCACCTTGGCGTCGAACTTCACGGTCCACGCCTCGCGCGCCACATGGGGGGCGTTCGGATCGCGGATGAACCAATCGTCCGGCGTGTAGAGCCAGACATCCAGACCGGCCTTCTCGATCAGTTCCGCCGCCTTTCGCGCGGCCGCGGGATCGAGAGTGTGGGTCTCGATCACGGTGAGATCGGGGTGGACGAAGACGCCGCCGTTGAAGCCGGCGATCGCCGTCTTCAAGGCGAGCGGCTCGACCAGCATCTTCATCCCACGCGGCGGCCGGCCGCTGGTGATGGCGAAGTCCGCGCCCGCCTTCTGGAGGGCGCGGGTCGCCGCCACCGCCCGCTCGGTGAGGATCTTGTCCTTGGTCACCAAGGTGCCGTCCACGTCGGCGAGGACCAGACGGATCGGGGTCTCGTCACTCATCTGGCCCTCCCCTGGATGGACGGCGCCGGTCTGGCGTCAGGCGCTCACGCGCGATGGTTCGGGATAGCGATAGGCCCCGCCCCGGGCGCGGGCGTCGAATTGCTTCGCTGCGAAGCGCCAGTTCGGCAGGGCCTCGAACCATTTGGTGAGGAAGGTCTTCCGATCGTTCTGGTAGTCCAGATAGTAGGCGTGCTCCCACACATCGCAGACCAGCAGCGGCGTCATGCCCTGCTCGGTCAGGGTGTCCGCCGCGTCGTGGGTCGAGATCACCTTCAGCGCGCCGCCGGCGTCGGAAACCAGCCACACCCAGCCCGAACCGAAATGTCCGGCGCCCTCGGTGACGAAGGTGTCTTTCAGCTTCTCGATCCCGCCGAACGCCTTCTCGATCGCCTGCGCCAGATCACCCGACGGATCCTGGGTTTCCGGCGACATCGCCTCCCAGAAGAAGGCGTGGTTCCACGCCTGAGCGGTGTTGTTGAACAGCTTCTTGTCGCCCGAGCGATGCGACTCGGCGACGATCTCTTCGAGGGATTTAAAGCCCTTCCCCGCCTGCTGGAGGATGTCGTTAGCGTTCTTGACGTAGGTCGCGTGGTGCTTGTCGTGGTGGAAGTGAAGAGTGTCGTCGGAGATCACCGGCGACAACGCGTCATACGCGTACGGCAGGTCAGGCAAGCTGAACATCACAAAACTCCGGCTCAGGGATTCACGCGCTAAAACCCCTCGCCTGCAGCATTGGTTCATCCGCAGGACGAGGACCGCCGCGCTTGCGCGGACGCGGCGAGTTTATGGTCAGGATCTCGTGGTTGGACCCCTTCCGCACGACGATGCCGCTCGTTTCCCGCAGGGGAGCGATATTCTCGCGCAGATTTGGCAAGTTGATCCCCGCCCAGACGCTGCGGGCGAAAGAGTCCACGCCGGCTTCATCAAGCCTGGCGAAGCGATGGTAGAAGGAGCTGGGGTCGTCGCGCCCATCCTGGCAAAGCCCCCGGAAGCGTCGAACGTACCAGGTCTCGAGATCCGCCTCTTCCGCGTCGAGATAGACCCCGACGTCCACCGGGGTCGACGCAGTGAAGCCCAGGCCCTCGACGATAAGGATGTCCGCGTCGCGGATCTCCCGCGCCAGGGCGGGATCGCGATCGTAGGTGAGGTGCGAATAGCCGGGGAAAACCGTCGTCCCGAGCCGGACCTGACGCAACGCAGCTTCCATGGCCGCCCGATCATAGGTCTCGGGGAACCCCTTGCGCAGGGTGAGCCCCGCGGAATCGAGATCTGCGTTTGGCCGCAGGAAGCCGTCCGTCGAGACCGAGGTTACAGTAACTTCCCCGCCCGTGATCTTGGGGATCAACTCGACCAACGAAGCCGCGAGCGTGCTCTTGCCTGCCGCCACCGCGCCTGTGAGGCCGACCACGAGCACCCCGCGGGACGGACGCAGATCGAGCAGCCAATGCGCAAGGTCCGCCGCGCCGGCCATATCAAGGCCCAACTCGCAGGATTGCCGCGCCATACGCGGGTAGGTCCAGCACAGGCTGCTCCGGTCCCGCCACGACATTCGCGCCTTCAACCGCGAACATCAGGCTCGCCCCTGGGGCCAGATCCAGCCGCCGGCCGACTCCCGTCAATTCGAACACGCAGAGCAGCGCCTCCTCGCTGGTTCGTCGCTCGAATGCCAGCACGCCATCCTGGTCGGTGAGAGGTGCGAGGCGAGCCTCGCCGGATCGAAGAGCGTCCGACGCCCGTCGACAGGCGACAAGGCGCCGCGTGAAGGCGAGCATGGAGTCTTCCCGTCCTTCCTGCTCCGCGATCGCCAGCGGCCTGTGCGCGGGGTCCACCGGCAGCCAGGTCCCGCCTGTCGCCGAGAACCCAGCGGAAGGGCCGTCCGCCGTCCAGGGGATCGGCGTTCGGGCTCCATCGCGGAATGCGCCCCCATCGTAAGCAGCAATGGCGAACGGGTCGCGCAACTTGTCGCGAGGTATCCGGGCCTGCGGCAGGCCCAGCTCCTCGCCCTGGTAGAGGAAGATGGTCCCCTTCAGACACATCAGCGCGGCGAGTAGAGTGCGCGTCAGGCGCGGATCGTCGCCGGCCAGGCGACTGGCGTAGCGGTCTACGTCGTGGTTGCCCAAAGACCAGCTCGGCCATCCGGGGACGCCCGACCACCCTTCGATCGCGCTCGCGAACAGCTCGACGGTCGCCCTCCACGCGCTGAGGAAATGGAAGGTGTAGGCCGTGTCGAGGCGGTCCGGCGGGACCGTGTATTCCTGCTGCCGTTCGAACGGCGCCTCGTCGACGATCTCGCCGACAGTCATCCGCTCTGGATAGGCGTCCATCACCTGGCGCAGGCGGCCCAGGAAATCGAGCGCCTCAGGCCTCGACCGGTCGAAGACGTGGCGTTGGAAGTAGGTCGGCGAAGAGGGTGGCCGACTGTATTCGGAAATCGGGTTGTCCCTAAGTTCCTTGTCCTGGACAATATAGTTGATCACGTCGAGGCGGAATCCGTCGACCCCCCGGTCGAGCCAGAAACGGGCGACGTTGAGGATCGTGTCCTGAACCTTCGGATTCCAGTAGTTGAGGTCCGGCTGTTCGACCAGGAAGTTATGGAAATAATATTGGCGGCGAGCCGGAACCCACGTCCATGAGGGACCGCCGAACGAGGCCTGCCAGTTGCTCGGCGGAGAGCCGTCGGGCTTGGCGTCCGCCCAGACGTACCAGTCGGCCTTTTCGCCTTCGCGCGACGCCGCTGATGCGATGAACCAGGGGTGCTCGTCGGACGTGTGCGACCAGACTTGGTCGACGATCACTTTCAGACCGTGCCGTCGGGCCTCGACCAGGAGCTCGTCGAAATCGGCGAGCGTCCCGAACTGTGGATCGACATCGCAGTAGTCGCTGACGTCGTAGCCGAAGTCCTTCATCGGCGAGCGATAGAAGGGCGAGAGCCAGAGACCTTCCACGCCCAGGCTCGCAATGTGGTCGAGCCCGGCGATGACGCCCCGCAGGTCGCCGACGCCATCGCCGTTCGAATCCCGGAAGCTACGCGGATAGACTTGGTAGATCACCGCGCCGCGCCACCACTCGCCGCCTTGACCGGACACCGGATCTCCCTTTCGCCGCGGCGCTTTAGCAGGCCAGCCGGAGATTGTAAGCGGCGCCTTTGGCCTGACTTCCAGGCGCAGCCCCTTGCCAGGAACCCCGGAATAAGGTCCGAGGGGCCTCATTCAAACGGGTGTTCGCCTGAACCAATCACAACGAGGAGCCGCCGTTTTATGGACCGAACCCTTCCCCAACCTACGCCGGAGACCCAGCATTTCTGGGACGGCTGCGCGGCGGGCGAGCTTCGCCTGCAGCGCTGCGTCGACTGCCGCGAGGCCTATTTCCCGCCCCGCCCCCTATGCCCCAAGTGCGGTTCGCGCGCGGTCGAAGTGTTTCCGGCAAGCGGGAAGGCGAGTCTCTACAGCTACGTCATCAACCACCGGCCGCGGCCCGACATGGGAACCGCGCCTCACTCGATCGCCGTGGTGGCGCTCGAGGAGGGTCCGCGGATGATGACCAACATCGTCGATTGCCCGCAAACGCCCGAGGCGCTGCAGCTCGACATGCCATTGAAGGTGACCTTCCAGAACTTCGGGGCCATCACCCTGCCCTTCTTCAAGCCGGCGGAGGCCTGACCCGATGAAGCCAGGTTCCATCGCCGTCGTCGGCGCGGCCGAGACCACCAAGCTCGGCAAGATTCCCGACATGTCCGTCATCGGGCTGCACGCCGACGCCGCCCTCAACGCCATGGCCGACGCCGGCCTCAAGCCCTCCGACATCGACGGAGTCGCCACCGCCGGCGCCAGCCCCGTCGAGACGGCCCATTATCTCGGCATCACCCCAACTTGGGTCGATGGCACCAGCGTCGGCGGGTGCTCGTTCATGCTGCACGTCCGCCACGCAGCGGCGGCGATCAACGAGGGCCTGTGCAAGACGGTCCTGATCACCCACGGAGAGAGCGGCCGCTCTCGCGTCGGCGCCGGCGGCTTCGGGCGCTCGCCTTCGAGCCTGATGGGGCAGTTCGAGATGCCCTACGGCGTCACCTCGCCGCCCACCATGTTCACCGTTCCGGTGCTCCGCTACCTGAAGGCGCGCGGCTACACCGAGGAAGACCTGGCGATGGTGTCGGTCATCCAGCGCGAATGGGCGGCCAAGAACCCCCGGGCGAGCTTCAAGGACCCGATCACGGTCGACGACGTCCTGAACTCGCCGATGATCGCCTGGCCGTTCCGGATGCTGATGTGCTGCCTGGTGACGGACGGCGGCGGCGCCCTGATCCTCACCAGTCGCGAGCGGGCCAAGGACTTCCCGAAGAAGCCCGTCTACATCATTGGCACGGGCGAGAGCGTCGAGACGCCGATGGTGAGCCAGATGGTGGACTTCACCACCTCCAAGGCGTTCAGGGTGTCAGGCAAGAAGGCGTTCGACGAGGCGGGCATCACCCCTAAGGACGTCGATCACCTGATGATCTATGACGCTTTCGCCCACCTGCCGCTCTACGGCCTCGAGGATCTGGGATTCTGCGCGCCGGGCGAGGCGGGGGCCTTCATCCGGGAGCGGAACACTGCGCCCGGCGGGAAGCTGCCCCTGAACACCAACGGCGGCGGACTCTCCTACATGCACTCGGGAATGTATGGCATGTACGCCTTGCAGGAGAGCGTCCGGCAGATGAGGGGGATCGCACCCGCTCAGGCGCAGGGCGCAAAGATCGCCGTCAGCCATGGCGTGGGCGGCATGTTCGCCGCGTCCGGTACGATCATCTTCACCAACCAGGATTGACGGGCGGGAACCGGTCGCAAACGAGGTGTCTTTGAGGCGGTCCATTTGGGCCGCCTTTTTTTTCGCCGTTGCACCCCCTGGGCGAGCCGTGAGTTTCAGTATCTAGCCCAATCGAGGCGTTCCGCGCGTTCCGCTCGGGGAGCCTTGGGGAAATGTCAAAGGGATATCCCAAGCGACGGGCGTCTACCGCCAGCTTCGTCCTCATTTCGCTAAAATTTCTGTCGGATTCCGACCAACCAGGAACCCTTGCCCCAGAGCGGCGTAATTGCGGCCATGCCGGCGAAATTGTGTCGGTAATTTGCGGCCCAAACCTTCACTTTAGAAAGAGCTGGAAAAAATGAAGATAAGCGCCCTGCTCGCAGGCGCCGCCCTGGCTACAACCGTAGCCGCGTCGGCCCACGCAGTGACCTTCGCGGGGTTCGTCCAGGACGGCAACGCGACGAATATGACCTGGACGGAAACGGGCACGACGGGGGGCACCCTCACCGCGTCCGCCCCCGTGTGGTTCACCTTCGATGTTAAAGGTCTGCCTGTCACGCCCATGCTTGCGACGCTAACCTTGAACGGAACCTCGACCGTCGCCGGATCGGTGTCGGGAGGCGACGTGATCCAGGGCGGCATCGACGGCACCTTCATGATCACGGTAGCCACGCCGCTCGACGGCACGACTGATCTGCTCAACGGAACCTTCTCCGGCGCGCAGATCTCCGGCCCGGATAATGGGAACAGCACCTCGATTCAGGACAACTTCACGACCGGGAACGTCAGCTATACGACAGGCCTGGCCTCGAAGTACCTGACCTTCGGGACAGACACGTCCGGTGACGCTTTCAGCTTCTCCGGCACGTCGCTCACGGTGCTCGCGCTCAGGGGCAACTCGCCGGCGAGCTTCAAGGGCGTATTTGCCGGAAACTTCGCCGCGACGAGCGCAGGGCCCGGGGGCCAGGGCGTGCCCGAACCGGCGACCTGGGCGATGATGCTGGTCGGCGCGGCGGCGGTCGGCGGCGTTCTGCGTCGCGCGCGCCAGGCGAGCCTCACGCTCGCCTGACCAAGGACGAAGTCGCCGCCGAAGTCCTTCGGCGGCGACGCGCCTTTCGGCTTTAGGCGACCTGCGCTCCGGACGGCCTCCGGCAGCGCAGGCTTGCGCCTGCGAAACCTGCGCCCACGATCATCAGCCACCACACCGCCGGTTCCGGCACGTCGCCGCCGAGCGCGATACCACTGGTGGTTGCGATACCGGATGTGACCCAGCCGCCCGGGTTGACGGAGGTGTCCCATCCCAGGGCGTCCAGCGCGGCAAGGTCAGCCGACGACATCCCCATGTTCACGCCCTTGCTCGCCGCGTCGTCGAAGGCGTCGTTGGCTCCCGGGGAGGTCAACCAGTCGCCTCTGTCGCCGCCGCCTGTGTAGTTGAATGACGCGAGGTTCGTCAGACCGCCATTCACCGAGAAATAGGCTGACGTTGAATAGGAAAACGAACTCTTCCCCACCCCAGAATAGCGGAAGAGATCGTAAGGCGTGGCGTAGGTCGGATTGCTTGATGTGATTCCACTGAGGCGACCCATCACCTCCGCCATCTCATGCTCTGTGACGGCTACAAAGTCATACTGCCCGCTCGGCGTGCTGTTCGGATTGAACGAGTACGCGTCGGACGTGTTGAAGCCGACGTATCCGTCCACGCCCATCCCGCTGGGCGGCGTGAGTCCTAGCGCCTGGGCGTCCGCCTCCGTGATCTCGAAATTATTCAGGCCGGTGGGGTCCTTCCCAGGAAGGTGGGCCAGGGCAGACGCGAGCACGCTGTCGGTCGGATTGGTCATCGCAGCTGCTTTGAAATCAGACACGACGTCCGAATAGGAAAAACCAGTATAAAGGTACGAGATACTCTGGCCGACATTGCCATTCGCGATCTTCTGGCCGTCGACCGTTCCCCAAGCAAAGTTGATCTTGATGTTCACATTGCTGGTAAAATCTTTGTCGAAAACGGCGATCGCCTGATTTATCGCTCCCTCGACCGTGCCTGCATTTGACAGCGAAGTGATCGATTTGTCGAACACTGGAGTTATCACAAGGGCGTGGGCGGTCGGGACGAAGCCTGCCACGGCCCCCGCACTCAGGACTAAGGCGCTCGCACACCTAGAGGCGCGCCGAAGAAGTGGAGAAATACGCATCCCAGCCCCCGACGTTAGCAAAAACGTCCAGATTGCAGTAAAACAAGAAGGAAAACGGCCGTCCCTCGGCGTAGGAATACTCTAATAGATTGTTATCTATGGCGTCGACAGGTCACATTGTCGCCCGAACCGTACGATTCCGACGGAAACAGTCCTCCGACGATTCCCGTTTTGCAGGATCTCCGACGAAAGACCCGCCATGAGTGATCCCCTGGTCACGCCCAACCGTCGCTTTCCAGATGCGAACAATCCCGACGACAACCTCAAGATTCCGCGGAAGGACGGGGATGCGCCGCGCCCGGCGACCGAGCCGGACCACGCCGAAGGTCAATCGGACACGGACAAGACGCTGACGGACCCCGCGACCGGGTTGCCTGGCCCCGGCGGAAAGGGGCGCGCAGGGCCCTCTCCCCACGGCGCCTGACCTCCCGGTGCTAAGGGCCGTCGACCCGACATAGCTCCGCTTTTTGACACGCGCCGAGCGCGCTTATGTTAGGAGCCGAGCCAGCCCCGCTGGGCCCAGAGGAGGATGAGCCGATGACGCTGAAGCTCAATGAGGTCGCCCCGGACTTCACACAGGACACGACCGAGGGGCCCATCCACTTCCACGAGTGGGCCGACGGCCACTGGGTGGTGTTGTTCTCTCACCCCAAGGACTTCACTCCGGTGTGCACGACCGAGCTTGGCGCCGTCGCAAGGCTAAAGCCGGAGTTCGACAAGCGCGGCGTGAAGGTGATCGGGCTCTCGGTCGATCCGGCCGACAACCATCACGCATGGTCCAAGGACATCGCCGACTACACCGGCCACGCGCCGAACTTCCCGATGATCGCCGACACCGATCTCAAGGTGTCGAAGCTCTACGGCATGCTGCCGGCGGAGACGTCCGGGGACGCCAAGAGTCGCACT
>JAFANN010000161.1 GCA_019232665.1 Caulobacteraceae bacterium | reverse complement strand
GAGAGGTCGGATCGAAGCCGTCGCCGTCGTCGGACACGGTGATTTCGAGACCGTCGTCGTGGCGCGCGCGCAGACCGACGGTGATCGTCCGGGCATTGGCGTGGCGCTCGGCGTTGGAGATCGCCTCCTGGGCGATGCGCAGCAGCTCGTGGGCCACCTCGCCCGGAGGCGCGGAGATCGCCTCGAGCGTCGCGGCGACCTTCGCCGGGCCGAGCCGATGCGCCCGTTCGACCGCGGCCGAAAGCGCAGTCGCCAGGCAGGTCGGTGGCGACCTCAATGACGAGATCATCCGGCGCGCGTCGACGAAGTTCTCGTTGGCGATCTGATGGGCCAGCTCGATGGCCTCGCACGCGCCCTGCGGCAGCTCGTCGTTAGCCCGGGCGAGTTCGAGCTGCAGGCGGATGGCGGCAAGACCCTGCGCCAGGGTGTCGTGGATCTCGCGGGCGATGCGGTTGCGTTCCTCCGTCACCGCCGCCTCGCGCTCGATCCGTTCGGCGTCCGCCTCGGGGCGGAAGAGCGCGGCGTAGGAGATCTGGCCCGCGCCTTCCGCGGTCGCGACGATCGGTTGGACGCTCTGATATGTCATCGCTCTGGTCCCGGTTGGGAGCGGCTTTCACTCACGCGACCGAGTTTATCGAGACCACGGACTGGCGCTATTGAGCAGGGGTTTCGCGAGCAGAGTATCTTCGACTAGTCACCTCATACGTTGGTATGCGGCGCGCGGGTCGCCGTTGGGACTTATCCCCGCGTTAAATCATAAGATCCGTCATGGCCGGGCGTCAGTCCCGGCCACCCATCGGCCGGCTTGGTGAAGCGCCCGCATTGACCGCGCCGGCGCGGTCACGCGCGGGTCGCTCGACCTGGCGCTCGCGCGTACGCCCCGCACTGGTCGTCGGGATGAACCGCCCAGTCGTTTCACCCGTCATGGCCGCGCCAGGAACGCGGCCACCCCAAGCCCCTCGCCAAGCCTTGCCATGGGTGGCCGGGACTAACGCCCGGCCATGACGATGGTTATGGGATGAACACGTGATTCAGGGAGGCGACGCACATGAACCCACCCCCAACCTCCGCGTCACCCACCGCATACCAAAGTATGTGCCGATTAGTCGAAGACGCCCTGCCCTCGAAACCACCGCACGATAGGGCCAATCCTTCCCGTCGATAAACTCTAGTCCCGTGAATGAGAGCCGCTTCCGAGCGGGATCAGAGCGATGACTTTCGACGAGATTCAACCGGTCGAGCCCGCCGACGACGCCCCCCTGGACGTGCGCGACTTCGGCTCCCTCGAACCCGACCCGAAGGTGCGCGAGGCCCGCCGGGTCTTGAGGGAGCTGCAGGCGGCGCTCCCCGCCGATCAAGTCACCGCACGAGGCCATGTCGAGCGCCTGGCCAGGATCCTCGGCGCGAGCGGCCGCACGAGCCTATCGTATGAACCGCCCCGCGGCGGGCTCGCCCCGTGGCAGGAGCGGTGCCTGCGCGAGCGCATCGCCGCCGACCTTTGCGCTCCGCATCCGTTACCCGAGCTCGCGGCGCTGGTCCGGCTGAGCACGGGACATTTCACGCGCGCCTTCCGCCAGAGCTTTGGCGTCTCCCCACACACCTTCATCATCGACCAGCGCGTGAACGCGGCTAAGCGGCTGATGCTCGAGTCCGAGGCCCCGCTCGCCGAGATCGCGCTGTCGTGCGGCATGTCCGACCAGTCCCACCTGACCCGCCACTTCACCCGCAGGGTCGGGATGAGCCCGGCCGCCTGGCGCCGTCAGCAGATGGCCCCGATCACCGCCCAGGCCGCTTGAGCTACAGCACTCACGCTTCTCGTCGCTCTCCTTCCCCTCCTGGGGGCTCCTGGGGAAGGAGATCGTCTGCAGGAGTGGACCGGATTGCCAGGATAGAAGTGGGATTGGCGTAAGACGCCTGAAACGGCTCAGCTCGCCGCTATCCTCGATCAGTGTCCGCGAGCGCGGCCTCGATGCAACGGATCAGCTCCTCGGGAACGACAGGCTTGGCCAGACAGCAAGGCGAGCGGGCTTCCGCCATGCGTCGCCGCGGATCCCCTTGCGGAAGCCCGGTGAGGAAGATGATCGGCGGGGATTTTGGCTCGGCCGCGAGCAGCGCCTGCAGCTCGAGCCCGCTCCGGCCCGGCATCTGGATGTCGGCCACGATGCAGTCCACTTCGCCGCGGCTGTCGCAGGCGAGGAACGCGTCTGCGGATCCGAACGCCTTGGCTTCGTAGCCGACTGAGCACACCAGCTCCTCGACCGCTTCACGGACGAGGGGGTCGTCATCTACGACGGCGACGAGTTGGGCGCTGCGAGGCGCTTTGGCCATGACGGGCCCCTGATTGAGCTGACGAACCGCCTGCTCCGTGACGGTTCGCCAAGATGCACCGGCGTCGGGGCTTCGGAAATAATACGTCGGTTTAGAAGCGCATGAGCCGAAGGACGGCGCCTGACGCGGATTCCCAGGACGGTCGGAGCATGGTTTAGATCAACCCCTCTTGGTCGCCCAAGCGTCTCAGAAGATCTTCGCCAGGCGCAGCAGCAGGCCGAAGCCCTGCTTGAACTGTCCGTTCGCCGACACGTCATGGTTGAGAGAAATGTTTCCTTCCAGGGTCGGCGTGATGAACTGTTGATAGGTCACGCGCACCTGCTGCTCGTCTGTCCGGCCGCCTGTGCTGAAGCCATTCAGCGTCTGAGCGCCGCCCCAGCTCCCATACCAGCCCACGGATAGATAGGCCTTGCCCGCGTGGGGCGAGAGCTGGCGGACTTCGGAGGTGACATCGCGCGTCAGCCAGGCGTAGGCGCCG
>JAFANN010000073.1 GCA_019232665.1 Caulobacteraceae bacterium | reverse complement strand
CGGGCGGTCATCAGCAGGGGCGCCTGCGCGTCCGCCCGTTCGATCAGGCGAAACAAGGTTACGTCGGCGGGGCGCCTGTCGGCGTCCTCCAGGAGCGTAGGTCGCGCTGGCGCGAGGAAGGAGGGCGCTGGCGCGTCGGGACCAATCACCGCGGCGCCCACTTTCGCGGCCCAGGCCATGGCGAGATGCGACTTTCCAGACCCCTCGGGCCCGACCAGGGCGAGTTTGCCGCCGGGCCAACTCTCCCAGGCGTCGAGCGCGGAGCGCGCGTCTGCGTTGCAGGAAGAGGCAATGAAACTCGCCTGGTCGCGCGGCTGCGGCTGCAGGAGCGAGAGACGTTGCTGGGCGGGGAAGCCCTTCGATCCGTGCGCGGCGCTCACACTACGCAGACTACCCCGAATCGACCCGGTGGGGAAATCGCAGCGGCGTACGCTGTCAAACCATCGGGCTGCGTCGACAGCTCGCGTGAGGGCGTGACGTGCTGGTTTTTCGGCGCCAATGGTGGCGCACGCATCCCATGAGGAGGCAGGCATGCTGCGTCGCCAGTTGCTCAGCGCTGTTCCGGCGCTCGGGATCACCGCGATTGCGGGAGGGGCTCTTGCTGCTGGGGAAGATCCCGTCCTCGCGCGGGTCATCTCCGGGTCTCAACGCACGCCCAAGAACGTGGCCCGGGACCCCTGGCGTCACCCCGGCGCGACGCTCACTTTCTGGGGACTTCGACCCGGAATGACGGTCGTCGAGATCGAGCCTGCCGGAGGATATTGGACAGAGATCCTCGCGCCCTACCTCAAGCAGACCGGCGGCCGCTACATCGCGGCCGTCAGCGAAGATTCATCTGGTTTTGCAGCGAAGTATGCGGACAAGGCGGTGTGGGGAGACGTCACCGTAACGGCCCTCGGGGGAGCGCTTGGCGCGCCAGGATCCGCGGACATGGTCATCACCGCGCGCAACATCCACGACTGGATGTGGAAGCCAGGCGAGCTGAGCGCGTATCTCGCCTCGTTTCGTCAGGCGCTGAAGCCCGGCGCGATCCTCGCGGTCGAAGAGCATCGCGCAGACCCGAGGCCGATGAACGACGAAGCCCACGACGGCTATGTCTCGACGACGTGGCTGGTGAATGCGGTCGATAAGACGGGCTTCCGGCTCGACGGCCGATCGGAGATCAACGCCAATCCGAAGGACGACAAGAACCATCCCTTCGGCGTCTGGACGTTGCCTCCGACGCTTCGCTCGCACGCAAAGGATCAGCCTGTTCCGGCCGGCTACGATGCGGCCAAATATGTCGCCATCGGCGAAAGCGACCGCATGACCCTCCGCTTCCGGAAGGTCTGACGCTCTTCACGACACGAGAGAATTCAAAGGAGGAGACAGAACGTGACCAAGGCTCAGACGGCGGGGTTCTCCGCGGCCAGGCTCGCGCGGCTCGATGAGGTCATGAAGGCGCGGTACGTCGACAGCGGCATGCTGCCCGGCCTGCTGACGCAGGTCTTCCGGCGCGGGGAACTCGTCCACACCGGCATGGCCGGCCAGATGGACATCGAGCGTGGCAAGCCGATGCGCGAGGACGCGATCTTCCGCATCTATTCGATGACCAAGCCGATCACCTCCGTGGCGCTGATGATGCTGGTGGAGGAGGGGGCCCTGGGCCTGGACGACCTCGTTTCTACGCATATCCCAAGCTGGAAAAAGCTTGGGATCTACGCGAGCGGCGTCCCAACCCTCCTGGCCAACCAGCCGCCCAGCTTCATCACCACGCCACCGGAACGGCCGATGAAGGTGGTGGACCTCGTGACCCACACCTCGGGGCTCACCTACGGGTTCATGATGCGCACGAGCGTCGACGCCGCCTATCGCAGGCTGAAGGTCGGCGAATTCCAGACGGCGGGGGGCCTGGACACTTTCGTCGAGCAGCTCTCCACCCTGCCGCTGGAATTCTCTCCCGGGACGGCCTGGAACTACTCTGTCTCGATCGACGTGATGGGGTATCTGGTCCAGAAGCTCTCTGGAGTGTCGTTCGGAGAATTCCTCCGGACCCGTTTGTTCGAGCCGCTTGGAATGCGGGACACGGCGTTCTTCGTCCCTCCGGAAAAGATCGAGCGTTTCAGCTCCTGCTACCAGCCGGACGAGGGCGGCGGCCTGAAGCTGCAGGACGACGCTCAGAAGACCACCTACGACCGTCCGCCGGCCCTCGAATCCGGCGGGGGCGGACTGGTTTCCACCGCCCACGACTACATGCGGTTCTGCCGGATGATGCTGAACGGCGGAGAGCTGGACGGCGCGCGCATCCTCAGCCCCAAGACCGTGGCCCTCTTCAGCCTCAATTTCCTCCCCGGCGGCGCTGAAGTGGCGCAGATGGCGCCGGCGGGAACCTTCAGTGAGTCCAGCTATGACGGCGTCGGATTCTCGATCGGCTGTGGCGTGAACGTAGACGTGGCGAGGACCCGGCTACCTGGGACGCTTGGCGAGTTCTTCTGGGGAGGCGCGGCGTCGACCGCCTTCTGGATCGATCCGAAGGAGGACCTCGCCGTCGTGTTCATGACCCAGGTCATGGGCTCGGACGCTCGCCTCACCTTGCGCCGTGACCTGAGGACCCTCGTCTATTCGGCGATGACCGAGTCCCTCGCCTGACGCGGCGCGGGGCCGCTCGCCCCGACTCGCGCCGTTAACATCGCGTCTACAGACGCCGCGCGTCTGACTTCCTAGGCCTCCTGGGCCGGGCGGAAGGCGCCGGCGGGCTTGTATGGGACTAAACAGATGACCAATCCGGAATTTGCGGCGTGCTCGACCCGCCGTGGCTCCGCCGCCCGAGCAGGATTGCTCGCCGTGGTCGGCGCCTGCGCATGCCTTGCAACCGGCTCCGCGAGCGCCGCGAAGTTCGATTTCAGCTATACGTTCGACACCGGCGACACGGTCACCGGCTCGTTCACGGGAACGTTGTCGGGAAACGACGTCACCGGCCTCTCCAATGTCACGGCGAGTTTCGACGGGGCGCCTTTCGCAGGCAGCGGCAGCCTGAACATGTACGCGTACACTTCGGCTGGATCGAAGTGCGGGAGCTGTTATGCGTCTTCCGGCGCGGTCGCCTCTTTCGATCCCGACAAGAACAACTTCTTCCTGACCGACGCCTCACTTTCCTCCGTCCAGGATGGCGCCGCGAGCCAGTATTTCTATCTAATTCCGTGGCCGAACGGCGCGGCGACTGAAGCGACCCAGTACAATGGTCCAACCGGATTGGTGGACTCCTACAATGGCGATTTCATCGAAGGAAACTGGAGCCTGACGGCCGCCAGCGTGCCTGAGCCCTCGGCGTGGGTTCTGATGCTGGTGGGCATTGGCGCGATGGGGGGCGCTCTGCGCTCGGTCCGCAGGACGATCTTCGGCTGAGAGCGAAGAGGTCGGCCATCCGACCAGCCGTTAACATCCTGTCTTCAGACGGTGTCCTCGGCCCGGCTCAAATAAGGGCAGAAGTCGGACGAAAGTTCGACGGAAATAGGGACGAAGTCAGAATGAAATCTGTGAAGAAGGGGGGCGGCGGCGCGCGAGGCCGTTTGGTCTCGCCGCCGCCGTTTACTTGGCAGGTCATTGAGCGATAGGAGAAATCTACGGACTCCTGTCGCCTCCCGGCCGGATCAGGATTGCGTCCGGGCGGGCATGAAGGGCCTCGATGGTCGCAGTCGTGGTGGTGGAGGACGAACGGCTTACGCGCCGAGCGATCTCCGCGTCCCTGCGCGGCGAGGGCTTCGAGATCCATGAAGCCGAGGACGCCGCCGCCTGCCGGCGCATTGTCGCCGAACTGAGCCCCGACGTCGCCTTGGTCGACCTGGGCCTCCCCGACGCCGATGGCGTCGCTCTGGCCGGCGAGTTACGCGCAAAGGGCGACATCGGCGTCATCGTCGTCACCCGCCGATCCGATCCCGCGGCGCGCATCGAAGCGCTTGATCTCGGAGCTGACGACTATCTCGTCAAACCGGTGCACTTCGGCGAACTTGCGGCGCGTATTCGAAGTCTGCTTCGTCGCCGGCGACCCGAACCCCAGCGGCGCGTGCGCCTGGGACCGTGGAGGATCGACCTCGAGGCGCGCGCCGTGACCGGGGAAGGCGGCATCGCCAGGCTGACGCGCGGCGAGTTCAATATCCTGGCGCGCCTGATCGAGGCGAAAGGGGCGATCGTCAGTCGCGATGACCTTCTGAACCTCATCAGCCGACATCCGGAGGCGGCGGACCCCCGGACCGTCGACGTCCTCATCAGCCGTTTGAGGAACAAGCTCGGCGACGCCCAGGAGCGGCGATTGATCCTCACCGCGTCGACGCTTGGCTATCAGGTCGGCGAGACCAGCGCCGACCCATGAGTTCCTTCGCGTGCGGAGGCGAACGCGCTCTCGAGTTCCTGCACGGCCTCCAACGCGGATGTTCCTGAGCGGAGATGACGCTCGACCGCGTCCGCGGCTTGGGCGATCTGGGGCCAGCCGAATTGGGCGGCTAGACCGGCGATCCGATGGGCTTCGGCGGCGTTGGCCTTTCCGTCCCGCAGCGCGCTCAGCAACGCTGGGACGGCGCGAACGAGTTCCGTGCGCGCTTCGACCGCCAGGGCCGCCAGTTCGTGCGCCAGCGATTCCTGCGACGGGCCGCCGGATTTTTCCAGCGGGAACAGTCGCGCCAGGAGCGCGGACAGCTCGGACGCAGAAACCGGCTTGCGGAGCACGTCGGCGACCCCTGCTGCGTGGGCTCGCTGGACGATCGAGGGATCGGACGAGGCGGTCAGCAGAACCGCTGGTGTTTGACGCGGCACGCGCTCGAGCAGTTCGAGCCCGCTGTGGCCGGGCATCACCATGTCGAAGATGGCCAGATCGAATTCGCCGGTCGCCAGCGCCGTGAGAGCCGCATCGCCATCGGGGGCCACTGTCACGAAGTGCCCTTGTCGGGCGAGCATGGCGGCGATCAGGCGACGCACGAGCGGGCCGTCTTCCGCCAGGAGGATCCGCAGGCTTCGGCTCTGCGCCCGCGGCGACGCGGGTCCGGTCGCGGCGGCGGCTCTGAACCGGAAGACGAACCTTGCGCCCCCCTCCGGTCGGTTCATGGCGTCCAGCGAGCCGCCGAGACTGCTGGCGAGCCGCCGGGACAACGCCAGACCCAGCCCGAGACCGCGTCCGTCACCAGCGAAATCCCCGCGCCCAAACGGTTCGAAGATGCGGGCGAGCTGGCGAGGCGTGAGGCCCGGCCCCTGGTCGTCGACCGTGATGGTCAGCCCGTCTGCGGCCGCGTCGGCGATGAGTGAGACGACGACCTTACCGCCGCCGTACTTGATCGCATTCGACAGCAGGTTTCGCACCACCTGGCGGACGCGGTGCTCGTCGATCAGAACGTGATCGGGCGCCGTCGGGCTCGCCTCCAGAGAGAGGACTGCGCCCAGATCCGCGGCTTGCGCGCTGGCAAGCGCGATTTCCGTATTGAGGAGCTCGACGATCCGGGTCGGCCGCGCCGCTGCCGGCGCCTCGCCGCTCGACAGGGCGCCGTAGTCGGTAAGATCGTCGACCACCGTCTTGAGGGTCGAGAAGACGCTCCGCATGGTGACGAAGTCGGCAGTCTTCGGATCGTCGGCGGCGAGGTCCAGCAGGGTCTGCAGGCTCTGCATCGGCGTGCGCAGTTCATGACCGACGTCGGCGAGCAGGCGGGATCGGGCGCGCGCCGAGCGTTCTGCGGCGGAGGCCTGTGCTTCGGCCCTGGCGAGACGGACGGCGGTCTCCTCCTCTGTCTCGCTTGGAGCTCGGTCGAGCAGGGCCGGTGCGCCCCACGAACGCCAGATCCTTTGAGCGTGCTCACGATAGCGCCGGGCAAGCTCCGGCTGCCCAAGGTCGGCCGCAGCGTGGCTGGCGCACATCGCCGCTACGCCGGCGTCCAGGCGTGAGGACGACGCATCGGACGCCGCGAACGCGCGGGCGTAGGCGTCCAACAGATCTTCCCGCCGCCCTCGCGCCCGTCGCATCTCCGCTTCGATCAGTTGAAGCTTGGCAAGGTGATCCGTCGGATTCAGCGTCGCCGCCTCGCGGATGAAGGCGAGGTCTCCGCGCCGCATGGGCGCGCGGAGTCGAAGGCGCGCCAGGGATTCGTGGAATCTCAGGACGACGCCGCCAGGATGGCTGTCGAGTCCCCGTCGTATCGGAAGAAGCCGGTCGCCAAGGGCGATGACCCTGCGCCATTCGCCCAGCGCGCTTGCGGTTTCCAGGGCGACGAGAAGAGCGGCGGGCGGTGCATCGTCGCCCACATGCGCAGGCTGGCCCCTGACCAGTGCGGCGATGCACGAAAGCACAGCGTCACCGAGAGGGAGGAAGGAAGCGTCGTTGAGCCGTCGCAGTTCGGCCTGGGCTTGCCTGGCCTCGGTCTCGAATTCGCCGAGGCTCGCGCACGTGCGCCATCCCAGCTGAAGCCAGTTTCGAAGCGCGACGCCCACGGTCGCAAGGTCGCCCTCGGCGAAGGCCCGGTCGCGGACGTCGAGGCAGCTGTCCCTGAGGCCATCGATCGGGCGCTCCCAGATCACGCCCCAGTAGAGCGCCCGATAAAGGGAGGCGGAGGCCGCGAACCGGTCTCCGCCCGGGGTCTCGAGGGCGGCGAGTGCGGCCCGGCCGTAGGCCGCCGCATCGCGGCGACGACCGAGCATCGCGCTGAGATAGGTGTCGGTCGAAAGCCAGAACGCCTCCGCCCGGCTGTCTCCCTGTGTCTGTCGCGAGCCTTCTAGCGCGATCAAGGTCGCCATGGCCGGACTCTGCTCGAAAGCCACGGTCGCCGCCGCGTTGGCGAGGCGCGTGAGACCGTCGACGGGGGCGGCGCCGCCGGGCGCGGGTCTGCGGCGGCGCCCACGGGAGTCGAACCTCCAGCGAAGGGCGGCGATTGCGAGGCGCGCCCCGTTGGCGGCGTGCGGAAGATGCAGGCCAAAGCGGGTCAGCCCCTCCCGCGCAAGTCCCCACGCCGATCCAGGATCATCAGTGCGGCGTACGGCCGAGATGGCGATTTCATAGGCCTCGGCGAGCGCCGTTTCGTCCTGAGCGCTCTCGATCAGAATCCGCGCCCGCTCGGCCGTGATCTCGACGCGTCCGACGTCCGCGGCGGCGCGGACGCCTTCGCGCACGATCAGACGGTCGGTCTCCTCGGAGGGGCCGACCTGTCGCGATCGCAGCGACCAGGCCGCCTCCGCGAAGGCGATTGCGGATTCGCTATCCATCCGGGCCCGCGCTGCGGCCGCCCCCGCCGCAAAGGCGTCCCGCCAGCGCTCCGGCATAGCCTGGCCCAAACCGCCCATGCGGCGGAAGTGGAGGGCGACAGTGCTCACCGCGGGCCACGCGGCTTCCGGCAGGTCCCTCAGGGTTTCGGACATCTCGCCCGCCAGCCGAGACGCCTGCGTTCCGGCCGCCTCGAGGATGGCTTCCCGGACCCGGTCATGCGCCCAGGTCAACTCACCGGGCGAGCGTTGCGTCAGACCGAGCGGGCTCGTGTGAGGCAGCGCTTCAGTGAAAGCGCTCGACGACATCTGCAAAGCCGACCTGAGGTTGTCAGCACGGGCGCTGTCTCCCCAAAGGGCGGCGGCGAGGGCTAGCCGACGCACGTCCGCAGGGGCTTCTGCAAAGGCGCGCGCGAGACCATGGGCAAGATCGATGCGGTCGAGGGTCGCCGCCCTAACAGGATCGACCCGCCAGCCCTGGTCATCGCGGACGAGGGCGCCAGCGTCAGTCAGGGCCCGGCCAAGGGTGAGAAGGTCGAGAGGGAAGGCGGGAAGGCGCTCGCCCATCCACTCGGCCACCGCATCGGCGGCGGTCGGATCTGGCAGGACCGAAGCGAGCACCGAGCGTGTCGCCGCGGCGTCCAGGGGCCCAAGGACGATGCGGGTCATCGCCTCCTCAGCCGACCCGTCGCCGGGCGAGGCCTCATCCCGCTCGGTGAGAAGAAGGGTCGCCTGGAGAGGGATGCGCTCTTCGATCAGGGCCTTCAGAACAGCGTGTCCGCCGGCTGGCGCCCGACGCCAATCATCGATGAGGAGGACGATCGGCTGGCCAAAGGTCGCCAGTCGCCGCGCAAGCGCGATCGAGGCGGCCGTGACCCGCGCCGCCGCCTCGCCTTCGGCAAGGCCGAGCGCCTCGGGCGCGCCAGGCGCGGACGCCGCCAGCCGCAAGCCAAGACGCTGCAGGAGGGCTAGGTGCGGGCCGAGCGCCTGGGCGATCGAAGCTTCGGCGGCTTCTGGATCGTACAAGTCCTCCAGAGCTTGCTCGGCGGCGTCTGACAGGGCCGCCATGATCGGGCCGTACGGGGACTGGGTTTCTCCCTCGCCATATTTCCCAAATCCGGTGACGGCGCCGCGGGCGCGCGCCTCGGCCAAGGCCGCCCGCGCCAGCGCCGTCTTGCCCGCTCCGGCCGCCCCGCGAATGATGATCGCCTCGGAGCCGGCGTCCTCGATCGCCGCGAAAACGCGGCGAAGTTCATCGGAGCGACCGAAGAAAGAGTCCGCCAAGTGATGAAGCCCGCTCGTGAATCTCCCGATATCGCCTAGCACATGGGCAGAGACTGGCTACGGACGCCGCGCCGCAGGCGGCTTGCCCGCGGTCCGTTTTGACCCTACCCCACGGCGATGATCGAAACCCTCAAGGCCAACAACCGTCGATGGGCGGAAGGCAAGGTCGCGGCCGATCCGGGATTCTTCGCGCGTCTCTCTGGCCAGCAGGCTCCCGAGTATCTGTGGATCGGGTGCTCCGACAGCCGGGTGCCGGCCAACGAGATCGTCGGGCTCGATCCCGGCGAGCTTTTCGTGCACCGCAATGTCGCCAACCTCGCCCCGCCCCAGGACGCCAACTACCTGTCGGTGCTGCAGTTTTCCGTAGATATCCTGAAGGTTAAACACGTCATTGTCGTCGGACACTATGGCTGCGGCGGCGTAACCGCCTCCCTCAGGGGACAAAGGCTGGGCCTGGTGGATCATTGGTTGCATCCGGTACGCGACGTCGCGCACGAGCACCGGCACGAACTGGATGCGATCGAGAATGAGAACGCCCGCATCGACCGGCTCTGCGAGCTCAATGTCATGCGCCAGGTGCGGAACGTCACTTCCGATCTGGTTGTCCTTGACGCCTGGGCCCGTGGCCAGCCGCTGACCGTCCATGGATGGGTGTATTCCCTCGCCAATGGCCTGGTGACGGATCTCAACATCAGCGTCTCGCGCCCCGAACACGCAGCGCCGCTCGCCTGAGGCGCGCCAGCAGAGGACTTGCATGCCAAGGCTCGACTCCAGTCTGGACGTCCATGGCGCGGCCTTCGCGCGTAATCGAGAGGTGAATGTCGCGCTGGCGCGCGAACTCCGGGAGCGCGTTGCGGCAGCGGCTCTAGGCGGGCCTCCGGCGGCGCGCGAGCGCCACGCCAGCCGCGGCAAGCTGCTCCCTCGCCAGAGGGTGGAACGGTTGCTCGACGTCGGCGCCCCGTTCCTGGAGATCGGCCAGCTCACGGCGTTCGGCGTCTATGACGGCGAGGCGCCGGCCGCCGGGTTGATCGCCGGCGTCGGCCGCGTCTCGGGCCGCGAGGTGATGATCATCGCCAACGACCCCACCGTGAAGGGCGGCGCGTACTTTCCGCTGACGGTGAAGAAGCACCTGCGCGCGCAGGAGATCGCCCAGCAGAACAACCTTCCGTGCCTCTACCTCGTCGACAGCGGCGGCGCGAACCTGCCGCATCAGGCGGAGGTGTTCCCCGACCGCGATCACTTCGGCCGCATCTTCTTCAACCAGGCTCGGATGAGCTCCGCGGGCATTCCGCAGATCGCCTGCGTGATGGGCTCCTGCACCGCTGGCGGCGCCTATGTTCCGGCAATGAGCGACGAAACGATCATCGTCAGGGGGCAGGGGACCATCTTTCTTGGCGGGCCGCCGCTGGTGAAGGCCGCCACCGGCGAGGTCATCAGCGCCGAGGACCTCGGCGGGGCCGACACCCATGGGCGGAGGAGCGGGGTCGTCGATCATGTCGCTGCGGACGATGAGCACGCCCTATCGATCGTCCGTACACTGGTGCGCAATCTTGGTCTTCGAAGCCGCTCGACCCTTGATCTGCGAGCTCCCGAGGCTCCCGCCTACGATCCAGACGAGCTCTACGGGGTCATCCCGCCGGACGTGCGCTCTCCTTACGAGGTGCGCGAGGTGATCGCCCGCATCGTCGATGGTTCGCGTTTCGACGAGTTCAAGGCGCTCTACGGAACGACGCTGGTCACTGGTTTCGCCCATGTCTGGGGGCAACCAGTGGCGATTCTCGCCAACAATGGCGTGCTCTTCTCCGAAAGCGCCCTCAAGGGCGCGCACTTCATCGAACTTGCCTGCCAACGCGGGATCCCGCTCGTCTTCCTGCAGAACATCTCTGGCTTCATGGTCGGCGCGCGCTATGAAGCCGGCGGGATCGCCAAGGACGGCGCCAAGCTGGTGACCGCCGTCTCCTCGGCGGAAGTTCCGAAGATCACCATCCTGATTGGCGGGTCATTCGGCGCCGGTAACTATGGCATGTGCGGCCGCGCCTTCGGGCCCCGTTTCCTGTTCACATGGCCCAACAGCCGAATCAGCGTGATGGGCGGCGAACAGGCGGCGAGCGTGCTCGCGACGATCCGGCGCGACGGCCTGGAGGCGCGCGGCGAGACCTGGGGCGATGACGACGAAGCGGCGTTCAAGGCGCCGATCCGCGCCCGCTACGAGGCTGAGGGCGATCCCTACTACGCGACCGCACGCCTGTGGGACGACGGGATCATCGACCCCCCGCAGACCCGCGACGTCCTTGGACTCGCGGTCGCTGCGGCGCTCAATGCGCCGATCCCGGGGACCCGCTTCGGCGTCTTTAGGATGTGAAGGAGCCTGCATGGCCCAGTTCGATTCCGATCAGATCCAGAACCCGATCGCGGACCCGATCGTGGAAGTGGTGGATACCGACGCCCAGTCGCAGACCGTGGTGATCAACGCGACCGCCGAGGGCGTCGCGACTGTGGTGATCAACCGGCCGCGCCGGAAGAACGCCTTCGACGCCGAGGTCATCGGCGCTCTAAACGAGGCCTTCGAGACCCTGGAGGCGGCAGACGGGGTCCGCGTCGTCTTCGTGCGCGGGGCGGCGGGGACCTTCTCCGCCGGCGCCGATCTCGACTGGATGCGGCACGCCTCGACCCTCACCGAGAGCGACAACCGCGAAGACGCCATGGCGATGGCGCGGATGCTGCACCGGCTCTACAGCCTGCCGATGCTCACCGTCGCCCTGGTGGAGGGGTCGGCCTTCGGCGGCGGCGCGGGCCTGGTGGCGGCCTGCGATATGGCGATCGCGACGCGGGCGACGCGTTTCGCCTTCTCCGAAGTCCGGCTTGGTCTCGTTGCGGCGACCATCAGCCCGTATGTCGTCCAGGCGATCGGCCCGCGACGCGCTCGCGCCCTGTTTTCCACCGCTCGGGTGTTCGACGCAGAGGAGGCCCAGGCGTTCGGCCTGATCGACGAAGTGGTCGAGGACGGCGCCGGCCTCCACGCCGCCCGCGAACGGATCGGCCGAGCCATGCTGGATTGCGGCCCGACGGCCGTGGCGGAGTCGAAGCGGCTGGTCGAGCACGTGGCCGGCCGCAAGATCGACAACGGCCTGCTCTCGGACACGGCGCACTGGATCGCGCGCGTGCGTGTCAGCCCGGAGGCCCAGGAGGGCGTGGGCGCCTTCCTCGAGCGACGCCGGCCCACCTGGGACGTGCGTGGCGGGGAATGATCGGTTCGGTCCTGATCGCCAACCGGGGGGAGATCGCCCGACGCGTCATCCGCACGGCAAGGCGCCTGGGTATGCGCGCCATCGCCGTGTTCTCCGATGCGGACGCGCAGGCCCTGCACGTTCGTGAAGCGGACGCGGCGGTGCGTATCGGGCCGCCGCCGGCGCGCGAGAGCTATCTTCGGGGCGAGGCGATCCTCGACGCCGCCCGCGCCACGGGCGCCGAGGCGATCCACCCCGGCTACGGTTTCCTGTCCGAGAACGCCGAATTCGCCGAGGCCGTCGAGGCCGCCGGGCTGATCTGGGTCGGCGCGCCCCCCGCTTCGATCCGGGCCATGGGCCTCAAGGATGCCGCCAAGCGGCTGATGGCCGAGGCGGGCGTGCCCGTGACGCCGGGCTATCTGGGCGACGATCAGTCTCCAGATGTATTGGCGGCGGAGGCCGCGCGGATCGGATGGCCCGTCCTGATCAAGGCGGTGGCGGGGGGCGGGGGCAAGGGCATGCGTCCGGTGCGCCGGGCCGAGGACTTCGCCGAAGCGCTTGCGGGCGCCAAACGCGAGGCGGCCAACGCCTTTGGCGACGACAGGGTCCTGCTGGAGAAGCTGGTCGCCGCCCCCCGGCACATCGAGGTCCAGGTGTTCGCCGACGCTCACGGCGGCGTCGTGCACCTGTTCGAGCGCGACTGCTCCCTGCAACGCCGGCACCAGAAGGTGATCGAAGAGGCGCCCGCTCCAGGGATGGACGCCGCGACGCGAACCTTCGTCACAGACGCGGCTATCCGCGCCGCCAGGTCCGTGGGCTACCGCGGGGCCGGGACGATTGAATTCATCGCCGACGGGTCCGAAGGCCTGCGCCCTGACCGGATCTGGTTCATGGAGATGAACACCCGCCTGCAGGTGGAGCACCCGGTGACCGAAGCGATCACCGGCCTCGATCTGGTCGAATGGCAGCTGCGCGTCGCCTCCGGCGAGCCCCTGCCTCTGGCGCAGAACGAGATCGCTCTGCGGGGCCACGCGATGGAGGCGCGCCTCTACGCGGAGGACCCGGCCCATGGGTTCCTCCCTTCTACGGGACGACTGGAGCACCTGCGCCTGCCCGATGGCGTGCGAGTGGATTCCGGGGTGGGGGAGGGCGACCGGGTGACGCCCTTCTACGATCCGATGATCGCCAAGCTGATCGCCCACGCCGACAGTCGCGAAGCCGCGGCCGCGGGACTCGCCGATGCAGCGCGTTTGGTGGAGGTATGGCCGGTGCGGACCAACGCCGCCTTCCTCGCGCGCTGCGCCGCGCATCCCGAGTTCGTTGCTGGCCATATCGACACGGGCTTCATCGAGCGTCGGCTCGAGGAGCTCACCATCGCGCCCGCGCCGACGCCCGACGCGGTCGGCGCAGTCAGCCTCGAGAGCCCGGCGTCGCCCTGGAACGGGTCGGCTGGCCCGACCGGGTTCCGCCTCAACGCCGATGCGCGGATGACCGCCCATGTCCGCGTGGATGGGACGCCGGCGGACCTGCCGTTCGCTTTTGGCCCGGCGTCTGTCGTAAGGCTGGACGCAGACGAGATCGTCACGTTCCGGGATGGCGCGGCCCTTCGCGTGGCTCTGGTCGCGGACGCCGCCGCGGGCGGAGTGGCCGATTTCGACGGCGCCATCCGAACGCCGATGCCGGGGCGGATCGTCAAGGTGGCCGTGCAGGCGGGCGCGCACGTCGACGCCGGGCAGGTGTTGGTCGTGCTCGAGGCGATGAAGATGGAGCATGCTCTGACCGCCCCCGTGAAGGGGCGCGTTATCGAGCTGTCGACGGCGGAGGGGGACCAGGTCGTGGAAAACCTCGTCGTCGTGCGCCTGGAGACCGCCGCGGATTGACCCTGCACATCATCAAGCTCTGCGTCGGGTGCGACACCGTCGAAGAATTGCTCGAGTGGCGAGAGTCCCACCGCCAGCCGGGCGAGCCGTGGATCCTGCGCACGAAGCAGACACCGCGCCAGGTGGACGCCGTACTCGACGGCGGCTCGCTTTATCGGGTCTACAAGGGCTTCATCCTCTCCCGGCAGCGCATCCTGGAGGTGAACTGCGTCGGCGAGGGCCAGGAACGCCGCTGCGAAATGAGGTTGGACGAGACGATCGTCCTCACCGCGCCCACGCCCCGTCGCGCATTCCAGGGCTGGCGCTATCTCGATCCTGCGGATGCGCCGCCAGACCTTGGGAATTTTGGCGCGGGCGAGGGCCTGCCGGCCGACCTTGCGCGCCGACTGCGTGAAGCCGGCGCGTGGTAAGCGTCTTTGCGAGGTCGCCATCGGGGTGCGCCAGGAGCCTCGACATCTGAAGCCCGCACGGCAAAGTTCTCAGCATGTTTCGCCGAGTCTTCATCGTCCGACATTGCGAGTCGGAGGCCAATCGTGACCGCCGCGCCGAGGGCCAGGGCGACTCCGTCCTGACGACGCTTGGCTTGGATCAGGCGCGACGGCGGGCGCTTTCACTCGTCGAGCACGACCTCACCGCCGCCGTGCTGGTCTCCAGCCCGTTGCAGCGGGCCGCATCCACCGCTCGTGAGATCGCCTCTCACCACGGATGGGACCTGTCGCACGACGCGCGCCTGATGGAGGGGGACTTCGGGTGGATGGAGGGGCTGAGCTACGAGGAGATACGTGCTCATGTCCCCGAAGGATCCGTCTGGGTGACCGCCGACACTCATGGCGGCGAGTCCCTCGAGACTGTCGGACTGCGGATGCGCGAGGCTCTTCTCGCTGCGCTTCAGCGCTCTGAAGGCGCCGTGATCGTCGTAAGCCACGGCTTCGCGATCGCCGCCCTTCTGGCCAACCTGGGGCATGAGGGCCCGCTTATGATGAGCAATGGCGACATGCTCGATCTGGACCTCGACGAGACCGACGCCATCTGTCGCCTCACCCACCATCCGCTGGAAGCATGAACGCGCGGCGCGCGCCGCCTTACGGGCGCCGGGCCATTCGTACAGGTTCGCCGACGGCTTCCAGCGCGGCTTCCGCCGCGGCGACGCCCGTGTCGTAGGCGCCGTGAGCGGTCGAAAAGGCATGTGGGGAACAGGCTTCACCAGCGAAGAAGAGGCGGTTTTCGACTGGCGCTGAGAGCACGGCGCGACGGTCGGAGAAGCCCGGTCTGGCATGAGAGTAGGCGCCCCGCGAGAATGGGTCGGCGCTCCAGCGGGATTCGACGAGCGGCCGCAGACGACGTCCAAATTCGGAGCCAAAGACCTCGACCAGTTCCTGGCGTGCGAACGCGCCGAACGCGCCGGGACCTTCCTGTTCCAGCCGGGCCGCCACGCGTCCGCCGAAATAGGCTTCCACGACCGGCATGCCCATTGGGCGCAGAGTGTAGCCGCCGGTGTCGGTCGTATCGGTGCGGGCCAGGACGCGCGTGTCAGGATCGAACTGGCCGGCGCCCTCAAGGTGCAAAAACACCTTGTCCACATTGCCCAGCGGCAAGGCTCCGGCAGCGTCGATCTTGTCGGGGAGTGGAGGGTCGATGCGAAGGCCCTCCTCCGCGAGGACGCTGGTCGGGACGCACACGATCGCAGACCTTGCCTGCAGGACCCCCTTGGCGGTGAGCAGCCGGAGGTTGGAGTTTCGCCGATCCAGCAAGGTCACTGGGCAGTCCAGGATGACGGGCAGGTCTGCGGCGAAAGCCGTCATGAGCGCGCCGTAGCCAATCACGACGCGCCAATTGTCCTCAGTTGGCTGGTAGGCGGCGTAATCCTTGACCGAGATCTCCTCGAAGGAGGCTCCGTTGTAGATGCCGCTGAAGACGTCGAGCAGGGGTCGCCAGCGCGCATCTTCCGGCGCGAACAGGTCAGAGGCGGGCCTGTCCGGCCCGTGCGCAGCCGCGTCGAGCCGATCTTCGAAGGCGCCAAAGGCCTTTCGGTACGCGCGCTGCTCCTCCGGCGGGAAGTTGAGCGCCGGACGCGCCCACGCCGGAGGGGAGCTGTCGATCTTCAGTCCGAGAGACTGGGCGACTCCCGCCCAACTGTTCTGCCGAGCCGAATGCAGCCAGCCACATCCAAGGTCGAGTGGATGACCGTCGATCGTCACGGTGTGGCCCCGCCCGCCGACCCGTCCTCGCGCCTCGAGCACGACAAAGGACGCGGCAGAGCCCTTCAAGCGCCCAGCGGCTCCAAGGCCGGCGGCCCCGGCTCCGATGACCGCGACGTCTACCGACCCCGGAAAAGTCATGGATCATGAACGACGACGAGCCCGCGAGGCCGTCAAGCCCAGCGAGCCCGTCTTCTGTTTGCGCCTAGCCTAGGCTAGACGACGGGTCTTCCACGTCCGCGCCCCATGATGAAGCTCGCGACCAGAAGAACAACGAAAACGATAAGCAAGATTTTAGCGATCGACGCCGCGATGCCAGCAAGGGCAAAGAATCCTAGCCCACCGGCAATCACGGCTAGGATCGCGAATACCAGCGCCCATCCTAGCATATGGCTATCTCCAGCGACCGTTACCAACCGATTGTGCGATTGGTATAACGTGCGCACTTGTTTGAACGCCGGTTTTGATTTAGAGTTCCTGCGGTCTTTTCTGCCTTGTCTCCGCGCCTGGATTGCGGCTCTCGAGCCGGTATAACGGATCTCAAACCCCGACGCGGGGGAGGAGACATCCGGCAGATGGCGAGCCTAAGTGCGGAAGAGCGCGTTGCGTTCCAGGACTCGGTGAAGCGCCTGCTGGCGGACCATAGCGGCGAGGCCGATGTGCGACGCGCTATGGACCTGCCTCAGGGGTTCGACCGGGCGCTGTGGCGCCAGCTCTCCGAACTGGGCGTGGTCGGCCTGCTAGTGGACGAAGCCTACGGAGGGGTCGGCGCTGGGCCGGAGGAGCTCGAGCGGGTGATGGAGGAGGCTGGCGCGTCGCTGCTTTGCGCGCCCCTGCTCTCAAGCGGTGTCCTGGCCGCGGGCCTTATCCAGGCTCTTGGAGACGAAGCCGACAAGGCGCGACTGCTTCCGTCGATCGCGGACGGCTCGCGCATCGCCACCGTCGCTCTTGCCGGGCCGCGAGGCGGATGGACCGCCGAGGGCGTCTCGGTCAACGCAGAATCTCATGGGGAGCGTTCGCGACTTAGCGGCAAGGCTTGTTTCGTCACCCATGGGCAGATCGCCGACATCGTGTTGGCGGTTGCGCGCGCGCCGGACGGACTGGGCGTCTTCGAGGTGGAGGCGGCCGCCTCCGGTCTCGGAGTCGAAGCGCTTCCGACCTTCGATCACACGCTCCGCATGGCCGACCTGAACTTCACGGCGACGCCCGCCCGGCGTCTCTCTACGGCGCGTCCAGCCTGGGAGGCCGTGGAAGACGCCCTCGATCTCGCCCGCGTGGCGCTTGCGGGCGAACAGGCGGGCGGGGCGCGGCGCGTGGTGGAGTTCACCGTCGACTACGCCAAGACGCGCGTTCAGTTCGGCCGGTCGATCGGAAGTTTCCAGGCGATCAAGCACATGGCCGCCGACATCCTGCTGGAATCGGAATCGGCGATCTCGGCCGCGCGCGCGGCCGCGAGGGCTCTGGCCGACGGCGCCCCTGACGCGAAGGCTGCGATCAGTCTGGCCGGCTTCGCCTGCGCCGACGCTTTCGTTCAGGTCGCCGCGACGGCGATCCAGATGCACGGCGGCATCGCCTTCACCTGGGCTCATCCAGCCCATCTCTACCTGCGCCGCGCCCGCGCCGATGCGCAGCTGTTCGGCGCCCCGCATGTCTATCGCGAACGCTACCTCGAGGCGCT
>JAFANN010000015.1 GCA_019232665.1 Caulobacteraceae bacterium | reverse complement strand
AAGCTCGGCGGAGTTGAGGCGGGCGCGTCCGTGCTCCGCCTGGTCGAGCCGGTCAGCGTCGAGCCGGCACTCAAGCGCCAGCCTGGCGAGCGAAAGGCCACGCGCTTCACGCACACGGCGGATCGCGTGCCCGAGCCGGATATCCTCCACGCCGGGGAAAGCGACCACAACCATCGTTCCTCCTCCAGCGCCTGCGCGCTCGTCCGCTACCGAGCTTATGTCGACTGTGCGGGTTCGCACTTCAAAAACGTCTATGGAGCTTATAGATTTAATTGATTGGGTGCGCCGCGCGGAGCGGCCCATTCTTCATTGCGCGCCACGCGCCAAAGCGCGTGGTCATAGCGGGATGGAGACACGATGAGCTTGGCGACCAGCAAGACCCTGGAGAATCTGAAGGCCGCGTTCGCTGGCGAGAGCCAGGCGAACCGGCGGTACCTCTACTTTGCGCAGAAGGCCGACGTGGAAGGCTACAACGACGTGGCGGCGGTTTTCCGCTCCACCGCCGAAGGCGAGACGGGCCATGCTCACGGCCACCTCGAGTTCATGGAAGCGGTCGGCGACCCGGCCACCGGCCTTCCAATCGGTTCGACCAACGCGAACCTGAAAGCTGCGATCGCCGGCGAGACCCACGAATACACCGACATGTACCCTGGCATGGCGCGCACTGCGCGCGATGAGGGCTTCGAAGAGATCGCTGATTGGTTCGAAACCCTGGCGAAGGCGGAAAAGTCCCATGCCGGACGTTTCCAGAAGGCGCTCGACGCCCTCGACTGAACCCCACTGAAGGCGGCCGGCCCCTGGCCGCCTTCCTTTTTCCTCTTCTTCAAGGGATGAGTGGGCGAAGGTGACCGACGCCTCGAAGACGCCTGCGCGCGAGGGAAGCCTCGACGCGCCATTCCGCCATCCGATCGATTGGCGGGCTGAGGCCTACTACGACCTCGCCAAGGTCGAAGCGGAGATGGAGCGGCAGTTCGACGTCTGTCACACCTGCCGTCGCTGCTTCAACCTGTGCGACAGTTTTCCCCGGCTGTTCGACCTCATCGACGAAAGCCCGACCGGCGAACTCGACAGCGTGCCGAAAGCGCAATACGCCAAGGTCGATGAGGCCTGCACCCTGTGCGACATGTGCTTCCTCACGAAGTGCCCGTATGTCCCGCCGCACCCGTTCGACATCGACATCCCGCACCTGATCCTGCGCTACCGCGCCGCCCGCCGCCACGCCGGCGAGAAGGACGTCGCGCGCGAGGAGCTTGGCCGCACCGACCGCAACGGCAAGCTCGCCGCCGCGGTCGCGCCGCTGGCGAACTGGGCCACGTCCCAGTCGAACAAGCCGGTCCGCAAGCTGATCGAGGCGATCGGCGGGGTGGATCAGGACGCCCTGCTGCCGACCTACGCCTCCAAGACCGCCAGCCGCCTCCTGCGCGAGCCCCTTGCGCCATCGCCGGACGGCCCGGCGTTCGGCCGGCGGCGGGCGGTGATCTATGCGACCTGCATCGCCGAGTACAACGCGCCCCAGACGGCGGAGGCGGCGGCGCGGGTCCTGGCGCTCCAGGGCGTCGAGGCCCGCGTCCTCTACCCCGAGTGCTGCGGAATGCCCGAGCTCGAGGCGGGGAACCTTACCAGCGTCGCCTCGCGCGCCGATCGGGTGGCTGCGGCCTTCGCCCCATACATCGACGAGGGGTTCGAGATCGTCACGCTGACCGCCTCCTGCGGGCTGATGACGAAGTTCGAGTGGCCGCTGCTGCATCCGGGCGACCATGCCGTCGCCCGTCTCTCCGCAGCGACGCGCGACATCTGCGAGTATGTCGTCGGCCTCTCGCGCGAGTTCGGTCTGGCTCCCGGTCTCTCGCCCGTGGAAGGGGGGATCACCCTCCATCACGCCTGTCACGCCCGGGCCCAGAACGTGGGCGCCAAGTCGGCGGAGATGCTGCGGCTCATTCCCGAGGCCAAGGTCGACGTGATCGAGCGCTGCTCTGGTCATGGGGGAACCTTCGGGGTGATGAAGGAGACGCGGCCGATCGCCCTGAAGGTGGGCGCGCCGACAGCCAGACAGGCGGCCCAGAAGGGGAACGCCAATCTCTGCTCGGATTGCCCCCTTGCCTGCGGCCATATCGGAGAGATTCTGGCGGAGACGATCGCCGAGGATGCGCAGCCGCGCCGCGCCCATCCGATCGAGATCCTCGCCCGCGCCTACGGCCTCGCCTGAAGAGGAACGACATGCCCGCCAGCCTCCGCCGGATCACGCCCGAGGACCTGCTGCCGGACGCCGACTACGCCAAGGTCCGGCGCGAGCGGCGCGCCGCGCTCCTGCCGATCAAGCGGCTGCGCCGGATTGCGCTCGGCCCGGTCTGCACGGTCTATTTCGAGACCTACGAGACCATGCTCTTCCAGGTGCAGGAGATGCTCCTCACGGAGAAGGGCGGACCCGACCAGGTCCTCGACGAGCTCGAGGCCTACAACCCGCTGATCCCCCAGGGACGCGAGCTGGTGGCCACGATCATGTTCGAGATCGAGGATCCGGTCCGCCGGGACGTCATGCTGCGTCGCCTGAGCAATGTGGAGGACGATTTCTTCCTGCAGGTGGGCGAGGACCGCAGCGCTGGGGTTCCCGAGGGCGACATCGAACGCACGCGCGAGGACGGTAAAACGTCGTCGGTCCACTTCCTGCGCTTCCCCCTCGACCTCTCGCAAATCGCCCGGTTCAACGACCCGGCGGTCCACGTTCTGGTGGGCTGCGACCACGAGTCGTACGGCCACCTGGCGGTGCTCTCGCCCGCGTCGCGGGGGGAATTGGCCAAGGATTTCGACGGCTAAG
>JAFANN010000303.1 GCA_019232665.1 Caulobacteraceae bacterium | reverse complement strand
AGACTCGCCGTTCGGAAGTTGGGACGATTCGGTGGATTATACGGGACCGCTCCACAGCAACGGGACCATAAATCCGACGTCTCTGTTCTTTGTCGTAACCGATAGTGCAGGTAACCTTTCTCTCAACAATCTCACAGCAAACAACATCTCCAAGATCGGCGCAATCTACCTCGCCGCAGACGTCTATGCTGCGAGCACCGGCAACGTCGGGGCCCGCGCAGGAATGACGTCGATCGCGACGCCCGAACCCGCCTCCTGGGCACTGATGCATCTCGGCGTCGGCCTTACGGGTGCGTCCTTGCGCGCCCGTCGCCGCTCAGCGTCGGCTCCGGTCCGCGTCTGAACGCGTCCGAGTTAACTATCGCGGCCGCCGCGAAACCGGATCCGGTTTCGCGGCGGTTCTGCGAGTCCCCTCCCCCCTCTTTCCTTGCTCCCGCTTGGGGGGCAGATAGCCGGTCCCTGACACGAGGAGATCGACGATGAGCGGCGCGACGCGGACGGAGACGGACACCTTCGGACCCATCCAGGTTCCGGCCGACCGCTATTGGGGCGCACAGGCGCAGCGGAGCCTGCAGAACTTTGCCATCGGCTGGGAGAAGCAGCCCGCCTCGGTCATCCGCGCCCTCGGCGTCATCAAGCGCGCCGCCGCCGAGACCAACATGGCGCTCGGCCGGCTCGACCCGAAGGTCGGTCAGGCGATCGTCGCCGCCGCGCAGGAAGTGATCGACGGCAAGCTCAACGACCACTTCCCCCTGGCCGTCTGGCAGACCGGCTCGGGCACCCAGTCGAACATGAATGCCAACGAGGTGATCTCGAACCGCGCTATCGAGATGCTGGGCGGGACGATGGGCTCGAAGAGCCCGGTCCACCCAAATGACCACGTCAACATGAGCCAGTCGTCGAACGACACCTACCCGACGGCCATGCACATCGCTGCGGCCGAGGAGGTCTCCCACCGCCTGCTGCCCGCCCTGCGCACCCTTCACGCCGCCCTCGACGCGAAGGCGAAGGGCTGGGCGGACATCATCAAGATCGGCCGCACGCACACCCAGGACGCCACACCGCTCACGCTGGGCCAGGAGGTCTCCGGCTATGCCCAGCAGCTCGCCAACGGCATCAAGCGGATCGAGATGACGCTGCCGATGCTGATGGAGCTGGCCCAGGGCGGCACGGCCGTGGGCACCGGCCTCAACGCGCCGGTCGGCTTCGCCGAGAAGGTGGCCGAGCACATTGCCGCCATCACCGGACTTCCCTTCACCTCGGCGCCCAACAAGTTCGAGGCCCTGGCCGCCCATGACGCCATGGTCTTCACCCACGGGGCGATGAACACGGTGGCGGCGAGCCTGTTCAAGATCGCCAACGACATCCGCTTCCTGGGCTCGGGGCCCCGGTCGGGCCTCGGAGAACTCTCCCTGCCGGAGAACGAGCCGGGCTCATCAATCATGCCGGGGAAGGTCAATCCGACCCAGTGCGAGGCGCTGACCATGGTCTGCGCGCGGGTGTTCGGCAACGAAGCGACGATCACCTTCGCCGGCGCGTCAGGCCACTTCGAGCTGAACGTGTTCAATCCGGTGATGGCCTACGCCTTCCTGCAGTCGGCCCAGCTGCTGGCCGACGCCGCGCGCAGCTTCACCGAGCACTGCGTCGTCGGCATCGAGCCGCGCGAGGACAACATCAAGGCCTCCCTCGAGCGCTCGCTGATGCTGGTGACCGCGCTCGCGCCTACGATCGGCTACGACGCCGCCGCCAAGATCGCCAAGATCGCCCACAAGAACGGCACCACCCTGCGCGAGGAAGCCGTTGGCGGCGGCTATGTCACCCAGCAGCAGTTCGACGAGATCGTCCGCCCGGAGAAGATGATCTCGCCGGGATGATGGGGAGATTCGCTGTCCTTTCCTCCTCGGAGCTATTGCCAAATCCCTTTTTCAGCCTGTCATCCCGGGCCGTAGCGAGCGGAGCGCAGCGAGGACCTAAGGATCCAGGGGACTGGAACGGCGATCGCGGTTCGCGAACCTCAGCTTCTCGCCCAGCCTCCTGGGTCCCGGGTCGTCGCTCCACCCGGCCAAGGCCGGGTTCGCGGCCGCCCGGGATGACAGAGGAGAAGGGGCGAGTTTCGCAAGGCTTCTCCAGGAGGGGAAGGAGAGCGCGCTTCGCCCTCAACCCCAGATCGGGGGCTTGCGGTCCTTCCAGGGGAGTTCCTTCTCGAGTTGCCCGGCGAGGCGATAGAGCGTGGCCTCGTCGGCAAACTTGCCCGTGAACATCATGGCGATGGGCAGGCCGCTCTGCGATTGCCAGAGCGGTAGCGACAGCGACGGCTGGCCCGTGAAGTTGAACGGCGGCGTCGTCGCATAGGTCGACGCCTGCCGGCGATCGAATTCCCGCAGCTCGAGGGTGTGCGGATCGAGCCAGTCGAGGCGCGGCGACGGAGTCGACATCGTGGGCGTGAGGAAGACGTCGAAGTCTTCGAAGCGGGTGAGGATCTGGCGGACGTAGAGGCGCAGCTCCTGCCAGGCCCAGAACGCCTGCTGGCCGGTCAGGCGCTTGCCAGACTCCCAGGCGCGCTTGGCCAGCGGCCCAAGCTCACCCTCCTTCGGCTCGCGACCCAGGCGTTCGATCCAACGCTGCATGCTGGCGGCGAAGTTCGACGCGCTCACCAAGCCTTGGGTGCGATAGAGGCCCCGGTAGTCGATCCCGAGGCCCCCCTCGATCACCTCGTGCCCCAGCGCCTTCAGGGTCTCGGCGGTCTGCTCCAGCTTTGCCTGCACCTCCGGATCGATCGACCGGCCGCTTGGCGTCTCCGCCGACCAGAAGATGCGCAGTCGGCCGGGGCTGCGCTCGACCTCCTCCAGATACGGGCCGGCCTTGGCCGGAGCCTGGAACGGGTCTCCCGCCTGCGGGTAGCCGGTGACGTCGAGCATGGCGGCGCTGTCGCGCACGGTGCGGCTGACGACATGGTGGACCGAGAAGCCCATGGCGCCGTCGGTCACCTCGCAGATCGGCGTGCGGTCGCGGGTGATTTTCATGCCCACCAGGCCGCAGTTGGCCGCAGGGATGCGGATGGAGCCGAGACCGTCGCTCGCGTGAGCCAAGGGGACCATGCCCGAGGCCACGGCCGCGGCCGCACCGCCGGAAGAGCCGCCGGAGATGTGCTCGGGATTCCACGGATTGCCGCTGGGACCAAGGCGCTCGGAATTCGTCACGC
>JAFANN010000271.1 GCA_019232665.1 Caulobacteraceae bacterium | reverse complement strand
TTCCGCTTCGGGAATGACGGGGATTAGCGCTTACCTGGGTTCGTCGTAGACGTGTCGTGACCCGGCAGGCGCCCTGTCCGGGCGATGTGGCCGAAGTAGGCTGCGCTGGGCTTTGGCTTGCGCTCGAAGTTCGTGCGGTCCACGGCTAGCGCAGCTGAAAACGCGCCGAAGGCGCACTCATCCCCAAAACACAGCCACGCACGACTTCGAGGAAATTCCCAATGGAGCCGCATCCCCTCCGTGCCCCTCCGTGTCCTCCGCGCCTCCGTGGTTAAAGCTGCGCCCGCCAACGCGCATGCGGTCGAGATTTCGCGAGGACAAAGGCCTTTAAGCAGGGGTCACAGCGGCCTCAAAAAAGCTCACGCGGCATGGGGTCGACTGCTGACAAAAGCTGACACACCGCCATTGTATGTCAGCAGGGCGATCGAGGACGTCGGTCGCCAACGCGCCCCCGGAGGGCGCCATTCCTGGAGCGAGATCATGCGCGAGGAGCTCGAAGCCCGACAGATCGCCGCCGCCTACTACACGGCGTGGACCGCCGGCGACTTCGACGAGATGATGAAGTGGGTCGCGGACGACGTGGTCTGCGAAACGCCATCTGGGATGTTGGTTGGACCGCGGTCGTTCCGCCGGTTCTGGGTCGACTTCATGACCCGAATGGTCAAGCGGGTCGAGCTGATCGCCCTCTATGGCGACATCGACTCGGCGGCGATCGTGTACAGTTGCGACCTGGTCGGCGCTCCCGATCAGCCGGTGGCCGAGTGGATCAAGATCCGGCACGGGAAGATCTCGCACAGCCTGATGATCCACGACCAGGCCAGCGTTTCGGGCGTCTTCGGAAACATCTCGCCCCGTTTCCATGGCGTCCTGACCTCGGCGGCTTGAGGCCGGGGCTGCAAACGCGGGGGCTCGAAGCGGAGAGGTGTCCAGGACCCACAGGCTGTTCGACCTGATGCAGGCGTTGCGCCGGCGGCGCACGCCCGTGAGCGGGGCGGAGCTCGCGCAGGAGATCGACGTCTCCTTGCGCACGCTCTACCGGGACATTGCCTCCCTGCAGGCCATGGGGGCCGAGATCGAGGGCGAGGCCGGCGTCGGCTACATCCTGCGGCCGAGCCTGCTGTTGCCGCCGCTGATGTTCAGCGAGGAGCAGATCGAGGCTCTCGCCATCGGCGCCCAGTGGGTCGCGCGAAAGACCGACGACGGCCTGGCACAGGCGGCGCGCGACGCCATCGCCAAGATCGCCGCGGTCCTGCCCGACGACCTGCGCGAACGGCTGCACGACGACGCCCTGCGTGTCGGCGGCCGGCCCATCGAGAAATTGGGGCTCGATCTCACCCTGGCCCGCCAGGCGATGCGCGAGGAGCGCAAGCTGCAGATCGCCTACGTCGATCCGGATGGTCGGCGTTCGGAGCGGGTGATCTGGCCCTTTGTCCTCGGCTTCATGGAGTCGACCCGGCTGCTCGTCGCCTGGTGCGAGCTACGGACGGATTTCCGCACCTTCCGGACCGACCGCTTCGAGCATGCGGAGCTGTTGCCGGACCGCTTTCCCCGTCGAAGGCGCGACCTCGCCAAGCAATGGCGCGAACAACTCCTGTCCGATTCGGCGTCACCGCTGGCGTAGAGCGATGGTTTGAATTAGCCACGGACCTCACGGGCCATTCATCGTCCTTGCAAGAACAACGAGAATGTAATCGCGCGGAAGGCGCAATAAAAGCTTTCTATTCTCCGGGAGGTCCGTGAGGTCCGTGGTAAAATTCTCTTCCTCGGACGTCAGGCGCCGGTTTTGGCCTTTTCGCCCTCCCACTCTGGGGCGCCGACCGGCGCTTCGTACTTGAAGCTCAGCCGCAGCTTGGTGCGGAAGCTCTCGAGCTCCCCGGACTCGCCGATCGTGACGTCCTGCTCGACCACCTCGGCGACGCGAAGATCGCGCAAAGTCCGCGACGCGGCGGCCACAGCGACCTTGGCTGCGTCCTCCCAACTGGTCCGGCTGGTGCCGATGACCTCAGTCACACGATAGACGCTCATTCTATCCTCCCTCTGCGCGTGCTCGCTGCGGACGCAGACGGAATCAAACACAGCCGCCGTTTGTGCGGTTCCGTTCTCAACGGTCAGGTTCGCGTGAAGTTGTCGGCCCCCTCCCCCTGCCTCCGCCATTGCCGCGCATAGATCCCGCCGCGCGCCAGCAGCGCCCGGTGGTCGCCGCGCTCGACCACCCTCCCCGCCTCCATCACGGCGATCTCGTCCGCGTCGACCACGGTCGAGAGGCGGTGGGCGATGATCAGGGTGGTGTGGCCAGCGGCGACGCGGCGCAGGGTGGGTGGATCCAGGTCCGGGCCGGCGAGGGTCAAGAGGGTCGCTCTCACCTTGGTCCAGCAAGTGGAA
>JAFANN010000043.1 GCA_019232665.1 Caulobacteraceae bacterium | reverse complement strand
CTCGTCAAAGCCAACCTCATGCACAAACGCGACTTCGATCAGCTCCTTGGCCCGCCTCCGGACCTTCGGCGCGACCCACGACAACTCACGTTCGAACTGATCCCCGCATGAACCGGACAGCCGTGGGACTTTCGCCCGGCCATGACGGTGGGGTTAGCGTGGCGCGCTCGCCGGCGAAGGCGCCGGCGGACCAAGGGTTGGGGCCTAGCTCACGCCGTACAGCGCCATCACGTCGCGGCGGAGGGCGGCCTGGCTGTCGGGGCGGGAGTAGAACATGTGGCCGCCGGGATAGACCTTCACCTGCAGTCGCTTGGGGTCGCCCATCGGCGGGATCTGCGAGACCACCAGCTCCGATCCGAAATAGGGGCAGGACAGGTCGTCGTAGCCGTGGACGATCAGCGCCCTCATCTTCGGATCGACCGCCAGCGCCTGGCGCAGGTCCGAGGCGCTCTCGATGGAGGTGAACCAGTTCTTCTCCCAGTGCTGGTTCACCGCCGGATTGAGCGCCTCGTAGTGGGCGTCGACCTTCCAGCCGACCTGGCGGGTGACGAAGTCGACCATCGCCGACGTGGTCGGAGCGAGGATCGCCTGGAGGATTGGATCGCCCGTGCGCTGCATCGGCGACCAGGGGAAGGGGTCGTAGGCCGTGACGTTGGAGTCGTACCAGGATCCCAGCTTGCCTTCGCTGCGATAGAGCTCGCGCAGGAACCAGCGGCTGTCGATCCTGCCACCGACCTCACGCACGGAGGCTTCCGGCAGGCCGGTGTAGGCCGTCACACGCTTCACGATCCGATCCACCGCCGCCGGATCCTCCCGGCCGCGAAGGAGATCGGTGACGAATTCGGTGCGGGCGTAGGTCTCGACGTCCGCCATCTGAGCCGGCGTGAGGGCCTTGCCCTGCCGCTCGTAGTTGGCCGCCGCCATGGAGGGCAGCGTCACCACCCATGCCATAGGCGACGTGTCGGGGTCGATGCTGTTGCGGCCATCCAGGGCCGGCGAAACCATCACCACGCCGTTGACGCCGACGCCTTCCACCGTCTGCAGCCGATTGGCGATGGCCGGGGCGCGATAGCCGCCATAGCTCTCGCCGACGACGTACTTTGGCGAGGTCATCCGGCCGTTCTTCTCCAGCCAGTCGTAGACCACGCGCGAGAGGTACGAGAGGTCGCCCTGAACGGTGAAGAAACGCCGGTCGGTCTCTTCCTGTTTGACCAGGGAGCGCGAGAAACCGGTGCCGACCGGGTCGATGAAGACGAGGTCGGTGAAGTCGAGCCATGTCCCAGGGTTGTCGTGTACGACGGCGGGCTCGGAGGGGCTGTCGCCTTCTGCGCCGAATTGCACCCGTTTGGGACCGATTGCGCCGAGGTTGAGGTAGACCGAGGCCGCGCCGGGGCCGCCGTTGAAGGCGAAGGTGACGGGGCGCCGCGCGTCATGCGGACCGTCGAGGACGTAGGCGGTGAACACCACCTCAGCGACCTTCTTGCCGTTCTCATCGCGGACTGGGATCGAGCCGACCGTGGCCGTGTAGTTGAGCGTCCTGCCGTTCAGGACGATGTTCTGCTTGACCGACGCGTCGGCGGGAAACGGCGACAGATCCGGTCGGTCGGACTTGGAGGCGGCGGCCGCCGGCGACGCGGGCTTGTCGTCCTGGGCGCCGGCAGGTGTGGCGAGCGATGCGAAGGCGATTAGCGCCAGCCCGACGGCCGGGCGGCGCAGGAAGTTCAGTCTCAAGATGTCATCCCCGACAAAGGCGGCGCCGTGCGTCTAGGCCATCCACGCCGGGACCGCAAAACGTCGCGATCGGACCGGGCTAGATCTCGAGCGGCCGGTTCGAGAAGACCTGGGTGTGGGGGCCGGCGTCCGGATAGTGGGCCTTGAGCGCCTCCCCGCAGATCGAGATCGCCTCGACGATGCCCGAGGTCGGGTCGCGGCCGCCCTTCATCGCCGCGCCGATGGCCGCAACCGCCTTGTTCCATACCGGGTCGCCGACCTTATCGTGAATGCCCCTGTCCGCAAGGATCTGCACCTGCCTGTCATCCAGCGCGACAAAGATCAGGATCCCGGTCTGGCTACCCTCCGCGCGCCCGGCGATCGAGGCGAACTGCTGGTGGGCGCTGCGCTCGACGCGATGGCGCTTGAGCGGGCCGGGCGTGAGCGCGCGGCGAACGGCCGGGATCTCGAGGATCAGGAAGACGATGACGAAGAGCAGGGCTTGCGCCGCCACATAGAGCCCAAGACCCAGCGAGAACTCGCTCTCCAGGGCGCCCGCCTGCGCCGCCATCCACACGCCGGCGTCCGCCGCAGCCGCAAGGGGTCGCAGTCCAAGGGTCACAGCGAGGGGAGGAATGACCAGGGCGGCGATCGCCGCATAGGCGATGGCCACTTCCGGGTAATGGGAGACCTCGCCGGCGAGGACGCACACGATCTCGCCGGACGTGCCCTCCTCGGCCTTGCCCACGGCCTCGGCGATCCGGTCCTGGTCGATCGCGTTCAGCATGTCACCAGCTCCCCGAGGCTCCGCCGCCGCCGCCTGATCCTCCGCCGCCGGAGAAGCCTCCGCCGCCCCAGCCGCCACCGCCGCCACCCCATCCATCGCCGCGGTCGCCCCAGCCCCGCGCGGAGCCAAGGAACATCATCGGCAGGATCCAGCCCATGCCGCCTCCGCCGCGCCCGCGACGGAACATTGCCGAGACAATGAAGAACAGCAGGATCAGCGGGATGACGCCGCCCAGGGCGCTTCGGTGATGGACATGGGTCCGCCCCGCTTCCGCAGCGGCGACGCGCTGCTCGGCGGTCGAGGGATCCGCGCTCATCTGGTCGATGAGCGCGTCCGTTCCCGCCACGATGCCGCCCTGGACGTCGCCGGCCCGAAACCTCGGGATCACCCTCTCCTGCAGGATCACGCTCGAGAGCGCATCGGTGATGATCGGCTCCATGCCGTAGCCGACCTCGATCCTCACCTTGTGCTCGCTCGGCACGATGATGAAGACGACGCCGTTGTTCAGGCCCTTCTGGCCGATGCCCCAGTGGCGCAGGAGCTGGTAGCCGTAGTCTGAAATCTCGTAGCCCTGCAGCGAGGGCAGGGTGACGACGACGAGTTGCCGGCTGGTCTTCTGCTCGAGGTCCGCAAGCTTCTGGGTGAGCTGCGCCTGGGTCTCCGCCGAGAGCACATGGGCGTCATCGACCACCCGCCCCGTCAGTTCGGGAAACTTCGGCGCCGGCTGTGCTTGGACCGCCGGCGCGACGAGCAGACAGAAGAGCAGGCCCAGCAGGCCCGCGAGGCGGCTCATGGTTTGGCCGGAGCGGGGGCTGGGCTGGGCGGCGGCGAGCCAGGCGCCGCGCCCGGGACGCTGGTGTCGAAGCTCACCGTCGGAGCGGACTGGGCCGCCGCGCTGGCTGAGAACAGCGGCATGGGCTTGGAGCTCGAGTACAGACTCGCCGCCCAGATGCTGGTGGGGAATACCCGCAGGGTCGTGTTGTAGTCCTGGACGGCGGCGTTGTAGTCGCGCCGGGCGATGGCGATCCGATTTTCCGTCCCTTCCAGCTGCGACTGGAGGGCCAGGAAGTTCTCGTTGGACTTGAGGTCCGGATAGCGTTCGTTGGCCACCAGCAGGCGGCTCAGCGCGCCGCCGAGGCGGTCCTGCGCCTGGGCGTAGGCGTCGAGGTCGGCCTGGCTCGACGGCGGCTTCGAGGGGTCGAGGCGGATCTGGGTGGCGCTGGCGCGGGCCTGAGTCACCTCGTCGAGGACATTCCGCTCCTGCGCGGCGTAGCCCTTCACAGTCGCGACCAGATTGGGGATCAGGTCCGAGCGGCGCTGGTAGTCGTTCTGGACGTCGGCCCAACGCGCCTTGGCGGCCTCTTCCTTGGTGGGGATGGCGTTGATCCCGCAACCGGCGAGCCCCGCGGCAAGTCCCGCGACCAGAGCCAGGCGGCCCGCGCGGCGAAGATGTTGGTTCAAGGTTCGACCCCCGTGCGCCGCCCGCAATTGGCGGCGATCCGCAAATCTAGTCTGTGGACCGATGTCGCGCCAGTTACACTGATGTAACGGCCGCGCCGGCCTCGCTCGAGACTCCATTTCGCCGGACCGCGAGTTTACTGCGGTGAGCGCCCCGGTCCGGCCAGCGGAAAAACGCGTCCAGCGGGGTCGGTCCTGAGACGGCCTCATCGTCCGGCGCCGTGGCGCCGGGGCTGGACATGGCGCGGCGCGCGGCCCGAAGAAGAGAAGGCCATGGACCTCGACCGCTTCATCGCTGGCCTGCCCAAGGCCGAACTTCACATCCACATCGAGGGCTCGCTCGAGCCGGAGATGATGTTCGCCTTCGCCCGGCGGAACGGCGTGGCGCTTCCCTATGCGGACGTCGAGGCCGTGCGGCGCGCCTATCGCTTCGGCAACCTGCAGGACTTCCTGGACCTCTATTACCAGGGCGCCGACGTGCTGCGGACGGCGGAGGACTTCCACGATCTCGCCCTTGCCTATTTCAGGCGGGCGGCGGGCGAGGGCGTCGCCCACGCCGAGATTTTCTTCGACCCGCAGGCGCACACGACGCGGGGATTGGCTTTCGAAACGGTTGCCGAGGGGCTGCTGGCCGGAATGGCGCAGGCCGAGCGGGACCTGGGCGTCACCTCGCGTCTGATCCTCTGCTTCCTGCGCCACCTTTCGGAGGAGGACGCCTTCAAGGCGTTGAGACAGGCCGAGCCTTTCCTCGACCGCGTCGCCGGCGTGGGGCTGGATTCGTCCGAACAGGGCCATCCTCCCGCCAAGTTCGCCCGGGTCTTCGCTGCCGCCGGCGAGCGCGGCCTGCGCCGCGTGGCGCACGCCGGCGAAGAGGGGCCGCCGGCCTATGTCGCCGAGGCCCTCGATCTCCTCCACGTCGACCGCATCGACCACGGCAACAGGGCGCTGGAGGATCCGGCGCTGGTCGAGCGGCTCGCCGAAGAGGCGATACCCCTGACGGTCTGCCCCCTCTCCAATCTCAGGCTCTGTGTCGTCTCCGACCTTGCCGATCACCCGATCGCCCAGATGCTGCGCCTTGGACTGCGCGCGACGCTGAACTCCGACGATCCCGCCTATTTCGGAGGCTATGTGAACGACAACTTCCGGGCGGTCGGAGCCGCTCTCTCGCGCGAGGACATCGTGACCCTCGCCCGCAATAGTTTCGTGGCCTCGTTCCTGCCGCCGACGCAGGTCGCAGCACATGTGGCGCGGCTGGACGCCTACGTCGCCGAGGCCGCCGCCCATGGGTAGGACGAAGAGCGCCGCCGCCATCGTCGAGACCCTCGAAGTCGAGTACCGCCGCTCGATCGATGCGCTGCGCAGCGATCTGCAAGCCTTCCTCGCCGATCGCACCGCGCCCGACCCGGCCGCCCGTGCCCGGGGCGACTACACCTATCCGGCGCTGCGCCTAACCTACTCCCCCGCTGGCCCAGCGCCGCGTCTGCCGCGCGCGTTTGCGCGGCTCAGCCAGGCCGGCTCCTACCGCACCACGGTCACACGGCCGGATTTGTTCCGGGCCTATCTGACCGAGCAACTGGCGCTTCTGCTGGCGGACTTCGATGTCGACGTCGAGGTGAGCCGCTCCGCCCAGGAGATCCCCTTTGCCTACGTGCTGGACGAAACCCTCGATCTGGCCGGCGCTGATGTGGCGGCGGCTGAACTCGCCCGTCATTTCCCATCGACAGAGCTGGCGTCGATCGGAGACGAGACGGCCGATGGCCTGTGGCAGCCCCACACGGGCGACGACCGGCCGCTGAGCCTGTTCGACGGCCTGCGGACCGACTTCTCCCTCGCGAGGCTGGCTCACTACACCGGGTCGGCGGCGGACAAGGTCCAGGCCTACATCCTGTTCACCAACTACCACCGCTACGTGGACGAGTTCGTGCTCTGGAGCCTGGCCCAGCTGGCCGATCCAGAGAGCCCCTATCAGTGCCTGTGCTGCCCCGGCGGGATCGTCATCGACGCCGACACGCCCGATCCGCAGGCCGCCGCGTCTCTCAGCCCCGGTCGCCGGTTCCAGATGCCTGGCTATCACCTCGTCGCCCCCGGGCGGCGGGGCGTGAGCCTGATCAACATCGGCGTGGGGCCCTCCAACGCCAAGACGATCACCGACCATCTGGCGGTGCTGCGACCGGAAGCCTGGCTGATGATCGGGCACTGCGGCGGGCTGCGGAGCACCCAGGCGATCGGCGACTACGTGCTCGCCCACGCGTATCTGCGCGACGACAACGTGCTCGACTCCATCCTGCCGCCGGAGATCCCGATACCGGCCCTGGCCGAGGTCCAGGTCGCCCTGCAGCACTCGGCCGAGATCGTCACCGGCGAGAGCGGCGACGACCTCAAGCGCCGCCTGCGGACGGGGACCATCGTCACCACCGACGATCGCAACTGGGAGCTGCGCTATTCCCGCAGCGCCATGCGGTTCAACCTCTCCCGCGCTGTCGCGATCGACATGGAAAGCGCGACCATCGCGGCCCAGGGTTACCGCTTCCGCACGCCCTATGGCGTCCTCCTCTGCGTCTCGGACAAACCCCTGCACGGGGAGATCAAGCTGCCGGGCCAGGCCAACGCCTTCTACGAGCGCGCCATCTCCCAGCATCTGCGCATCGGCATCCAGACCATGGACCTCCTGCGCGAGGAGGGCCCGCGCCTGCATTCCCGCAAGCTCCGCAGCTTCGACGAGCCGCCGTTCAGGTGAGGGGAGAAGTGGATCCGTTGCACCGCGTGCTATCACCTGATAGCATGTGTTCATGCCTCAACTTCTGGTCAGAGACGTTCCGCGAGACATCGTGGAGGCGCTGAAGCGCCAGGCGTCGCTGCATGGCCGGAGCGCCGAAGCTGAGCACCGTTCGATCCTCGAGAGAGCCCTGAAAGCCGGGCGCGAGACCTTTCGCACGCGCGCCGCGAGTCTTCGGGACCAAACGCGAGGACGGATCGTCGGCGAGTCGGCCGACCTGATCCGTGAGGATCGCGACAGCCGGTGAGCATCGTCATCGATGCCTCCGTGGCGCTGAAATGGATCCTGGACGAGCCTGGCAGGGACGCCGCCGATGCATTGCTCGACGAAGACCTGATCGCGCCGGCGCTATGGTTGCTGGAGGCGGCCAACGCCCTGTGGCGGCGGGCCCGGCGGGGCGAAATCAGCAGCGCCGAAGCCCTGGAGCGGCTCGCCGAGCTCCAAAACGCTCCTGTGACCACCACCGCGATCGAAATCGATCTGATGGCCGCCGCCGACTTGGCGAACGCTCTGGCTCATCCGGTCTACGATTGCCTCTATCTCGCGGCGGCGATCCGCGAAAACACCCATGTCCTCACGGCCGACAGCCGATTTCTCGCCGCCGTGGATCGGCAACCAGATCTCAAGGGCGCCGTGCGCCTCCTTGGGACTTAGCGGAGTCTGGAAGCGCCGCCGGCGAGGGCCGCTGCGAAGGCGCTAGATCGGCGAATGCGCCGGGTGGGGTCCGGCGAAGTAGGTCGCCTCGTCGACCTTTTCCATCCAGTCGACGAACTTGCCGTCGAGCGCTTCTTGGATTGCGATGTGCGTCATCGAGGTCGTCGGCGTGGCGCCGTGCCAGTGTTTCCTTCCTGGCGGGCACCAGATCACGTCGCCGGGCCGGATCTCGACGATCGGCTCGCCCTCGCACTGCGTCCATCCGCAGCCGGCGGTGACCACCAGGGTCTGACCCAGCGGATGGCTGTGCCAGGCGGTGTGCGCGCCCGGCTCGAAAGTCACGCTCACGCAGGCGACACGCGCCGGCGCCGGGGCGGTGTTGAGCGGGTCGACCCAGACAGTTCCGGTGAAATACTCGGCCGGCCCCTTTTGAGAGGGCTGCGATCCGGCGCGCTTCAGATGCATGGCGGTTCCCTCACGGCGGGCGTGGGTTAGCGATCAGTTCCCGACGTTGATCCTTTGCCTAGCGCAAGTCGATGGGCGCCTCCCTACGTCGACACCGCCCCCGCTCCCGCCAGGTCGTCGAAGGAGCCGTGG
>JAFANN010000236.1 GCA_019232665.1 Caulobacteraceae bacterium | reverse complement strand
TGGGGCCGCATATGGAACAGGAGACGAGGGTTTCACCCGAGACGCGGCTGCGCTCGGCCGGCGCCTCGGTCGTGTTCGCCCCCCCGAAGGGGACGACCCTCTCGACCACTTTGAATGGTGGACAGACCAGGGGGTCGAGGAGGCCCCTGAGCCGTCGCTACCACAACCGGTGCTGATGGCGCTGCGCGTAAGCGGCGACAGCTTCGTTTTCGAGAGCGTGAACGCCGCCTTTGAAGCCGCGACAGGCCTCTCGGCCTTTTCCGTCATCGGCAAGTCGATCGAGCAGGTGATCCCGACATGCGGACTGGGCGTGGCGCTGACGTTCTGCCAGCAGTGCGTGGAGACCGGAGCCGGCATCTGCCAAGTGGTTGCAGGGCCCACGACGTCACATCCTCGGCGCTTCGCGTTGACCTTGAGCCCGGTCCGCGAGGCGAGCGGCGAGGTTGTCCTGGTCCTGGCGTGCGCAGAACCGCTGCCCGACATGCAGCCGAGCGGGCCAACGATCGGCGATAACGAGGCGGAACCTACGTCGGAAGACGTCGGCCAATCGACCTTTCTGTTCTCCAACTTCGAGGACGGAAGGCCCGATCGGATTGGTACGAGCTTTTTCACCTATGCTGGTTTGCCCTTCGACACTCCTCCTGACCGCCTCGCCAGGGCTGTCCATCCCGATGATCGTGGCTGGCTGACCCCGCGGACGAGGCTGGCGTCTGATCGCGGCTCATTCTGCGTCGACCTCCGCATCCGGCGCAGCGACGGCGAATGGCGCTGGTTCAGGATCCGTGGGGAGTTGGTCGAGGGCCTTTCTGGCCGCCGCTGGTGCAGCGTCGCGACCGACGTGCATCAACTCAAAGCGGGAGCGACGAATGCAAACGCCGTCGCTCGGCGCGGCGTAAGGAAGGAGAGGGGCGAGCAGGGATTGGTCCGACCGGCTCCTCAAGGTCCGCCAGCGCGCTCAGCCGAATCCTTTGCCGAACAACTCGCCTTGGCGGCCAACGGATCTCTCGACCTCCTCGAGGAAATCTGTGACGTCGTCGCGGCCGAGGTCGCGCTGCTGGACGCGCGGGCGCGGATCGTCTGGGCCAACGCTGGCTGCCGCGAGTCAATGGCGGCGCTAGACCCACCCATCGCCCTGGGCGCCCGATATCTCGACTTCTGCCGCGGATTGATTCCCGAGGTCGACGCCCGCGCCATCAAGTCGGCTCTCGATGAGGTGGTCGGCGGTGGCGAAGCCAGCGTGAGCCATGTCTACCCCGACAGCCGATCGAAGGTCCCGAAGTGGCGCCAATTGCGCGTGATCCGGCTGACGATCGAAGGGGATGTCCGGCTGATCGCCCTCCAGGAAGATCTCACGGAGGCGTCCGAGGCGCAGGCGGCGCTCTCCAGTATAGGAGAGCAGCTCCTGTCCGCTCAGGAGCGGGAACGTCAGCGTATCGCTGTCGAGCTGCACGACTCTACGAGCCAGCACCTCGCCGCGCTTGGTCTCGGCGTCACGCGGCTACGCCAGATCGTCGGCAAGGGACAGCAAACGCGCGAGATCCTCGACGACATGTCCAAGTCGCTGCAGGAAGCGGTGAAGGAGGTCCGCGTCCTGTCGTATCTGATGAAGCCGCCCGGCCTCGAACGGGATGGCCTGAGGGCGACGCTCGAGGCGTTCGTGAGAGGCTTTGGCGCGCGCTCCGGGCTACGTGTCACTCTGCACACGGACGGATCAATCGACGACGTGGATCTGGAGGTCTCGCACGCGGCCTACCGAGTTGTTCAGGAGGCAGTGTCCAACGTCTATCGCCACGCCGAGGCCAGGTGCGTCGACATCTGGGTTGTCCGCCGAATGACGACCCTCCGGCTGAGGATCGCCGACGATGGGCGCGGCATGGCCAGGGCCTCCCACGACGAGGGCGACCAGGTCCAACTGGGCGTTGGCATCCCGGGGATGCGCGCGCGGATCGCGCAGCTGGGCGGCCGGTTGAGCATCCATTCCGATGGATCCGGCACCGTCGTCACGGCGGTGACGCCGGCGGCCTCACGCGCGGCAGGCGGCGAAGCCCGACGCGCAGTTGCGCCGATCTGACCCTCGACACATCCGGCCGAGGAGGTCGATTCAGTCGTAGATTCAGGGATTCACCCGATCCGACCGGGACTACCGAAGTGGCATGCTCAACGGGTCCGCATAGGTTCGTAATCCCCCCCTGAACCGTGGCGACATCAGGGCCTGGACCCTCTCTGGGGGCCCTGAGCACTTCGACCCCGCGCATGACACGTGCGCGGGGTCCTTTCTTTGGAGCAGGGCGGACTCTCGCGCGATGCGAAAGCATGTGTCGCTACACAGCCGCCGATCAGCCTCACAACCCCTCCGCCCTCGGAACATGTCCCGATCCGAACCGGCGGAGGCTATTGCTGCGTCGGCGGCGCTCCCGATGGAGTGGGCATCCCGGAGGGCGCCTGAGCCTCGGCAGCCGTCGCCGCGCCGTTGGTCGGGTCTGGAATGGTCACATAGACCACCGTGTCGCCCTCGTAGCGCGGCTCGTACCAAGCCCCGCCGCAGTGGTAGTACGAGTATCCTCCGTACGGGTAGGCAGGACACCCGGATGGAAGAGCGTAGTACATCGAGCCGACCGCCGCGGCGGTGAGCCCCGCCACTGCGCCGATCGCGATGCCAGCCCCGATTGGGTGGTCATACCAACCGCCCCAGCCGCCGCCGTACCACCCACCGTTTCCGACGTTGACGTTGTTGCCGACGTTGATGTTGCCGTTGTTGATATTGTTGCCGCCGCCTGGGCGGTTCCCTGGGCGCCCAGAGCCGCCGACACCGCCGACCCCTCCGACACCGCCTACTCCTCCCGCGCCGCCGACGCCTCCGGGACGGCCGGCCCCGCCAACGCCGCCGACCCCGCCGGGACGACCGGCTCCCCCAACGCCGCCGACCCCTCCTGCGCCGCCGACTCCGCCCACGCCTCCTGCGCCGCCTACGCCGCCGGGTCGACCCGCGCCTCCGGCGCCGCCGACTCCGCCGGGACGTCCCACGCCTCCGGCGCCGCCTACGCCGCCAGGGCCTCCTGCGCTCGCGAATCGGTTGCCGCCGCCAGCGGGCATCTGGCTCGGGCGGTTGAAACCTCCGCCGCCCATACCGCCCGACGGCCGGCCAATGCTGCTCGAACCGGACGACCGGATCCCGCCGCCATTGCCGCCGCCGAAGCCGCCGCGGCTGCCACCGCCGCGGCTACCACCGCCGAAGCCGCCGCCACCCCTGCCGCCACCACCCCGGCTCATCCCGCCGCCACCGCGGCCGCCACCGCCGCCCCGCCCGCCGCGGGCGTCAACCGCAGGCGCAGCAAGCGCCGAAACCAGGGCCGCGAAGGACGCCGCCAGCGCTATTCTGGAGAGGGTCTTGTTCATCATCGGAGCAGGCTCCTACTGGCCAAGCGAGACGAACTTGATCGCCTTGGCTTCCTTCGTGGGCCGGAAGGCGAAGTCGTCGCTGGTGAGGGTGGGGCTCACGTTCCAGGTGAGCCGCGCAATGTAGGCGGGATCGGCTGGATCGGTCCGGTCGATGATCATGATCTTGCGGGGCAGGGGCTTGTCGCCCGTCGCGATCCAGATCTGCCAGTCGATGTTCCCTTCGCGGAAGGCGTAGGCCTGCGTCTGGACACCGCCGACGGTGGCTGGTCCGACCGCGAAGGCTTCCTTCACTGAGTCGAACCGCGCGCCTGGTTCATTCCAGCGGAACAGATCTTCGAGCGGAAGGGCGATGCCGAACTTCTGCCAGATCATGTCGAGCGTCTGGCGGATGGTATTCGGCGCGGCCACCGTCGCGTACACGCCGAGTTCGGGCGCGTAGACCGTGAATTGTTTGCCGTCGTAGTAGTAGCTGCGTTTCTTGATGTCGCTGTCCAGCGAGATGACGAAGGCGTCTGGCCGCCGGGCCTTGTAGTTGACGACACCGTCGAGCTGAATGCGTTGACCCTCGGCGGTTACGAGATCGAGGCTGGCGTCGGACTGCAATTCGAACGCCGGCAGCGTCTGCAGGTAGGCGCTCATCTTACGCAGCGCTTCGACCGCCTTGGGATCGATCTTAGGCGGAGTCAGCGTGGGCGCCGGCGTATGAGAGGTCGTTTTCGAGCCTTGGGTCGAACTGGGGGTGGCGGCCGTGGCGGCGAGCGGTAGCGCAGCTGCGAGCGCAATGACGGCGGCCAGGCGGATAGGTTTCATGGCTGGGTGCTCCATGAGATCGAAGCGGTCTCCCGATCCGGGAGAATGTCGGGCGTGTGTCCGGACAGGGTTCGCTGTCCATCGCCGGGGCTTGAGCTGGCTTGGGTGTCGACCCGCTCGACCGGCGGCGGTCGCCAATCGGGCTCCAGCGCGGCCGCCAGCGGCCAGTGAAGGCGCAGGGTAACGGAAAACCTGCCGGAAGGAGCGGCGAGCCAGTTGGGAATCTGGGCCACGACCGGCAGGTCCCGCTGGACGACGAGCTCGAGCGCTCCGTCCGGCTCCAGCACGAGCTCGCTGCGGCTGCCGACGCCACGCCTCGGGTCTTGGGTGGCCGACGGGGAGGCCGAAACCCTCCAGTAGCCGCGCACTGGGGGAAGCTCGCCATTCCTAAAGCGGAGGCGGTAGCAGCTGGACCCCGAGATCAGCCGACCGCCCGAGTCCAGGTCGGTCACGAACGTCAGGAGATCCTGCCGGGAGGGAGCGCCCATCTGCGCATAAGCTCGCGCCGCTCGTTCCAGAGGCCCCATGGCGCCGGTCTCGGACCAGGACACGCTGCGCCATCCAGAGCCTGCCGACGCATGCCGCAGGGCGGCTTCGCGGATTTCGGCGATGGCGTCCGCTACAGCCGCATCGATCGACTGGGCCAACTCGGAGCCCCACTGGGCGGACCGCAAGGGACCTTCCAGTTCGAGACGATACGGAGAGAGCTCGGCGAGAAGCGCCGAGCGGGAAGCGTCCGGCGCCCGCTGCAGCAAAGCATTGAGCCGATGGAAGAACAGCGATGCTGAAATATCCAGGACCTGCCGGAGGATCGGCGCTGTCGGCGGATCAAGCTCCGGCGTCGGTCGGGCGCGCCTTCGCATGGGAGCGTGGAGCTGACTGACGCCGAGATCGCCGGCCAGAGCTTCGGCCTGCGGTCGGTCCAAAACACCGTCCGCGTAGACCCTCGCGACGATCCACACGCCATCGCTGGGCGCGCGCCGCGCAACCAGGCCTGCAGGCAGCTCGCCCGCCCAACGTGGTCCGACGATTGCGAGGTCGAGGCCCTGGTCCGCGCCCGTGCGCGAGCCAAAGCTGGCGAAAGCTTCGCCAGCCGTGTCGAAAAAGGTGAGGACGAAGTATCGCCGATGCATATCGGGGATACGCAGGAATTGCGGCCCCTCCGAGAGGTCGATCCAGGCTGTAGCGACCACCAGGCGCTCGTCTTCCTCGTCGATGCCAGGCGCCAGGACGCCGGCGCCTTCCTTCAGCAGCCTGAACTGGCCTGGGGACATCGGGTGGGCGCGCCTGACCATGTCGGCAAGCAGCAAAGGGAAGACGTGGATGTAGATCTGGGCCGCGGCCTGTCGCGCCGTATCCGCGCTCCTTTCCTGAGGATCGGCACCGCCCACTTCCGCCTCCTGCCTCGACCCGACTCTTCCGCGGGCGGAAGGGTGCGGCCATCAGGGGGAAACCCGATCTGGAGGGGCGCGACGACCTAGGGCTGGATCAGGTTGTGCTTGATCGCGAAGCGGACGAACTCGGCCGCTGTGTGGACCCCGGCTTTGCGCATGGCCGCAGCCCGATGGCTCTCGACGGTCTTGATGCTGATATCCAGCAGGCGGCCGATCTGCTTGTTCGAGTTTCCTTCCGCGATCAGCTGCGCAACTTCGAGTTCGCGTATGGTGAAGCTCTCCAGCTTCGAGCGCTTGCGCTCGTTGAGCGCTGCGTCCAGCAGGAGCTCCGAGACCGGCGCCGAAAAGTAGGGGCGGTTCGCCCCGAGCGCTGATATGGCCGCTTCCAGGTGGCTCTCGCTGTCGGACTTCAGCACATATCCACGGGCGCCGGCGGCCAGGCCCCGGCTGACGGTGTCGTCGTCATCATGCATGGTGAACAGCAGCACCCGCACGTGCGGCTGGTCCTTGCGCAGTCTCTGAGTGACGGCGATGCCGTTCAGGATCGGCAGCGTGACGTCTAGGACCGCGATGTCGGGCTTGTCCTTCAGGGCAAGTTCCAGGGCCTGCTGGCCGTCCGACGCCTCGGCGCAGACCTGCCAGCCCGGGTGTCCTTCGATGACGTCGCGGACGCCCTTCCGCACGATCTCATGATCGTCAGCAATGAGGATACGCAGCATGGGACTCTTGATGCTCGATGTGATCAGTACAAGAATCAGCAAAGAGAGTTGCGTGGGTACGGTCGAGCCGACCACTTACCAAATCATGAAGCCTCTCGTCTGCTGAATTCCTCCGAGTCCCTGACCTGATTTGACTTAGATGCCGCGTTTGGCGCGCCTGATTCAAGCTCCGGCCGCCGCCGCCTCTCGCCGCCACGCAGACCGGACCGAGACCTGGCAGCATGTTCGCCCCTTCGTGGCCTGTCGGTGCGGACGCCCCGCTCCTCGGGGCTTCAGAGAGCCGCCGGCGAATTCAGCCTGCGCCGCAGCGTCCGGCGGAGGACATTAGGTGATCAACCCAGAACATGCGCCCAGATTCCGGGCGGGTCGCCGCAACCGTCACCGCGACCCGCATCAACGCCGCCTCCGGCGAGGGCCGCATGGGGTTCGCCACCGGCTCTTCCTGGGTCTTTTCAGAAACCGTTTCGGGGTTTTTTCGGAAGCGGTGCAACTTCCGACTATGTGTATGGGCCACGAAGACCAGTAACCTCGGCGCCTCAGCACCTCTGAATGCAAGAAGCCCCGGCCGTAAGACCGGGGCTTCCGCTTTTGAGGCCTCCGGGGCTCCGAAGCCCCGACGCCTCGCATTTGTCCGCGAGAGCGCTGGACTCGTTAGAGGCCTTGAATCTCCACGGAGATTTCCAGCGCACCTCGGGATGACAAATGAGACACTGGATCACCTCCTTTCAACTGTTGAGCAGGGACTCAGGATTATGGGCCCTCGAAAGCCCTCGCGCAAACGCAGCCTGGGTCCAGCGCAGAAGCGTCCACAGCCGCTCCACAGCCGAATGCCGGTCCCGCCTTCGCCTTGCGCGTAGGCCTAAGGCGCGTTGAGATGCGGCCACCAAAAGACGGAGGAACCGGGATGGCGGACGACTTGGCGACCGCGCCAGCGGTCACGGATGCGGTGAAGACCAGCAATGGCCCGGTGCGGGGCTACCAGGAGGACGGTCTGGCCGTCTTCAAGGGTCTTCGTTATGGCGCGGCGCCCACGGGCGCGGCTCGTTTCAAGCCGCCAGCTCGACCGCAGCCGTGGTCCGAGGTCGCCGAGGCCGTGGCCTATGGCGCGCCGGCGATCCAGTCGGGCCTGGCGCCGGGAGAGCGCCGAACATCGCCGGGCGATCCGCCGGCGCCCGACGAGCCCGCTTCGTCGGAAGACTGCCTGTTCCTCAACGTCTGGACGCCAGGCCTCGACCAGGCGCGCCGGCCGGTGATGGTCTGGCTTCACGGGGGCGGTTTCGCGAACGGGTCCGGCGGCGCGTCGATGTACGACGGGGGAGCTCTGGCGCGGAAGGGCGACGTCGTCACCGTCACGGTGAACCACCGCCTCAACGTGTTCGGCTATCTCCATCTGGGCGACGTCTTCGGCCGCGACTACGCCCAATCCGGCGTGGCCGGCATGCTCGATGTCGTCCAGGCGCTCGAGTGGGTGCGGGACAACATCGCCGCATTTGGAGGAGATCCCGGGAACGTCACCATCTTTGGCGAGAGCGGCGGGGGCTGGAAGGTCTCCCTGCTGATGGCCATGCCTTGCGCGAAGGGCCTCTTCCACAAGGCGGTCATCCAGAGCGGTCCGGGCCTGACCGGCAAGCCACCCGCCGAGGCCACGGAGACGGCGCGCAAGCTCCTCGAGCGCCTGAAGGTGACCCAGCCCGACCAGCTCGCCGACCTCCCGACCGAGGTGATCTCGCAGGAGAGCGTGGCGATCGGGGGCGACGTGATGCGGCTCTACACGCCGATCGTCGACGGCGAGATCCTGCCGCGAAACCCGTTCGAACCGGACGCTTCGCCCCTCGCGGCCGATATCCCGCTGCTGATCGGCACCAATAAGGACGAGAACACCCTCTTCATGTTCTCGCATCCGAAGTTCGGGTCCTTCACCGACGAGGACGTGGATCGCCACGCGACCACCGCGGTCGGAGAGCGAGCCGGCCAGCTCATCTCCGAGTTGAAGGGTGTGTTCGCCGACTATTCTCCCACGCACCTGGTCTCGGCGATCGGAACCATCACTGGCATGTGGAGCAACTCCATCCGCCTCGCCGAACGCAAGGCCGCCCAGGCTGCTCCGGTGTTCATGTACCTGCTAACCTGGGAAACGCCGGTCGCGCGGGGCCGCCTGAAGTCTCCGCACGCCATCGAGATCCCGCTGGTCTTCGATAACGTGGAGAAGGCCCGCAACTTCGTCGGACGCGGCGAAGAACCTCAGAAGGTGGCCGACCAGATGTCCGCCGCTTGGCTCGCGTTCGCGCGCGCTGGCAATCCCAATACGCCGGGTTTGCCGCGATGGCCGGCCTACGACGCGCGCAAACGCGCCACGATGGTCTTCGACCTCGAAAGCCGGGTGGTGGACGATCCCTATCCGAAGCTGCGCGAGATCGCGCACGCGGAAGGGTAGGGGACTAGCCCAGCGGCGCGAAGCGCGGCGGACGGCGGTCGGCGAACGAGGCCGCGCCTTCCGCCGCGTCCGGATGGGCGAGCGACTCATCGATCAGCCGGGCGGTGTCCACGGCGGCTTCGACAAAACTCATCTCCAGGTAGGCGTACGCCTGCCGCTTCATGGCCGCCACCGAGCAGGGCGCGACCGTCGCCGCCATCTCCTCGACGTAGGCCTCGACGGCGGGCAGCAGGTTCTCGCTCGGCACGACGCGGTCGGCGAGACCGATGCGGAGGGCCTCGGCCGCGTCGATGCGCCTGGAGCTCCACAGCAGGTCCAGCGCGCGCGACAGGCCGACCTGCCGGGTGAGCATGAAGGCAGCGCCATGCTCTGCGACGAGGCCGCGCCGCGAGAAGATGGTAATGAGGTTCGCCCCTTCGGCCATGAATCGAAGATCGCTCATCATCGCCAGGATGAAGCCTCCGCCTGCGGCGACGCCGTTGACCGCCGCGATCACCGGCTTGGCGATCGTCGGGAGGGCGCTGAACATCATCCGCCGCTCGGGGCGAGCGATGGCTTCCGCGCTCGCCGCGGGCGCTCTCCCTGCGGCGTGGTCCGCCAGCGCCGAGATGTCGAGGCCAGAGCAGAAGCCGCGACCTTCGCCGGTGACGCAGATGGCGAACACGTCAGGGTCGGCCTCGGCGCGACGCGCCAGACTCTCGACCTCGGCGATCATTGGGAGGGTGAGAGCGTTCAGCGCCTCCGGCCGGCTCAGGGTGATCACTGCAAGGCGCCCCTTGCGTTCGTACCGCACGGTCAAAGCTGTTCCTCCCTCGTGGCGTTCGTCGATCGGGCGGCCGAAACCGGCTCAGTCTCGGAAAACGCGCGCCCAGGCTTTGGCGCACCTTAGTCCACCCAGTTCAGCCTGCCTGTCGAATCCGGCGAATGCGCCGCGGTTGCAAGGGTTGACACCTTGTCCGGGCAGGCTCATC
>JAFANN010000141.1 GCA_019232665.1 Caulobacteraceae bacterium | reverse complement strand
TGCCTCGCCGTTTCAGTATTTGCCATGTTGGCCGCGCACGGGGGTGCTGATGCGGCCGAAACGGTTGCTGATCTCTTCGGAGTCATCGCATTCGTTCTTGTGACGACAGGTTTCCTCAAGCGAATGTTCCACATGATCGAGCGCCGGCTCATGGATATCGAGCGGTCGCTCAGCCACGACCCGACCGCCGCGCAGCCGGCTGAGCTCGGAGCCCAAATGCCCATCGAGAAGAAAAGGCCGTGGTGGGATTTTTGACCTGGTCGGGTTTCCCGTCAGCCGCTCACCACGCACCCCTCGTAGCCGGCGACGGCGACTTCCCTGCACTTGTCGCGGTAGATCGGGAAGCCGCCGATGTAGGGCATGAAGACGCGCGGTTTGCCGGGCACGTTGGCCCCCAGGTACCAGCTATTGGCGCGCGGAAAGAGCGTGGCTTCGGCGACCTCGTTGACGTGCGCCACCCATTCCTCCTGCGCCGCCGAGGTGGCCTCGATCGAGGCGGCCTGGCGCTCGCTCATCCAGGCGATGCAGTCGGATATCCACTCCACGTGCTGCTCGATGGCGACCGCCATGTTGCAGAGTACCGACGGGCTGCCTGGGCCTGTCACCAGGAAGAGATTGGGGAACCCCGCCACCATGAGGCCGAGGTAGGTGCCCGGGCCGCCCGCCCAGGCGTCCTTCAGGCGCGCGCCGCCCCTGCCCCGGATGTCGATCTTGTCGAGCGCGCCGGTCATCGCATCGAAGCCGATCGCGTAGACGATGGCGTCGACCTCGTATTCCCGCGCCGAGGTCTTCACGCCGGCCGGCGTCACCCGCTCGATCGGCTCCTCGGTAAGGTCGACGAGGCTGACGTTGTCGCGATTGAAGGTGGCGTAGTAGCCGGTGTCGACGCAGATCCGCTTGGTCCCGATCGGATAGGTCTTTGGCGACAGTTTCTCGGCTGTCGCCGGGTCCTGGACGATCTCGCGGATCTTGCCACGCACGAACTCGGCGGCCGTGACGTTGGCTTCGGGATCGACGATGAGATCGTTGAACGCGCCCAGCAGGGCGAAGCCGCCGTAGTGCCAGCGCTCTTCGAACGCGGCCTGGCGCGCCTCCGGGCTCACAGTCAGGGCCGGCGTCTCGGTGATCCCGATGGAGCGGATGCCGAAGCCGACCTCGCGCGCCTCCCTGCGGTACTGCTCGCGGTGGGCGGCCCAGTCGGCCATCACGGCCGGATCGGCCGGGCCGTTGTGGGCCGGCACGGAGAAGTTGGGCGTACGTTGGAAAACGGTGACGTGCGCAGCCTGCTCGGCGATCTTCGGGATCGACTGGATTGCCGACGAGCCGGTGCCGATCACCGCGACCGTCTTGCCCGTGAAGTCGACGCCGCCCTCCGGCCATCGGCCGGTGTGCCAGCTCGAACCCCGGAAGCTGTCCGAGCCCGGTAGCTCGGCGTCGTCCTTCGGCGTCGACAGGCACCCGGTCGCCATCACCACGTGGCGCGCGCTCACCCGATCGCCGCGGTCCGTCGTGACCGTCCAGCGCCGGGCTTCCTCGTCCCAGACCGCCGACGTGACCCGGGTCTGAAGCTGGATGTCGCCCCTCAGGTCGAAGCGGTCGGCGACGTGGTTGAGGTAGGCAAGCAGCTCGGGTTGGGCCGCGTAGCGCTCGGTCCACTTCCACTCGGCGTCGAGTTCCGGGGAAAAGGAGTAGGCGTACTCCTGGCTCTCGATGTCGACCCGCGCCCCCGGATATCGGTTCCAGAACCAGGTGCCGCCAACGCTGGCGCCCGCCTCGAAGACGCGCACGGACTGACCCGCCTCGCGCAGCCGGTGCAGCAGGTAGAGCCCGGAGAATCCGGCTCCGACGACGACGACATCGTAGGACTGCGCCTCGGTCACCGCTGGCCTCCCGTATCGTTATGCGGCGACGATACCTCACTTTCCGCGTGAGCGCGTTCCGCAAAAGTGGGAACTGGTTTTGCGATGAGAACGCGCTCAAACTCTTGAATCTAGAGCACGTTGATCCCGTTCAGGCGATCCCGCCTGAACGGGCCGTGCTCTAGGCGGCAAGGGGCCGCGGCACATCGATCCCTGGCCATAGGGCCCGCCTATGGGGGCCATCCAGACAAAGTATTGGAGAGCCCCCGCCCCGATCCCGGAAACTCCCCCTCAGCGCCCCGCCCGGCATTCGATCGGAGGTCCGGGGCGCCTCGACGTGGGGAATAGGGGTCGGTCATGAAAAATGGGCTCAAGGCCGCGCTGCTGGCCGGCGTAGCCGTGAACGTGCTGGGCGCAGGCCTCGCCTGGGCCGAACAGCCGGCCGTCGCGCCCGCCGGAGCGGTGGCCACAGCGTCCGACGCCGCTCCGGCATCGGATGCGGGCACTGAGATCGGCGAGATCGTCGTCACGGCCCAGCATCGCGCCGAGAACATCCAGAATGTTCCCCTGACGGTTCAGGCGTTCACCGACAAGACGTTGGATCAGCTCAACGTCACAAACCTAGAAGATCTGCTGAAGTACACGCCCAACGTGACCTACGCCAACAACGGTCCGGGACAGGGCAATATCTTCATGCGGGGCTTGAGCGCGGGCTTCGCCGGCAACCAGTCCAGCGCCACGATCTCGAGCTTCCCGAACGTCGCTCTCTACCTGGACGAACAGTCGATGACGTTCCCCTCGCGCAACGTCGACGTCTACGTCGTCGACATGCAGCGTATCGAGGTTCTCGAGGGGCCGCAGGGCACGCTGTTCGGCGGTGGCGCCGAGGCCGGCGTGCTGCGCTACATCACCAACAAGCCGGACCTGGAAAACTACGAGGGCAAGTTCGAGGCCAGCTATGGCTTCCAGACTCACGGCGATCCAGTCGCCTACGGCAACGCGGTCATCAATATCCCGGTGGTCAAGGACAAGTTCGCGATCCGCGCGGTGGTCTACGACGACCACCAGGGCGGCTACATCGACAACGTGCCGAGCACCTTTACCCGCTCGAACCAGGACCTCGGCAACTACTACTTCAATATCAAACCCACCAATGGGGTCTGTCCGAACGGCCAACCGCCGGGCCCGGCCGGCTGCACCACCACCAACGCCGTGCAGGTCAACAACTACAACCTGGCGAGGAACGCACAGAACCCGGTGACCACCACCGGCATCCGGGTCGAGGCTCTTTACGAGATCAACAACGACTGGAACGTCCTGATCGCCGAAAGCTTGCAGAACCTCGACGCGGAAGGCCTTTCGGTCGAATACCCGATCGGTTCGGAATTCCAGACCCTGCAACCGCTGCAGGTCACCGCGTTCGAGCCCTCCTACGATCATGACAAGTGGGAGAACACGGCGTGGACCGTGAACGGCAAGATCGGCGACCTCAAGTTCATCTATACCGGCGGGTATATGGTTCGCCACATCTCGCAGCAGATGGAGTACAGCAACTACTCCCGCAGCGGCGGCGGCATGTACTACGAGTGCACCGGCGGCTCGACCGGCTGGGGCACGGCGCCTCCGCAGTGTTATTCTCCCGCCGTCTATTGGCAGGACACGGTCAAGAACACGCACTTCACGCAGGAAGCCCGCCTCACCACGCCGGATAACTGGCGTCTCCGCGGCCTCGTGGGCGCTTACTACGAGCAGTTCAAAATCTACGACGTGATGAACTTCAACTACAAGACCATCCCTTCGTGCACGCCCGACAACCTCACCGCCGCTCTCGCGGGTGGCCCGGTGTGCGTCGCCAACGTGAGGACCGACCCGCTCTCGACTTCGAACGACCCGGGCGTGCGCGGCGACTCCACGGCCTTTGGCGAGGACACCCAGCGCGGTTACAACCAGACCGCCGTCTTCGGTTCGGCGGATTTCGATATCATCCCGCATGTGCTGACGATCAGCGGCGGAACGCGCTGGTATCACTACTCCGAATTCGAAGTGGGCTCGGTGTATGCGACGACCACATCCTGTCTGAACGTGCCCAATGGCGATTGCTCAGGTGGGATGACCAACATCGACGCCCACAACGACCATGTCGTGTACTCCGGCTTCAAGAGCAGCGCCGGCCTCCAATGGCATATCAATTCGGACGTTATGGCCTATTTCCTGTTCTCGCAGGGTTTCCGCCCCGGCGGCTTCAACAGATTGCAGAAGAACGTGATACCTGGCGTCGGAGGTCCACAATATAGGGAGCCGAATTCTTACGCGCCCGACTCTCTGACCAACTACGAGATCGGCGTGAAAAGCGAACTGTTCGACCACAAACTCCTTCTCAACATCTCAGCCTACGACATGAACTGGGATAACGTGCAGATCCTGCTGTACAACCCGACCCTGGGCATCAACACGACCTTCGGACTCAACGGGCCTGACTACAACATCAAGGGCATCGAAGGTCAGTTCGTCGCCAAGCCGATCGAGCCCCTGACCCTGCAGGGTTCGGCGTCCTACAACCACTCGGTCCAGTCCAACTCGCCGTGCCTGGTCGGCAATATCCCGGGTTCGCCCGCCAACGGAAGCTGCATCACCGAGACTATCCTCAAGGGCAGCTCCGGCCTGTCGCCCTTCGCTAATCCCTTCGGCGTGCTCGGCGCGGTTCCGCCGTTCTCGCCGACCTTCCAGGGCAACATCCGCGCCCGCTACGATTGGACGGTCGGGGTCTACAAGGCCTACGCCATGGTCGGCGGGAACTACGTCGGCAGCATGTGGAACCAGCCCGCGACCTATCCGTCCGGCCAGGGCGTCCTGATCCCCTACACCACCTACCTGCGCTACCTGCAGCCGGGTTATGCGACGATGGACATGTCCGTCGGCTTCGTGAAGGACAACTGGTACGTCGAACTTTACGCGAACAACTTGACGAACACTCTGGCCAGCACCTTCACCTCATCGGCGCAGTTCATCAAATCCGAGGTCCCCATACGGCCTCGCGTGGTGGCGCTGAAGGTCGGCGCCAGCTTCTGAGGCGTCCCTTGCTCCCTCCCGCGCGCCGCAGTCTCGGCGCGCGGGGATTCAAGCCAGACGGCGACTCGTCCTACGGCGCGATTGCGCGCCTTTCTGCGCCCCACGACATCAGGTGAAGTTCAATGGCGTTCTCGGGGACAGATCGGAATCCGTCTCGTTTCGATCTGGCGGTCATCGGCGCGGGCGTCGTCGGCCTTGGCCACGCGCTTGCAGCGGTCAGGCAAGGCCTGAAGGTCGTCGTTATCGAACGCGATCTTCGGGCGAACGGCGCTTCGATCCGCAACTTCGGCTTTATCACTGTCTCCGGCCAGCCCCGCGGCGAGGTCTGGCGTCTCGCACGCCGCTCTCGGGATATCTGGGCCGAGGTCGCCCCGCGCGCCGGGATCCCGGTGGAGCATGAGGGGCTCGTCTTGACCCTTCGCAGGCCCGAATCCGTCGCCGTGGCGGAGGCGTTCCTGGCCACCGAGATGGGCGAGGACTGCGAACTCCTGGGAAGTTCGGGGCTGAAGAGCCGCTTTCCCCAGATCGCCGCGGACGACACCCTCGGCGCCCTGGTCAGTCCTCATGAGCTGCGCGTGGACTCCGCGCTCGCCCTCCCGCAGCTCGCGGACTGGCTTGCCCGCGAACACGCCGTGACGTTCCGCATGGCCGAAACCGCCCTGAACGTCGATCCGCCCGTGATCGCCACTTCTCGTGGCGAGGTCCTCGCCGATCGCGTGATCGTCTGTCCGAACGACGACTTCTCCACCCTCTTCCCCGACCAGATCGCGGCGTACGGGCTCAAGCGTTGCCGACTCTCCATGCTCAGGCTCGCTTCCCCAGGCTTGCGCTGGCCCGCCGGTGTGATGAGCGATCTGGGGCTGGTTCGTTATCGCGGCTACTCCGACCTGTCGCCGGCCGCCGCTCTCGCCCGCCGTCTCGAGGCCGAACAACCTCGCGCCCTGGCGAATGGCGTCCATCTCATCGCCGTGCAGAACTCGGACGGGACGCTGGTGGTGGGCGACAGCCACCACTACGACGACCTTCCCCTGCCCTTCGCCCCCGCCGAGGCCGAGGCCCTGATCCTCGAGGAGTTCGAGCGGGCGACGGGCCTTGCGCCTCCGCCGGTCGTCGCCCGCTGGACCGGCGTCTATCCGGTTTCGAAGCAAAGGGACTTTCTGGTCGACAAGCCCTCGCCCCACGTCCGACTGGTCATCGTCTCCAGCGGGACGGGCGCCTCCACTGGCTTTGGCCTCGGCGAGGCGACGATCGCCGAGCTTTGCGGATCCTGAACTAACATGGAGGCCTGACCATGGGCATGATCAAGGGGGTCGTCTTCGATTGGGCCGGGACGATGGTGGACTTCGGCTGTCAGGCGCCGGTCGAGGCGCTGATCGCGGCCTTCGGCGCCGAGGGCGTGGCCCTTGCCGGTGAGGACGCCCGCCGCGACATGGGCCGGGCCAAGCGCGATCACGTGGCCGCGCTGCTAGCGTATCCCCCGGTGGCCCACGCCTGGGCGAAGGCGAAGGGAACGCCGCCCGCCGAGGCGGACGTCGAGCGGGTCTACCGTGCGCTGGAACCACTCATGGCCCAGGCGGCGGCGCGGTTCAGCGACCTCATTCCCGGCGCCGCGTCGGTGGCTACGGGGCTGCTCGCCCAGGGAGTGCGCGTCGGATCTGGCACCGGCTACACCCGTCAGATGATGAGCGCGATCCTGCCTCGCGCGGCGAGCCAGGGCTACGCGCCGGAGGTCGTCGTCTGCGCCGGCGAAACACCTTCGGGACGACCGTCGCCCCTGATGCTGTGGCAGGCCCTGATCCAGCTCGACGCCTGGCCGGCCCGCGTCTGCGTGAAGGTGGACGACGCCGAGGTCGGCATGGAGGAAGGCCGGGCGGCCGGATGCTGGACCGTGGGGTTGGCCGCCTCAGGAAACGGCGTCGGGCTGAGCCTCGAGCAATACCGGTCCCTCGATGAGAAGGACCGCCGCGCGCGTGTCGAGCGCGCCGGCAAGTCCCTGAAGCTGGCGGGCGCCCACCTCGTCATCGACACCGTCGCCGACCTCCCCGCCGCCCTCACCGAAATCGAACGCCGCATCGCCGCCGGACAACGCCCGACGGACGACTGACGCATCGCCCCCTTTCCTTTGTCATCCCGGGCGGTAGCGAGGCCGGCGTAGCCGGGTGAAGCGACGACCCGGGATCCAGGAGACTGGGCGAGACGCTACGGTTCGCCAACCGCGATAGCCGTTCCAGTCCCCTGGATCCCGGGTCCTGGCTTCGCTCCGCTCGCATCGATTCGGGATGACGGAAAAGGGATTTAGCGACTGTCCAGCTACGCGGCCGCCAGCCGCTCCAGCAGCGGTCGGTAGTGCTCCAGCGGTGGGACGGCGAGGTCGGGGATCTTGCCGGTGTCGTCCCAGCGTCTGAGGCGGACGGCGTCGGCGGCGAAAGGGCTGCGTTCGAAGGCGAGGCGCTCTTCGGCCGTGAACGGACCTCCTTGCAGCTTGAGACTGAGGCGGGAGGCTGCGCTCAGCGCCTCCTCATAGGCCGGCTCGGTCGCGCACAGGTACCGCTTGGCGGCGACATGCAGGGCGACGGGACCTGTCACGTCCCGGCCGAACCAACGCCCCAGGGCACGGGCGCCATGGATCTCGTGGCGCGCGTCGCGTCCCTCGCTCTCGGCGACTTCGCCGCGAGCCTCGAACAGGTGGCCGAAGTCATGCAGCAGAGCCGCCGCCACCAGGTGGTCACCGGCCCCCTCCTCCACAGCGAGATAGGCGCACTGCAAGGCGTGCTCGATCTGGGAGACATTCTCACCATAGTGGTCGGCCCCCCGGTCGGCGAACGCCTGGAAGATCTCATCCACCGGGCTGTCGGGCATCGAGCGCCTCCTGTTTGCTAGAGCGCGTTCCGCAAAAGTGGGAACTGGTTTTGCGATCAGAATGCGCTCAAGCTCTTGAATCTAGAGCACGTTGATCCCGTTCAGGAGGTTCCGCCTGAACGGGACGTGCTCTAGCACCGTCAAGGCGCGCGAGCGTGGCTGCAAGGCCATCGACGTCGGCGTAGCAGCCGCGCAGCCAGCGCGGGGTGTGGCACGTCAGGGCGCGCCGCCCGTGCAGGATACGTCGATTGTCGAAGACGACCATGTCTCCTGTCGCCAGCCGACGCTCGAGAACGGCGCCAGGCGCGTGCGCCCGGCGATGGAAGCCGAGGTAGGCGTCGTACCATGCCTCAACCGCGGCGGCCTCGCCCGCCTCCAGATCGAGGGAGCGGTGATTGAGGCGGACGGCCTCGAGGGAGCCCCGCTCATCGAGCGACAGAACCGGCGCAACGTGGGTCCAGCGCGCGCCGGACGGCTCGGTGAAACTGAAGCGCACGGGCGTGCGCGCGAGGATGTCGAAGGCTGCGGGCTCTTCGCGTCTCAGGGGCTCTGCGTGGGCGAAGCCATCGGCGAACAGGCTCTCGCCGCCCCCCTCATCCACGACGATCGCGTGCAGCAGCTGGAGGGTGGGAACCGGGTCGCGGTAGGGATTGTCGGTGTGCAGATCGAGGCCGAGGTCCGAATAGGCGAGATTGGCCGGCGAGGGCTCGATGCGGACGTCGAACGTGCGGCCATAGTTGGTTTCGCGCACGAAACCGAAGCGCGCGACGGCCCGCTCGACCGCCGAGGGATCGGCGCCTGCGTCCGAGAGGAAGGCCAGCCCCCAGCGGCGCACGCGGGCGAGTGTTTCCCGCAGTGCGTCTTCATCGCTCTGATAGTCGCCGAACCTGACAGGCGCCGCCCCCGCCACCGCCTCCGGAGTCTGCCAAAGATCGATCGCCGGCCGCCGCTCCCCGAGGAGGTCGCGGCGCAGGACTTCGATCGACACGCGGCGTTCGGCGACAGGGCGGGAGAAACGCACCCGCAGGGTCTGCGCTTCGTGATCCACGGCCTCGACCCTCGCGCCGCCTTCCAGCGAGGAGGCGCTGTGGCGGCGCTGTCCGCTGACAGGGTCTCGCGCCTCGTCCGCATGGTCGAACAGCCAGCTCGCGCCGAACTCGCTTGCGGCGCCGTCGGAGAAGGTCACCCTCACCCGCCGACCGTCGTCCTCGACGCTCGCATCCACGATCACCGCCGCCTCCCCTCGCCCAGTTGCCTCACACGTCCGCTGCGAACGAGCGCTTACGCCGAGGCGAGCGCCGCGCCTATCCGGGCGCCGGCTCGAGGGATGCTGGTCGGGGGAGTGACGGGATCGACGCCGATCGGGCTCAGGCGCCTCAGCTCGGCCGCGCTCTCCATCACCGCGCGCATCAGGACGGTCCGGCGACGCTCGGTCAGGCAGACCACATATCCTGCGAGCTCGGGCGAGCGTCCGGTCGGCTCCAACGGGACATAGGCGATCCTGGGGTCCGGCGGGCATTCCGAAGAGATGAACATCCCCACTCCGAGGCCCAGGGCGACCCCCTCCCGGATGGTCTCGCGCGTGTGCAACTCCAGCATTTCGGTCGGGACGACGCCCGCCTGGGCGAGGAGATGTTCGATGGCGATCCGGGTCCGGGAAGACGGCTCGCGCACCAAGAGGCGGGACTGGGCGATGGCGCAGAGCGGGAAGAACCGGCTCTCGGCATGAGCATGCCCGATCGGCAGGGCGACCACGAGCCGATCGGCGAACAGGGGCTCATAGGTGTACCGGTTGTCTCCCGGCGGATCGCTGACGATCGCTGCATCGACCTGCGCCTCCGTCAGCGCCTTCAGGGTTTCGCGCGCATTGCCGATCCGCACCTGGATCGTGAGATCGGGAAAACGCGCAAGCAGCCCGGCGGCCATACGTGCGGCGAAGATCGGCGAGTCCGATCCCAGGCGCGCCGAGATCGGTCGCTGATCGCTGTCGTCCTTGAGGAAACCCTCGATGACGGTCGAGGCGGCGAACAGCCGCTGGGTCAGGGCGAAAAGCTCGCGCCCGGCGGGTGTGAGCCGAAGAGGCGGTTTGCGGTCCTCGAACAGGACCACGTGGTAGCGGTCCTCGAGCGCCTTGAGCTGCTGTGAGAGCGTGGGTTGCGCCAGGCTCAACCCTCTCGCCGCCCGGCTGACGCTCCCGGCGCTGGCGATGGCGTGGAAAGCGCGCAGATGCTGGTAGTTCAACGCCACGGCTAGAACCGCCCCCGAGACCGCCGGGACATTGGCTCAGTTGCGTTACGCTTTCGTGACCCCCCAAGCGCCATGTTCCGCCCTTGAAATCGGAGGTCGGATCGAACTTGATCCGTGGACTGATGATTAACGGTCTGGCGGCCGGTAGTCGATCAGGGCCTTGCCCAGAGCTTCTTTGAGGGGCGTCAACCAGGGTTCGTATTTCGTCCACTGGTCAAGGCCGTCGCGGAAGATCGGCTGGCGCACCTGTTCCGAACTGGGCGTGCGCACGCTCCGCTCGGTCCTATGGAACTCGACGCACCGAGGCTCGAAATCGAGACCGCAATGGTCCAGCAGGCGCCGAACGCTTCCCTCGAGATCGTCGATCACGTCCTCGTGGAAGACACGCAGGATCCTGCCGGGCAGGACCTCGTCCCAATGGTCCATGAGATCGAGATAGGTGCGGTAATACCGGGCGATGTCCTCCACACTGTAGGCGAACTCCTGCCCCTGGGCGAAGAGCTGCTTCAGATTGCTGAAGCAGCAGGACATCGGATCGCGCCGCGCGTCGATGATGCGGGCGTTCGGCAGCATCAGGTGGATCAGGCCGATGTGCCGGAAATTGTTCGGCATCTTGTCGATGAAGGAGGGCTTTCCTGACCGGTAGGTCCGGGTGTCGGCCAGATACTGCGCCCCGAGGCGCGCAAACGTCGCTTCATCGAGATCCGCCAGCACGCCCGGATATCGGGGATCGTCGAAGTCGTGGTCCCGCCCCTGAAGGTCGAGCACGAACGCCTGGACGTTCGGCAGTTCCTGGGTGCCTTCGACCTGAGAGTGCGAGGCCAGGATCTGTTCGATCAGGGTCGAGCCGGATCTTGGCAGCCCAACGATGAAGATCGGGTCCGGCCGCGGATCGCCCCAAGCGGCCCGGCGATCCAAGAACGCGCGCGTGAAGACTTCCCTCTGCTTGCGGGTGTTCGTCTCCATGATCTCGGGTCGGTAGCGGCTCTCCGACCGCTTCAGGGCGTTGCCGCGCTTGTAGTAGAGCCAGGACTCCTCGGTCTCGCCGCGATCCTCGAGCGCCTTACCCAGGGCGAAGCAGAGGTGATAGCGATCGACCAGGCCGATTGCCGGCGAGGCCTCCTGCTCGCGCATCAGCGAGATCTCTTCGTCGCGGAAGCGATACGTCTTGAGGTTGGCGAGGCTCCAGTAGGCGTCGCCGAAGTCCGGTCTGATCGAAGCGGCCGCGCGGTAGGCGTCGATCGCCTCGGGGACACGGCCGACGGTCTTCAGGGCATGGCCCATCCACAGCGGCACGTCGGCCGACTGCGGCGCGTCCGCCCGCATCCCCTCGTAAAGCTCGAGCGCCCTGGCGTGGTCGCCAAGCCCCACCGCCGCCGTGGCTGCGAGGGATCGATAGTCGAGGTTGCGCGGGTCCGCCTCCAGCAGGAACTGGATCTGCTCCGCCGCGAGCTGGTGCTTCTGCCGGTTGATGAGGGTCTGTGCGTAGTCGAATCGCGCGGCGAGATAGTCCGGTGCGAGGACGAGCACTGCTTCCAACAGGATCTCGGCGTCGTCGAGCACGTCGCGGGCCATGCCGATCCTCGCCAGCAGACGCATCGCCTCCGGGTGATTTCCATGGCGCAACAGGAACGCCCGGACGATTTGCTCGGCGGGCGCGAGGTCGCCGTCGGAAAACAGCGAGGTCGCGGTGACGACATCGCTGGGGAGCGCCTTCAGCGTCGCGACGTGCGCCGCCGCCATGGCCGCGCTCTGCGCCTCGCCCGTCATCCCGTACAGGCGCTCGAGCATCCGCCAGCTCATCGGCAGCGCCGGATTGATGTTCACCGCGCGCAGCAGCGCCTCGATTGCGCGAGGGGCATCGCGCTGAGCCACATGGCACAGGCCCCGCTCCTGGAGCGCGCGGCTGAATCTCGGCTGCAGGGCTTCCAGACGGTCCAGCGTCGCAAGCGCCTCTGCGATCCGCACCAGATGGCGCTGGCTCACGGCAAGGATCAGCAGAAGGTCGCGGTTCTCCGGATAGTCGCGGACCAACGGCTCGACGTCGACGAGAACGTCCGCATGCCGATCTTCCTGCTGCAGCCGGCGCAGGCGCGCGACCTCCTGCTCCAGGACCGAGGGGCGGGTCGTCTCGGCGAGCTGGTCCATCACGCGCGCCTCGCGAGCTGAGCGGGCAACATCAGCCGCCGAACAGCTTGACCATGGGCTTCACGCCCTTGTCGGTCTCGCCCGCGTGGCGAAGGTGTTCGTGGATGCCGAAGGCGTCCTCGACCGTCCTCAGCAGCGAGTAGTGGTTGTAGGGCGTGTCATCCGTCACGTGACGAGGCCCATGGTTGGTAACGACGATCGTGGGGATGTGCCCGCCGCCAAAGTTGGAGATCGCATCCGGCGTCACGGCGCAGCACCCTTCCCGTGTCCTTCCCGCGCCTTCGTCGAAGGTGATGACGATGGCGAAGTTGTCGGGTCCGTTCCACGCCGGCGTGCGCTGGATCGCCTCCAGCAGGTGGGCGATCTCGGCGTCTCCCCGGCGGATCAGCGCAGCCTTGTTCTTGCCCTGGCAGTCCTCGGGGACCTTCGCCCCTACGAGGCCATGCATCTCGTTGCACTGGTTCGGCACGATCAGGGCGAAGTTCGGCAGGTTCCCGGACGCGAGATCCTTGTCCAGCTGGTCGAAATCGACGATGCGCTGGTCGCGGTCCGGGGCGGATTGGACCTGGGCGAAATTCACGAAACCCGAGTGCTTGGAGGCGTAGAGCGCCGTAGCCCGGCTGCCGTCGCTGATCGCCGGATCGCTGGCGATGTAGGCGAGCGAGCCGGGCTCGGGCAGGTTCTCGTAATAGCCTTTCCACGAAAGGCCACGGGCGACGAGCTGGTCGCCGAGGTCCCGGGCGCGGACGGTATGGTCGACATAGCCGGGCTGCGCCGCGCCCAGGCAGTTCGGGTCGGTCGAGCCGGGCTTGCAGTAGTAGGGATCGTCATCGTGGATGCCGAAGGTGTCGCCGCCCAGCAGTGCGACATAGTTGGCCTCGCTGGGATGGACCTCGCCGTACATGTGCGTGGCGTCGCCGTACTCGTGCGCCAGGCGCGAGATCGTCGGGGCGTCCGCGCCGCCGACGATCTGGTCGTAGTCCTTGTTCTCCTCGACGATGACGAAGACGTGGGCGAAGCGGGGGACGCCCTCGAGCTTCGGCGCGGCGTGGGCCGCCGCCGCGCTGCCGCCGGCCACACCGATCGCCACGCCAAGAGCCAGGGTCCACCGCTTCATTCGACAATCCTCCAGATCCTGAGCCCCGCGGAGGAACACCATGTACGTGACGTTTTGACGAACGGCACGGCTTTGGCCCGCCTTGCGCACCGTCTGCACCCGGCGTAATACGCGCGCCTTCCCGCCTCGCGGTGATCCTCGGTAGCTCAGTTGGTAGAGCAGGCGGCTGTTAACCGCCGGGTCGCAGGTTCGAGTCCTGCCCGGGGAGCCACGGCGATTCGTTCCCTCCCCAAATCCGGTCGTTCGATCGCGCCACGCGAGGGCGGTATACGCCGCCTCGCCTAGGTCGGGGATTTCCAAATGACGCTTGGCGATCTGCTTCCCTTGATCGGCATTCCGCTGTTGGTGGGGGGGTTCGCGCTAAGGCTCAACCCGCTGCTGGTCGTGCTCATCGCCGGGATCACGACCGCCCTGGCAGTAGGAATGGCTCCCCTCCAAATCGTTGAGCTGATTGGGGATAAGTTCTTGAGCGCGCGGTCGCTCGCGCTCTTTATCCTGATCCTCCCGATGATCGGGCTTCTTGAGCGCCACGGGCTGCGCGAGCAGGCGGCCCGGTTGGTCAGTCGATTCCGGCGTGCCAGCGCAGGCGGCATACTGTTGTTTTACTTTGTTTTCCGCCAGTTCTCAGCTGCGATCGGCCTGCCAGGCGTCGGGGGGCAGGTCTCCATGGTGCGGCCACTGCTCGTGCCGATGCTCGAGGGAGCGGCGAGCGTCCGCTCAGGTAAATTGCCTGAGCGTACAGTTGAACGGATCCGCGCCGAGGCTGCCGCCGTAGAGAATATCGCCCTATTCTTTGGCGAAGACATCTTCATCGCGCTTGGCGCCGTGTTGCTGATGGACGCCTTCCTCCGAGAGAACGGGATCAAGGGCATCGATCCGATCAAGATTGGGCTCTGGGCCATTCCATCGGCGATCGCCGCCTTGCTGATCCACAGTATTCGTCTCGTTCGGCTGGACGCCAAGATCGCGCTAGACGCGGCGGAATCGGACGGCGAATGAAGACTCTCATAACATTCGATATGGTTGCGTACGTCGTCGGACTGATGACGGTCGCAATCTCCTTCGCGATCTTTAGCGATCGGAGCAATCGCAAGCGGTTCACGACCGCATTGTTCTGGGCGTTGTTCGCATTTTGCCTGTTGTTCGACGGGATCCTCGGCAATGCGTTCGGCAAGCATGTCGCCCACCAGATCATCGGCGCCGCGGTGGTGGCCCTGGTCCTTGTTGCCGGCCTGGGCGGCGTCGGACGCGGCGCTGCGCCGGCGACCAACGGTGAAAGCATAAGACCGGTTGGCAATTGGCTTTTCCTGCCATCGCTGTCGATACCCGTCGTCGTCATCGCCTGTTCGGTTGGCCTCAAGGGCCGCGCCATCGGCGGCGTGCCGATTTTCGACGATCAAGCCACGCTCGAGGCCCTGGCGGTCGCCGCCATCGTGGCCCTGGCTCTCGCCTGCGCGGTCACAAGGGGAACGCCCGTGCAGGCGTTTCGGGAGGCGCGCCGGCTGATCGATACCGTCGGCTGGGTGGCGATCCTGCCGATCGTGCTGGCGATCCTCGGCGGCGTCTTCGCCGCCGCAAAGACCGGAGAGTCGATCAAGGTGCTGACTCTGATGTTGGCGCCTCATCACGAGCGCTTCCTGGTCGTGGCCCTGTACTGCCTGGGTATGGCTGTGTTCACGATCATCATGGGCAACGCCTTCGCCGCTTTTCCGGTCATGGCGAGCGGCCTCGCCCTGCCGATCCTGGTCAAGGAAATGGGCGGAAACCCAGCGCCGCTCATGGCGATCGGCATGGTTGCTGGGTATTGCGGGACGCTCGTGACCCCAATGGCGGCGAACTTCAACATCATGCCCGCCGCCCTGCTCGAGCTGAAGGATCGCTACGGAGTGATCAAAGCCCAAGCCCCCACGGCGATCGCCATGCTCTGTGCAAACATCGTGCTGATGGAGTTCCTGGCCTTCTGAGGCTGCCTTCCGCCAAGGTTCCGACCTAGCATCGTCAGACCGCTCCAACTCCCCCGAACATGAGGTAGGCGAGCAGACCCGAACCCGCGAGCAGCAGGGTCAGCGCGAGCGCCAGATCGAGACCGAGACCGCCGCCTTCGTGGCGTTCGTCTTCGTCGATGCGGCGCGAGGTGCGCACGAACCGGATAAGGGCCAGGCAGATGACCGCGAGGCCGGCGCCCATGAGCCAAAGGCCGCCGGCGCCCAACCCCGCACGCGGAACGGGTCGGCCACCTAACGTCACGTGCTCGAAGGCGATCAGCAGATCGAAGCGCTCGACGAGGAATCCGAAAGCCATCACGGCGATAGCCGTGCGCACCCAAGCGAGGAACGTCCGCTCGTTGGCCGCGTGGTCGCTGAAATTGCGGATCATCCCCGCCTCCTCGAATGCCCCGATCGCGCCGAGATCTTTTACCGAGAGGACCCCGCGTCTGACTGGGCGGTCAAGATGTCTGACGGCTCAGTCGCTTCCTTCCGCCCCACTCGGCGCCCCCTATGCCGATAGTTTATTCAGGGGGGAGGAGTCGGGTCCGCCCCACTCCCCCTCCCCCTCCATCGAGCGCCTGTGGCCCCCGGTCGAGTTGGTGTAAGCGCGGACGGTGGACAGCGAGGACGAGATATCCGCCGCTCGGGCGCCGCGCCTGAGCTTGCTCGGTTGCGAGGCGGTGCTGTTCGATGTCGCCGGCGCGCGGTTCGATGATCTCCTCCAGGGGCGGGTCTGGGCCGCGTGCGAAGCGGCGGCCAGCCTCGAGGGTGTGCGGGAAGCCATCCCCGGCATGAACAACCTCACCGTGTCTTTCGACCCTGAGCGATGGAGTCCGTCGTCGATCGAGGCGGCGCTACGCGAAGTGTGGGCCAGGGCGGAGCCGGCTGAAGGAAGCGGTCGGACCATCGAGATCCCGACGGTCTACGGCGGCGAGGCCGGGGATGAGCTGGCCGAACTCGCCCGCCGTATCGGCCTGTCGATCGAGGAGACGGTCCGGCTGCACGCAGCCGCCGACTATGGCGTCGCGGCCGTGGGAGCCATGCCTGGGTTCCCCTACCTGTCGGGTCTCGATCCGCGCCTCGCGTGGTCGCGCCACGCCTCCCCCCGCCCGCGTGTCGCGACCGGTACGGTGATGATCGGCGGAAGCCAGAGCGGCATCATGCCATGCGAAGCGCCGACCGGGTGGCACTGCCTGGGTCGGACCTCGCTGAAGCTTTTCGACTCCGAGCACGACCCGCCCGCCCTGCTCGCGCCCGGCGATCGCGTGCGCTTCGTCATCGAGGACATCCGGACGTGATCCGGATCCTTCGCTCGGGACCGCTCAACACGATTCAGGACCTGGGGCGACCGCAGGGCCGCCGATGGGGCGTCTCGCGCGCCGGGGCGATGGATCCGGTGTCGCTGCGCGTCGCCAACATGCTGCTGGGGCAAGAGGCCGGCGAGGCGGCGATCGAGGTCGCCATCTTCCCGTTCGAGCTGCGCTTTGAGTCCGACTGCGCCTTCGCCGTCACCGGCGCAGGAGCGGCCCGGCTGGACCGCCACGCCCTTCCGGCCAACTGGGCGCGCTGCGCGGGCGCCGGTCAGACCCTGACCCTGGACCAGGGGCCGCAAGGCGCCTTCGGCTATGTGGCGTTCGCAGGCGGACTGGACGCGCCGGAGCGGCTGGGATCCCGCGCCACCGACCTCAAAGGGGGCTTCGGCGGCGCCGGCGGAGCGGGACTGTCCCCTGCGCAGACGCTTGGCCTGCGGGC